>CAZHCM010000252.1:0-1530 GCA_964531005.1 uncultured Sangeribacter sp. | reverse complement strand
AATCCGGGGCCAGCCCCCTCCTCACCCTCACCGGGTGCGCCTTCAGCCGCGCCTTCCCCGGCCCCCTCCCCCCGCCGCCGGAGCAAGCGCGCCTCCACGCTCAGCATCACCGACACCGCCGAGGCCGAGGCCGCAGTGGGCGCCGGCACGACCCGCCGCTCGGAGCCTATCACCCTCGAAGCCCTCGAAGCGGCCTGGAACGCCTTCATCGAAGCCCATCCCGACCAGCAGATCCTCACCAGCGCCATGCGCAACGCCCTCCCAGCCCCCGCCGCCGAGGGAGGCTACCGGCTGATGGTCGGCACCCCGCCGCAGAAGACGGCCTTCGACACGGCCATGCCCACGCTGACCACCTTCATGCGCGACCGCTTGCGTAACGACGATTTCACCCTTGCCGTCGACATCGACCCCACGCTCGACAAGGAGGCCACACTCCTCCCCCCGCAGGAATTCCTGCGCAAGGCCGTGGAAGCAAACCCCTCCCTCGGCTCCCTTCTGAGCGCCCTGGACGCCGAAATGGCATGACGAAACGTTATTAAATGTTAATATTTTCCCGCTCCTATACATATGGAGGCCATGAGATTGGGAGATACGGGGATTTTTTCGTAACTTTGTAGACGTATTCCGGAGGGGACGCAAGTCCTCTCCGCTTTTTTCACCCTGATTCAAGGTAAACCCAAATATAATGATAGACAAGCAGGCACTTCAGACATTCATCGAAAATCGCCTTGACGGCACAGACTACTTCCTGGTGGACCTCAACGTGACACCCTCCAACGAGATCACGGTCGAGATCGACACGCGCGGCGCCGCCACCCTGGACCGCTGCATCGGGCTCACCCGCGAGATAGAGGCGGAGTTCGACCGCGACGTGGAGGACTACGAGCTGGAGGTGGGCTCCGCAGGCCTGACCTCCCCCTTCAAGGTCAAGGCCCAGTATGAGAAGAACGTGGGCAACGAGGTGGAGGTCCTCACACGCGACGGCCGCAAGTTCCACGGCGTGCTCAGCGAGTGCGACGACGAGGGGTTCACCGTCGTCACCCAGGAGAAGGTGCGCCGCGAAGGGGCCAAGCGCCCCGTGCTGGAGGACGTGCCCGTGCGCACGCCCTACGACCAGGCCAAGAAGGTATGCTACATGCTGAAATTCTGAAGCCCTGCCGCTATAGATACGAATAATCAACACCACACGATACACACAAGACACACACCATGGCAAAGAAAGCAGAGACGGTCAATATGGTCGACAGGTTCGCGGAGTTCAAGGAGCTGAAGAACATCGACAAGACCACGATGATAAGCGTGCTCGAGGAGTCATTCCGCAACGTGCTGGCCAAGATGTTCGGCTCGGACGAGAACTTCGACGTCATCATGAACCCCGACAAGGGCGACTGCGAGATCTATCAGAACCTCACCGTAGTGGCCGACGACGAGGTGGAGAACAAGGACCTGCAGATCGGCCTGACCGAGGCCCGCGAAATCGACCCCGAGTGCGAGATCGGCGAGGACGTCGCCAAGCAGATCTTCTTCGAG
>CAZHCM010000251.1:0-1592 GCA_964531005.1 uncultured Sangeribacter sp. | reverse complement strand
GCTTCTGCGGCGGGGACTGTATGGTGGCGTCGCCCGAGTGCACGCCGGCAAACTCGATATGCCCGCTGATGGCGTAGGCCTTGATCTCGCCGTTCTGAGCCACGGCATCCATCTCGATCTCCTTGGCCCCCTGTATGAACTCGCTGACCACGACCGGGTACTGCTTCGAGACGTTGGCGGCCAGGCGCAGGAACCTCTCCAGCTCCTCGGGATTGGAGCAGACGTTCATGGCCGCCCCCGACAGCACGTAGCTCGGGCGCACGAGCACGGGGAAGCCCACCTCGTCGATAAACTCGTTGATGTCGCTCATCGAGGTCAGCTCCCTCCAGCGGGGCTGGTCGATGCCGAGGCGGTCGAGCATGGAGGAGAACTTGTGACGGTCCTCGGCGTTGTCGATGCTTGCGGCCGAGGTGCCGAGCAGTGTCTGTCCTTCGGCGTCGAGACGCATGGCAAGGTTGTTGGGTATCTGCCCGCCGACGCTGACTATGGTGCCGTAAGGCTGTTCCATCTCAAGGATGTCCATCACGCGCTCGAAGGTCAGCTCGTCGAAGTAGAGGCGGTCGCACATGTCGTAGTCGGTCGACACGGTCTCGGGATTGTAGTTGATCATCACCGAGCGATACCCCTCCTTCTTGACGGTCATCAGGGCGTTGACCGAACACCAGTCGAACTCCACCGAAGATCCGATGCGGTAGGCTCCGGAGCCGAGCACCACGATCGAGCGATGGTCGTGCTGGAAGTCGATGTCGTCGGTGGTGCCGTTGTAGGTCACGTAGAGATAGTTGGTCTGCGCCGGATATTCGCCTCCCATGGTGTCGATCTGCTTGACCACGGGGACAATGCCACGCGCCTTGCGGTGACGGCGCACGTACATCGAGGCGGTCGCGCCGTCCGTCATCTTGTCCTTGAAGATTGCCCGCGCCACCTGGAAATCGCTGAATCCCTGCTTCTTGGCCTTGCGCAGAAGCTCGTCGGGAAGCTCGCGCAGGGTATCGAAGGCGCCCAGCTCATGGGAGGTGCGGATGATGTTCTGGAGCTTGAAGAGAAACCACTTGTCGATTTTCGTAAGGTCGTGGATCCGCTCCACCGTATAACCCTTTTCCAGGGCCTCGGCTATGACGAAGATGCGCTTGTCGGTCGGCTCGCGCAGGGCCTTGTCGATGTCGGCGGGTGCGAGTTCCTTGTTGCCCACGAAGCCATGCATCCCCTGCCCTATCATGCGCAGGCCTTTCTGAATGGCCTCCTCGAAGGTACGCCCGATGGCCATGACCTCCCCCACCGACTTCATCGAGGATCCGATCTCGCGGCGCACGCCGTGGAACTTCCCGAGGTCCCAGCGCGGCAGCTTGACCACCACATAGTCCAGGGCGGGCTCGAAGAATGCGGTCGTCTCCTTGGTCACGGAGTTCTTGAGGTCGAACAGGCCGTACCCAAGGCCGAGCTTTGCGGCCACAAATGCCAGGGGGAAGCCGGTGGCCTTTGACGCCAGGGCCGACGAGCGGCTCAGGCGTGCGTTGACCTCGATGACGCGGTAGTCCATCGACTCTGGGTCGTAGGCGTATTGCACGTTGCACTCGCCCACGATGCCGATG
>CAZHCM010000250.1:0-1597 GCA_964531005.1 uncultured Sangeribacter sp. | reverse complement strand
TGCTCAAAGGATTGCTCTCCGACAGGGTATTTCACAGGCTTCTTCATCTTCAGTCTCTTTATGCCGACAAATTTAGCGAAAACTTTCCAGATACGCAAGAGCCAATCAAACGCAACCTGAAGAGTCACTGACAAGTGTGCAAGCCTGAGGCTTACGCTCCAAACGTGACAGGCGCCCCGCTTCTCGAAGCGGGACGCCTGTCGCGTTATAGGGTTTTGGGGTCGGCTTACTTGGCGAGCTTGGCCTTGATGGCCTCGGTCTCCTTTTCGTAGCCGGGCTTCTCGAGGAGGGCAAACATGTTCTTCTTGTATGCCTCTACGCCGGGCTGGTTGAAGGGGTTGACGCCGAGCATGTAGCCGCTGACGCCGCAGGCAAACTCGAAGAAGTAGATGAGCTGGCCCAGGGTGTACTCGTCGAGCGAGTGGAGCTCGATGCGCATGTTGGGCACGCCGCCTTCGACGTGAGCGATCATGGTGCCCAGCTCGGCCTGCTTGTTGACGTCGTCAACGCGCTTTCCGGCCAGGAAGTTGATGCCGTCGAGGTTCTGCTCGTCGGAGGGTATGCGCTCCTCCACTGCAGGCTCCTTGACGGAGAGCACAGTCTCGAAGATGGTGCGCTCACCCTCCTGGATCCACTGGCCCATGGAGTGCAGGTCGGTGGTCAGGTCTACGCTGGCAGGGAAGATACCCTTGCCGTCCTTACCCTCGCTCTCGCCATAGAGCTGCTTCCACCACTCTGCGAAATAGTGGAGCTTGGGGTTGTAGTTGACCAGGATCTCGATCTTCTTGCCCGACTGGTAGAGGGCGTTGCGCATGCGTGCATACTCCTCGGCAGGGTTGTCGGGGCCGGGATGGGCCACAGTCTCCTCCATGGCAGCGGCGCCTGCGACGAGCTTGCTGATGTCGTGTCCGGCCACTGCGATGGGGAGCAGGCCCACGGGAGTCAGCACGGAGAAGCGGCCGCCTACGTTGTCGGGGATGACGTACGTCTCATAACCCTCCTGAGTGGCCAGGGTGCGCAGGGCTCCCTTGGAGGCGTCCGTGATGGCCACGATGAGGTCTTTGGCGGCATCCTTGCCGGCCTGCTCCTCAAGCTGGGCCTTGAGCATGCGGAAGGCGATGGCGGGCTCGGTGGTGGTGCCTGACTTGGAGATGACGATGATGCCGAAGCGCTTCCCCTTCAGCAGGGCCTTCAGCTCGCTGAGGTATTCCTCGCCGATGTTCTGGCCGGCGTACACAACCTTCGGAGCGTTCTCCTTCGGCTGGTAGTACTCGTCGAAGGCACCCTGCAGGGCGGTGTTGACGGCCTTGGCGCCCAGATAGCTGCCGCCGATGCCGACACACACCACGTAGTCGCAGTTTTTCTGCAGGCGGGCGGCGGTCATGTTGATGCGCTCCAGCAGGTCGGCCGGAGTCTCGGAGGGGAGTTTCACCCAGCCCAGGAAGTCGTTGCCCGCGCCGGTGCCCTCGACCAGTGTGGTCAAGGCCTCGGAGGCAGCCCCCTGGAGGGCGTCATATTCTTTCTTCGCGAAGTAAATCGCGTGATCTACGTCAAGATGGATGGTCTTCATAGTCTTTTGGTCTTTATAATGGTTAAT
>CAZHCM010000249.1:0-1599 GCA_964531005.1 uncultured Sangeribacter sp. | reverse complement strand
GTGAAAGAGAAACTTATCATATATCAGCTTTTCCCGCGCATATTCACCAACCAGTGCGACCCCTGCGTGCCCCACGGCACCCTCGAGCAGAACGGCTCCGGCAAACTCGCCGACCTCAAGGGTCTGACCCTGCGGGCCATCAAGGACCTTGGCGTCAACACCCTCTGGCTCACGGGAGTAATCGAGCACGCCACCAAGACCGACTTCTCCGCCTACGGCATCACACCCGACAACCCCAACATCGTCAAGGGTGAGGCCGGTAGCCCCTACGCCATCAAGGACTACTACGACGTGGCGACGGCCCTGGCCGTCAATCCCAAGCGGAGGATGAAGGAGTTTGAGGACTGCGTCAAGCGCATCCACGACGAGGGGATGAAGGTAATCATCGACTTCGTGCCCAACCACACCTTCCGCGTCTACCACTCCGACGCCGCCCCGCGCGGCATAGAGGACTTCGGCGCCCACGACAACATCAGCATGGGTTTCGCGCCCAACAACAACTACTACTACGTCACCAACCAGCAGTTCTCCCCATCCATACCCCTCGACGCCCCCGGCACGAAGCCCTATGTGGAGTTTCCGGCCAAGGCCACGGGCAACGACTGCTTCCACGCCTTCTGCGGCCCCTACGACTGGTATGAGACTGTCAAGCTCAACTACGGCCACGACTACGGCGACGGCAGCGACCACTTCGAGCCGGTGCCCGACACGTGGTTCAAGATGCTCCACATCCTGCGCTTCTGGGCCTCGAAGGGTATCGACGGTTTCCGCTGCGACATGGTCTTCATGGTGCCCCTCGCTTTCTGGCACTGGGCCATCCCGCAGGTCAAGAAGTCGTATCCCGGGGTGATGTTCATCGGCGAGATATACGACGTAGGCCTCTACCGCCCCTTCCTCGACTACGGCTGCTTCGACTACCTCTACGACAAGGTCAACCTCTACGACACTCTCAAGGACATCGAGATCAGCAACCACTCTGCGGCGCGCCTGACCGGCGCCTGGCAGACCGTCGACGGCATCGGCGACCGGATGCTCAACTTCCTCGAAAACCACGACGAGGTGCGTTTCGGCTCGCGCGAGTATGCCGGCGACCCGTCTCGCGTTATCCCCTCGCTGGTGGTCAGCGCGATGATCTCTACCGGGCCGATGATGATCTACTACGGCCAGGAACTTGGAGAGTCGGCGCGCGACAACGAGGGCTTCGCTGGCGACAACTGCCGCTCCACCATCACCGACTACTGGAGCTACGACACCCTGCGCCGCTGGCTCAACAAGGGTCGCCCCTCGCTCAAGCATCTCACCGCGCAGGAGAAGTGGCTTCGCGAGCAGTATCGCACCGTGCTGACGCTCTGCAACGAACGTGTAGCCATCCGCGAGGGTAAATTCTTCGACCTCATGTATGTCAATCTCCGCAATCCCGGCTTCGACCCTCACCGTCAGTTTGCCTTCGTTCGCTATCACGGCGAGGAGGCGCTCCTGATCGTGGCCAACTTCGCCGACTCCGAGGCTCACGTGCGCATCAACATCCCCGACCTGGCCTTCGACATGATCGGCTTCGAGGAGGGTGACATCCACACCATCAACCTCCTCGACGGCTCC
>CAZHCM010000248.1:0-1658 GCA_964531005.1 uncultured Sangeribacter sp. | reverse complement strand
GCGAGAGCGACATGCTCCGCAAGGCCATGGGCAAGAAGCAGATCGACAAGATGGCTGTGCTCAAGGTGAAGTTCATGGAGCAGGGGCAGGCCAACGGCCACGACGCCAAGGTGCTGGAAAAAATCTGGAGCGACTGGGAGAAGTTCGCCTCCTACGCCTTCAACAAGAGCCACGCCACATGCTATAGCTGGGTGGCCTACCAGACCGCATACCTGAAGGCCAACTACCCCGCAGAGTACATGGCCGGCGTCCTGAGCCGCAACCTGGCAGACACCGGCAAGCTCAAGACCATCATGGACGAATGTGTGCGTATGGGCCTCGACGTCAAGGGCCCCGACATCAACGAGTCGCGCGAGAAGTTTGGCGTATCGGCCGACGGCGCCGTGCGTTTCGGGCTGGCCGCCATCAAGGGTGTGGGCCTCAATGCCGTGGGCGCCATCCTCCAGGAGCGCGACCAGAACGGTCCCTTCCAGGACATATTCGACTTCGTGGAGCGGGTCAACCTCTCGGCCTGCAACCGCAGCGCCATCGAAAACCTTGCAATGGCCGGGGCCTTCGACAGCTTCGGCATCTCCCGCGAGATGCTCGTATCCTCCTCGGGCGACAACACATACGCGGACACGCTGGTGCGCTACGGCCAGGGATACCAGAACGACAAGAACTCCCTCCAGCTCTCCCTCTTCGGCGACGAGGAGGAGATAGCCACCAACCGTCCCCCCTTCCCCAAGTTCGACCCATGGCCCCGCCTGGCCCTCCTGGAGAAGGAGAAGGAGCTCGTGACAATCTACCTGAGCGCCCATCCCCTCGACCCCTACTATATGGAGCTGACATATGGCTGCAACGCCTCCTGCGCCGACATAGAGGACAAGATGGAGATGGGGGCCCAGCTGCAGATCGGCGGCATGGTCACGTCCCTGGAGGAACGCACCACCAAGAAGGGGCAACCTTTCGGCCGCGTCACCCTCGAGGATTTCACCGGCAAGTACGAGTTCGCTCTTTTCGGCAGGGATTTCCAGAACATCTTCCCTCGTCTGCGCCAGGGAAGCGCAGTGCTGCTGCGCGGGGCCGTGCAAGGGCGCATGTTCAATCCCGCCGAGCCGGAGTTTAAGATCGCGGAAGTGCTCCCGCTCGACTCGCTTTCGGGCCGTGTGGCCAACGCAGTCTGCGTCTTCCTGGAAGTCAACTTCTCCGACCCCGAGTTCTTTGGCAAGCTCACCTCCCTCTCCGAGCAGGCAAAGGCCGAGGGCGCCCGCACCGGCGACCTCTACCTGGAGCTCTATGACAGCACCACGCGCCAGACCATCCGAGTGCACTCGCGCCACCGCATCCCTCTCGACAAGTCCACCATCCGTCTCATCGAAAGCTATGGCATCCCCTACCGGGTGATGACGGTATAGCAAAGCTCTGGCCCAGCCCCCGTCCCAGCTCCGTCCCTGGCAGCCATCGCTTGCGATGGCAAAAGAATGGCCGGAAAATTTGGAAATCCCGAATTTTTGCGCTAACTTTACGCCCGGTAATCCTCCACGGGAGGAGAGCGAGTCTGACAAATTGCCAACAGTTTAACAAAATATCAATATCATGGCACAGCAATTTACTGATCAAACGGCCCGCGAGGCCATCGAATCCGGCAAACCGGTAGTCATCGACTTTTGGGCCAC
>CAZHCM010000247.1:0-1659 GCA_964531005.1 uncultured Sangeribacter sp. | reverse complement strand
GAGATCATCGCCCGCGAGAAGGAGCATGTGCAGGATCCGTATTCGTTCCGCTGCATCCCGCAGGTGCACGGCGCCGTGAAGGACGCCATGTGGCACGTCACCGAGGTGCTCCACACCGAGATCAACTCCGTCACCGACAACCCCACCGTCTTCCCCGACGAGGACCTGGTGATCTCGGGCGGCAACTTCCACGGCGAGCCCATCGCCCTGGTCTTCGACTACATGGGAGTGGCCCTGCATGAGCTTGGCAACATCTCCGAGCGACGCGTGGCCCAGCTTATCATGGGCCTGAGAGGGCTGCCGGAGTTCCTCGTGGCCAAGCCGGGCCTCAACTCCGGATTCATGATCCCGCAGTATGCCGCAGCATCCGTGGTGAGCCAGAACAAGATGTACGCCTGGCCCGCATCGTGCGACTCCATCGTCAGCTCCAACGGTCAGGAAGACCTCGTGTCGATGGGCGCCAACGCCGCCACCAAACTGCACAAGATCATCAGCAACCTGAAGTATATCGCCGCCATCGAGCTGATGAACGCCGCCCAGGCCATCGACTTCCGCCGTCCGCTGAAATCGTCGCCCTACATCGAGCAGGTGATGGAGGCCTACCGCGCCCACGTGCCCTTCGTGGAGGACGACGTCGTGATGGAAGACTACATCGACAAGACGATGGCCTTCCTCGAAGACTTCGAGATCGTCATCGAAGAGCCCGCCAACGACGCCGACGCCCCCAACGCTTAAGCGAGAACCATCAGCACACTGTCGCTGTTACAATAGAGGATACCCCCGCACTGCGCGGGCGTATCCTCTATTGTCATACTATAAAAAGCACGAAATATGTACACACTTGAAGAGCTTCAATCGAGACATTCAGTCAGGGACTACACCACCGAGCCTGTCCCTGCAGACATCGCCAAGTCGCTGCAGGCAGAACTGACGATGACAAACACCCACGAGCCAGGACTATGGTTTCAGATGCGTCTGGGCGACTCGGATCCCTTCAAGGGGTTCAAGAGGAGCTACGGGATGTTTAAGAACCCCGCCAACTACGTGGCCTGCGTCATCGAGGACACGTATCCCGACGCCGTCGAGCGGGCCGGATACTTCGCCGAGCAGTTTGTGATGAAGGCTGTCAAGGCCGGCCTGGGCACCTGTTTCGTCGGAGGCACCTTCGACCACGATGCTGTCAACGTGCCCCTGCGCGCCGGCCAGCGCATATTGATGCTGGTGCTCTTCGGCTACGCGGCGGACTCCCCGCGCCGACTGATGGGGCTGATGACCAAGATGGTCAAGGGTAAGCGCAAGGCTCCGGAGTTCTTCTGGGAGGACAATACGACCACCTTCGCCGAGGCGGAGAAGGAGTTTCCGTGGCTTCGCGCCGGGCTTGAGGGGGTAGCGTGCGCACCGTCGTGGCGCAACGGGCAGCCCGTGCGCTTCGGTGTGCGCGAAGCGGAGGGGGAGAGGCGCGTCTATGCCCGCGTCGACACCTCCGTGGAGCACAATCTCATCGACCTCGGCATCGCCAAGTACAACTTCGCCCAGGCCGTAGGCCGGGGCGAATGGGAAGGGGAAGTCTTTGTGATTTAAGCCTCTTTAAGGCCCGCTTGCGAGCCTTAGTCGATATGCAGGGTCTCGCGGAAGCGGCGAACTACGGCGGGGTCTCCG
>CAZHCM010000246.1:0-1669 GCA_964531005.1 uncultured Sangeribacter sp. | reverse complement strand
GAGCCGGGCGTCTTCAATCCCCCGCCCAAGGTGCGCAGCGGCGTCATCCGCCTGACGCGCAACTCCCGCACGTCGCTGGGCTGCGACGAAGCCAAATTCAAGACCGTGGTCAAGACGGCCTTCGGCCAGCGGCGCAAGACCCTGCGCAACAGCATCGGGAGCCTCCTGCCGCCTGGAAGCCCCATGCTGCAGGACCCCCTGATGGCCCAGCGTCCCGAGCGGCTCGGCGTCGAGGACTTCATAAGGCTCACACGGGCGTGCGAAGGTTTGGAATAATGCTTATTTTTTTGTACTTTTGCATCCAATGACGGATTCCGCTCCCAGGCGCATCCTGATTCAAGTACAGAGACAATAAAAAGAAGAAACATATAAATGGCAACTCAAGAACTCAACGAACAAGAGATAGTGCGCCGCAACTCCATGCAGGCGCTGCGCGACCGCGGCATCGAGCCTTATCCGGCAGCCGAATTTCCCGTCACCGGACGCTCGGCCGAGATCAAGGCCAACTTCAGCGACGAGCAGGAGCCCCCGCGCGAGGTGAGCGTGGCCGGCCGCATCATGTCGCGCCGCATCATGGGCAAGGCCGCCTTCGTCGAGCTCCAGGACTCCGAGGGACGCATCCAGGTCTACATCAGCCGCGACGACCTCTGCCCGGGCGAGGACAAGGATATGTATAACGTTGTCTTCAAGAAGCTGCTCGACATCGGCGACTTCATCGGCGTCAAGGGATTCGTCTTCCGCACCCGCACCGGCGAGATCTCGGTCCACGCCCAGGAGCTGACGGTGCTTTCCAAGAGCCTGCGCCCCCTGCCCGTGGTCAAGATGAAGGACGGCAAGGCCTACGACGCCTTCACCGACCCCGAGCTGCGCTACCGCCGCCGCTACGTCGACCTCATCGTCAACCCCGAGGTCCGCGAGATATTCCTCAAGCGCTCCCGCCTCATCAACTCCATGCGCGAGTATTTCAACTCGCACGGCTACATCGAGGTGGAGACCCCGGTGCTCAACACCATCCCCGGCGGAGCGAGCGCCCGCCCCTTCATCACCCACCACAACGCCCTGGACATCCCCCTGTACCTTCGCATCGCCGACGAGCTCTACCTCAAGCGCCTGATCGTAGGCGGCTTCGAGGGAGTGTACGAGATCTCCAAGAACTTCCGCAACGAAGGGATGGACCGCACGCACAACCCCGAGTTCACCTGCATGGAGATCTACGTCAGCTACAAGGACTACAACTGGATGATGGACTTCACCGAGCGCATGCTCGAGAAGATAGCCCTCGACGTCAACGGCACCACGGAGGTGCAGATGGGCGACAACGTCATCAGTTTCAAGCGCCCCTTCGCCCGCAAGACCATGACGCAGGCCATCCTCGACGAGACGGGCTTCGACATCACGGGCAAGAGCGAGGAGGAGCTGCGAGCCTTCTGCCGCGAGGCCGGCATCGAGGTGGAGCCCTCGATGGGCAAGGGAAAGCTCATCGACGAGATCTTCGGCGCCAAGTGCGAGGGCAAGTTCATACAGCCCACCTTCATCACCGACTATCCCATCGAGATGTCGCCCCTGACGAAGCGTCACCGCGACAACCCGGAGCTCACCGAACGCTTCGAGCTGATGGTCAACGGCAAGGAGCTGGCCAACGCCTATTCCGAGCTCAACGACCCCATCG
>CAZHCM010000245.1:0-1677 GCA_964531005.1 uncultured Sangeribacter sp. | reverse complement strand
CCCCCGCCGTGCCCCGCATGGCCGGCTACAACCAGTACTATCCCGAGAGCCGCCAGGTGGTGCGCTGGGTGATGATCGACGGCAAGCCCGGCGAGGTCAGCCAGGTCTACGAGTCGAAGGACACCCGCTCCCCGGCCCTCTACGTGGCCGCTGTTGACGCCGAATACGACGACTTCGTGCCCGTCACCAACAAGGACGTCGCCGCCACGCTGACAGCCAAGGTGCGCCGCGACAAGGCCGGCGACGCAATGGTCAAGAAGTATAAGGGCGCCGGCAAGGACCTCGCATCCGTGGCCAACGCCATGAGCGTCGAGCCCCGCGACCTCCCCGCCTTCCGCTTCGGACGCGGCGGCGGCGTGAGCGACGCCAAGGCCATGGGCCGCATCGCCGGCACACCCGCCAAGGGCACCCTCACCGTCATCAAGGGCGACGACGGCGTATACGCCTACATCGTGGAGAGCAACGCCACCGAAGCATTCCCCTTCAACGACGCCACCTACGAGCAGCAGTACTTCCAGATGGTCAACCCCCAGATGGACCAGATGCTCCGCGGCGCAAAGAAGGTCAAGAACAACACCTACAAGTTTGAGGCCGGAGAGTGACCTCCCGCCCCGAAAAGCCTAAGACGGGCCGGTCCCCCAGGAGGGAGGCCGGCCCGCTTAGGTATCAGGTACTAGATACTAGGTATCAGGTATCAGGTATTAGGTATTAGGTATTAGGTATTAGGTATAAGGTATCATGCTCTCCTGTGAGCGAAGCCGGTTTGTCGTCAAGTGAAACGGCTCTCAAATTTTGACTTATGACTTCATATAAGGATCCCGACAAGCAACCCCTCATCGGCATGGATCTCGACGAGCTAAAGGGCGTCGCCACCCGCGGCGGCATGGCCCCCTTCGTCGGCCGCCAGCTCGCCGAGTGGATATACGACAAGAAAGCCACCGACTGGGACGAGATGGTCAACATCTCCAAGAAGAACCGCCAGTGGCTCGCCGACAACTACGTCATCGGCCGCACGGCCCCCGTCTCCTCCGTGCGCTCCTCCGACGGCACGGTCAAGTATCTCTTCCGCACCCCGGTCGGCCCCGTCGAGTCGGTCTACATCCCCGACCGCGACCGCGCCACCCTCTGCGTCTCCTCGCAGTCCGGATGCAAGATGAACTGCTACTTCTGCGCCACCGGAAAGATGGGGTTCAAAGGCAACCTCTCCGCCGCCCAGATCATCAACCAGATCCTCTCCATCCCGCCGGCCCCCGCCCCTGGCGAGGCTCCGATGACCGAACTCACCAACGTCGTCTTCATGGGCATGGGGGAGCCGCTCGACAACTTCGGGGCCGTGCGAAAGGTCATCGACATCCTGACAGCCCCCTGGGGACTGGCCTGGAGCCCCAAGCGCATCACTGTCTCCACCGTCGGCAAGCTCCCGGAGCTCAAGGACCTGCTTGAGAAGACGCAGGTGCACGTGGCCCTCAGCGTCCACTCGGCCGACACGGCCCAGCGCGAGTCGATGATGCCCGCCCAGAAGGCCTGGCCCCTCGGCGCGGTGATGCGCGTGCTCCAGGGCGCCGACTTCTCACACCAGAGGCGACTCTCGCTGGAATACATCATGTGGCGCGGAGTCAACGACGACATCGCCCACGCCAACCAGCTCATCCGCCTCATCGGCAACACCCCCTGCCG
>CAZHCM010000244.1:0-1696 GCA_964531005.1 uncultured Sangeribacter sp. | reverse complement strand
CAAGATAGCCGTCGAGAGCTACGACGACCGCATCGACCCCGTGGGCGCATGCGTCGGCGTCAAGGGCAGCCGCATCCACGGCATCGTCCGCGAGCTGCGCAACGAGAACATCGACGTCATCTCCTATACCTCCAACCCCCAGCTCTTCATCCAGCGCGCCCTCTCCCCCGCCAAGGTGACTTCCATCCGCGTCAACGAGGAGGACCGCAAGGCCGAGGTGTTCCTGCACCCCGAGGAAGTGTCGCTGGCCATCGGCAAGGAGGGCCTCAACATACGCCTGGCCTCCATGCTGACCAACTACACCATCGACGTCTACCGCGACATTGACGAGGGCGAGGAGGACATCTATCTCGACGAGTTCCGCGACGAGATCGACGGCTGGGTCATCGAGGCCCTCAAGGACCTGGGCCTGGGCACCGCCAAGGCTGTGCTCAACGCCCCCCAGAGCCTCCTGGACCAGGCCGACCTCGAAGACGACACCCTGGAGCATGTCAAGAGCGTGCTGCAGGCTGAATTCGAAGACTGAGCCCCACCCCCTCTCCCCTCTCACTCCTCACTTCCTCAATCATCTCAGGACATAAAGACTATATGCGTACAAAACTCAATAAAATAGCCCAGGAGCTCAATGTCGGCGTAAGCACCGTCGCAGAGTTTCTGCGCAAACACAATATCGAAGTCGACGCCGGCAACCCCAACGCCCGCATCGACGAGGACGCCGTGGGGCTGCTGAAACGGGAGTTTAGCAAGGACCGCGACGCCAAGGCCCAGTCGCAGGCCATCACCAGCAATCGCAAAGGGGGCGCCAAGGCATCCGACTCCAATTCGGCTGAGGGCCTGACATCGCGCCCGCAGGGCCTGAAGGTGCTCGGCAAGATCGACCTCGACATCATCCAGAAGCCGCGACACCACCGCGACAGCCGTCGCGGCCGCGACCGCGACCGCCAAGGCTCGCGCAACGCCGCCCAGGAAGCCCCCAAGGCCACCGCCCCGGCGCAGGAGCCGGCCAAGGAGACTCCCAAGCCCCAGACTGCCGCCTCAGCTCCCAAGGCCGAAGCCCCCAAGGCCCCCGAGGCACCCAAGACGGAGGTCCCGGCCAACGAGGCTCCCAAGCAGGAGACCCCTGTAAAGGAGACGCCGAAGGAGGCACCCAAGACCGAAGCCCCCAAGGCGGACGCTCCAAAGGAGGCTGAGGTTCCCAAGGCCGAGGCTCCCAAGGAGGAGACGCAGGCCGCTGCCTCCCAGGAAGCTCCCAAGCAGGAGGGCGCATCCAACGTCTTCCGTCTGGGCACCGGCGCCGAGAAGCCCCACCTGCGCGTGGTCGGCACAATCGACCTCGACGCCATCAACCAGTCGACCCGTCCCAAGAAGAAGAGCAAGGACGACCGCCGCCGCGAACGCGCCGGACAGGGAGCGGCCGCCGGACAGGGTGGACGCGAACGCCGCAAGCGCATCGGCAAGGAGAAGGTCGACATCGACAAGGCTTCGGCACACGGCACCGACAAGCGCACCGACTCGCAGCAGGGCCAAAACAATGGCCGCGGCGCCCAGAATGGCGGTCGCGGAGGCCAGAACGGCGGACGCGGCGACCGCAACCAGGGCGGACGACGTGGCGACAACCGCCAGCGCCAGCAACAGCAGGCCCACCGCCAGGAGGTCAGCAACGAGGACGTGCAGAAGCAGGTCAAGGAGACCCTCG
>CAZHCM010000243.1:0-1716 GCA_964531005.1 uncultured Sangeribacter sp. | reverse complement strand
CCGTCGACCTGCGCCGCTACGGCCGCAGCTACGAGCCCTGGCAATACCCCTTCAACATCCGCAACCAGAAGGAATACTTCGCCGACATCGACTCCGCCCTGAGCCAGATGCGCCGCGACGGCATCACCGACATCACCCTCGGCGGCCACTCCACCGGAGGCCTGACCGTCTGCCTATACGCCACGCAGGGCGAGGGATGCACCGTGCAGCGCGTGGTCACCGACAGCCCCTTCCTGGCCTGGAACTTCAACGCCTTCTACCGCAACTTCCTAATCCCCGGCGTCGAACTCATCGGCGGCATATTCAAGAACTCCAAGATACCCCAGGGACACTGCGACGGCTACGCCTACAGCCTGCTCAAGGAGTATGACGGCGAATGGACCTACAACACCGACTGGAAGATGATCTACTCCCCGCCGGTCACCATGTCGTGGGTGCGCGCAATCGAGAAGGCCCAGGACGAAGTCAAGTCAAAGGCCAAACGCATACCCGTGCCCCTGCTCATCATGCACTCCAGCCGCAAGATCGACGGCTGCAACTGGACCCCCGAGTTCCAGACCGGCGACGCCGTGCTCGACCCGGCGCAGATACAGGCCGTCGGCGAAAAGGTGCGCTCACGCTCAAAGTTGCCCGTCGAGATTTGCACCATCGACAGCGGCCTGCACGACCTCATCCTGAGCCGCCGCGAGGTGCGCGACGCAGCCTACGACACCATCTTCAGTTTCATACGCCGCCACTGACACCGCCCGGAACCCCTGAAAACCGGTAATTTCGATTCAATTCCTGTCAGTTTTGACAGGAATATTTGGCTATTTGAAATTATTGAGGTACTTTTGCCTGCGAAATGGAAGAATTACAGGAAGACAGACTGACATATCCCGAACGCCGGGAATTCCTCTCCCTCTTCGGCGCCCTGGCCGAGGAGAGCGCCTCCACCTTCAGCGCCGACGAGCGCAAGACGCTGCGCCGCTCCCTGAGCCGGGCCATGCACTCCCGCACCCCCGCCCACGACGACAAGGGGCTCCCCAAGGCCCTGATGGCCATGCGCACGGCCTCCGTCTTCGCCAAGATGGTCGACGCCGACCACAACATACTGCTCGCCATAGCCCTCGAGCCCCTCGTCACCGACGGCTCGCTGACCCTCGAGGAGGTAGGCCGGCAGTGGGGCGACGACGTGCGCGGGCTGATCGAGGGCCTGCGGAACGTGGCGAAGTTCAGCTCCATCGACTCCTCGGTGGACCAGGACAACTTCCGCGGCCTCATGCTCTCGCTGGCCGACGACATCCGCGTCATCATCATCATGATCGTCAAGAACCTCGTGCTGATGCGCGCCATCAACCTCCACGAGGACAACGAGTGGGTGCGCAACGTGGCCTTCGAGGCCAACTGCCTCTACGCGCAGCTCGCACACCGCCTGGGCCTCTACAAGATCAAGGGGGAGCTGGAAGACCTGTCGCTCAAATACACCAACCGCGAGATATACACCCAGATAGCCCACAAGCTCAACGAGACCAAACGCTCGCGCGACGCCTACGTGGCGCGCTTCATAGAGCCGGTGCGCGCCAAGCTGGAGGCCGCCGGGCTGAAATTCGAGATCAAGGGGCGCACCAAGTCCATATCCTCGATCTGGAACAAGATGCGCAAGCAGAAGGTCGACCTCGACCGCATCTACGACCTCTTCGCCATCCGCGTCATCATCGACACCCCGCCGGAGAA
>CAZHCM010000242.1:0-1722 GCA_964531005.1 uncultured Sangeribacter sp. | reverse complement strand
CGAGAGTGCGTTGACGGCCTTGAGGCCGACGCCGTTCAGGCCGACGGACTTTTTGAAATTCTTGTCGTCGAACTTTCCGCCGGTGTTGATCTCCGAGGCCACCTCCTTGACCTTTCCCAGGGGGATGCCGCGGCCGTAGTCGCGAATGACCACCTCACCGGTGTCGGAGAGGTCGATGTCGATGCGTTTGCCGGCGCCCATGTTGAATTCGTCGATGGAGTTGTCGACCACCTCCTTGATGAGCACGTAGATGCCGTCTTCGGCGTGGGAGCCGTCGCCGAGTTTGCCGATGTACATGCCGGGGCGGCGGCGGATGTGCTCGTTCCAGTCGAGTGTCTGGATGGCGTCGTCGTCGTAGCCGCCTGCCCGGCTACCCTCGGTGGTGCCGGGAACGTCGGAGGGTGCGACCTCCTCCACTTCCACGGTCTCCACATCCTCGACGGATGCGGTGTCCTGGATGGAGTCGGGTATGTCGAATATGTTGTCTTCTTTCATGGTGATCTGTCTACCGTGATGATGTTCAGTCCTCGCTGGGGAGGTGGGCGCCGCCCTTGAAGATGAGCACGGCTGCCTGAGCTGCGATCCCTTCGCGGCGTCCGGTGAATCCGAGCCCCTCGGTGGTCGTGGCCTTGACGGAGACGGCGTCCACGTCGAGACCGGCGACCTCGGCGATGCACTGCCGCATGGCCTCGATGTGCGGCTTCAGCTTGGGGGCTTCGGCCATTATGGTGAGGTCGACGTTGCCGGGGCGCCATCCTTTTTCCTCCAGGAGGCGGCAGACAGCTGCGAGGAGGCGTTTGCTGTCGGCGCCCTTGTAGGCGGGGTCGGTGTCCGGGAAGTGGTATCCTATGTCGCGGAGCGCTGCGGCGCCCAGGAGGGCGTCGCAGAGGGCGTGGAGCGCCACGTCTGCGTCGCTGTGGCCGAGAAGGCCGTGGGTGTGCGGGATGCGGAGGCCGCAGAGCCAAAGCTCGCGCCCCTCCACGAGACGGTGCACGTCGAAGCCGGTGCCTGTTCTGATGGGAAGCATGTCGGTCGGAGGGTGAATCGGGGGGTTAGCGTTTGCGCTTGCCGAGCAGGTCCTTGAGGCCGTCCATGTCAAACGACAGGGTGAAGCGCAGTGTCTGGTCGAGCGGGCTGCTCTGGGCGGTGGCCAGCATGTATGACGCGTCGAGGCGCACCACGTTGAGCGAGAAGCCCGCGCCGAAGGCGAAGTAGGAGCGTCCGCCCTTGGCGGCGTTCTCGTAGTTGTAGCCCGCGCGCACGAAGAACTGCTGGTTGTAGGCGTATTCGGCGCCGAAGGATACGTTGATTTCCTTCAGCTCCTCTCCGAAGCCGCCCGGGGCGTCGGAGAAGCTCTTGAAGATGCCGGTGATGGGCGACATGGTCTCCCACTTCTCGGTGGCCTCCTCGTAAGCCTCCTGGCCCTCGACGGTGCTCATGTCATAGTCGCGCTCGCGCGGCTTTGTGGGGACGAGGAGCTTGTTGAGGTCAAGTCCGAAGGCCAGCGTGTTGTAGTCGGCCAGCGGGAACATGAAGTTGGCTCCAATGCGGAGGTTCGTGGGCAGGAAGGCGTAGTTGGCGCCGTGGTCGTAGCTGACCTTGGAGCCGATGTTGCTGATGTTGAATCCCCAGGCGAACTGGCACTCGTTGCGCCCGATCATAGGGTATGAGACATGATAGCCCGAGATGTCGGCCGAGAATGCGGAGGCGGCAGTGTTGGTC
>CAZHCM010000241.1:0-1753 GCA_964531005.1 uncultured Sangeribacter sp. | reverse complement strand
CGTTCTGACGGTCCCAGCCGCACACGTTGTTGGTCGGGTCGCCGTCGTAGAAGCGTGTCGTCATCGCAAAGTAGATGGTCTCGTCGCGGAAGTCAGTGCGGTCTCCCACAAACGTGCCGGCGGCCGAAGCCCCAAGGGGCGCCACCAAGGCGCCTGCAAGCAGGGCTGCCGAAGCCATTTGCTTTAATGAAAACATGTAAGTGTAAGATATTAAGTTAATTAAGCCAATATCAAATCATGGGGCCCACGCCTGGTCAGACCAGGTCATGGCTCTCCCATGACTGATTTTTTCAAATATTTCAGCACAAAAATAGTGATTTTTGCCTTTTAGAGCAATAAAATATGTTTTATAACATATTTTTTAATCTTTATTTACACAAATTCCGGGCCGCAGAGATGGCGCACCTCGTTGACCGTGGCCCTTATCTCCTGCTCCTTCTCCAGGGGGCAGATGAGCAGGGCGTTGGGGGTGTCGGCCACTATGTAGCCCTCCAGCCCGTTGGCCACTATGACCTTGTCGGAGGTGGTGGCGAAGATGGAGCCGGAGCAGTCGTGGAGCAGGGCGCGGCAGTTCTGGGTGACGTTGCCCTCCTTGCTCTTGGGCGAGACCTCGTGGAGGGCCTGCCAGCTGCCGAGGTCGCTCCAGCCGATGTCCACCCCTTTGACGTAGACGTTTGCGGCCTTCTCCATGATGGCGTAGTCGACCGAGATGGACTCGGCGCGTGGGAATATCTCCCCTATGGCCTCGGCCTCGGCGGGGGTGCCGAAGCGCGTGGCCCCTTCGTCGAAGAGGGCGCTCATCTCGGCGGCGTGGCACCGGTAGACGTCCAGGATGGCCGAGGCGGTCCAGAGGAAGATGCCGGCGTTCCAGAGGAACTCCCCGGTGGCGAGGAAGACCTCGGCCATGCGGCGGTCGGGCTTCTCGGTGAATGTCTTGACGCGGCATATGCCGGGCCACCCCTCGGCCTCGGCACCGCGCTGTATGTAGCCGTAGCCCGTGGCGGGGCCGGTCGGCCTGATGCCCAGCGTCAGCAGGCGGTCGCCACCCTCGACGAAGTCGAAGCCCTCGCGCAGGGAGGCCCGGAACTCCTCCTCGCGTAGGATCAGGTGGTCGGAGGGGAGCACGACGATCGAGGCCTCCGGATCCTTGGCGGCTATGTGGCGCGCAGCCCAGAGGATGCAGGGGGCCGTGTTGCGTCGCGCCGGCTCCAGCAGGATGTTGTCGTCGCTCAGGTCGGGGAGCTGCCCGCGTATGATGCCGGCATAGGCGGCGTTGGTGACGAGCACGATGTTCTCGACGGGCACTATGTCGCGCACACGGTCCACTGTCAGCTGGAGCAGCGAGCGCCCGGTGCCGAAGAAGTCCAGGAACTGCTTGGGCTTCTCTTCGCGGCTGAAGGGCCAGAATCTCGACCCCACGCCGCCACACATTATCACGCAGTATCTCATAATATCGGAGTTATGCTGTGGCTGTCTGCGCCTTGAACTGGTGCTTGACGCCCTCCACGACGTTGAGCATGTAGTCGCCCAGCTTCTCGGCCTCGCCGATGAGGTCCATGTAGAAGATCCCCTCCTGGTAGCCGTAGAGCTTGTTGTTGATATTGTAGATGTTGTCGTCGCGCAGGGAGTTGCGCACGTTGTTGATCTCGCGCTCGCGGTTGTAGGCCGCGATGATCTTGGAGTCTTCGGGGGTCTCCATCTCGCGCAGGATCTCTATCATGTTGTCCATAGCCCCCTCCACGAGGTCATACAT
>CAZHCM010000240.1:0-1753 GCA_964531005.1 uncultured Sangeribacter sp. | reverse complement strand
GTAGTGACGCTCCACGGCCTCGCGTGCCAGACGCACGCCGGCACGGTTGATGGCCTCCACCTCGTCCTGCAGGCCATATTCGGCCAAGGAGATGGGGTTGGCGTTGAAGGTGTCGGTCTCTATTATGTCGGCCCCGGCTTCCAGGTAGGCGTCGTGGATCTCGGAGATGACGTCCGGGCGCGTGAGCACCAGCAGGTCGTTGCACCCCTTGAGGATTCCAGGGGAGTCGGCATACCGCTCTGCGCGGAAGTCTCTCTCTTCGAGTCCGTAACGCTGTATCATGGTGCCCATGGCTCCGTCGAGCACGAGCACGCGCCGCGCCATCTCTGCACGCAGCAGGTCAAGTGTATCAGTCATTTCAATAGATTTGCTCGGCGACCTTGCGGACGCTGTCGGAGGCCATGAAGGTGTAGAAGTGAAGCCCGGGCACGCCGTGGGCTATCAGGTCGCGGCATTGCTCGGTGAGCCACTCGACCCCGACCTGGCGCACGGCCTCGTTGTCGCGGCATTTGCGCAGCTCGGAGGCGAAGGCCTCGGGGATGTCGCTGCGGAATACGCGCGGAAGTACGGTCAACTGGTTGGCGAGCACGACAGGTTTCACGCCCGGGATGATGGGCACGTCGATGCCCACGCTTCGGCAGCGGTCTACGAAGCGGTAGTACTTCTCATTATCAAAAAACATCTGCGTCACCAGGTACTTGGCCCCGGCCTCCACCTTCTTCTTGGCCCAATGGATGTCGGAGTCCATGTTGGGGGCCTCCTCATGTTTCTCGGGATAGCAGGCCATGCCATACTCGAAGGGGGTGTCAATACCTTCGAGGCGGCTCCCGTCGAGGGCGATGCCTTGGTTGAAGAGGTTGACCTGCGCCTGCAGGTCGGTGGCGTGCTCGTTGTAGAGCTCGGGGTTTTGCTGCACGGTGTCGAGCGACTTCGCGTCGCCGCGCAGCAGAAGGAGGTTGGTGATCCCCAGGAAGTTGAGGTCGAGCAGGGCATACTCCGTCTCCTCCTTGGTGAATCCCTTGCAGATGATGTGCGGCACGGCCGGGATGCCGTATTTATTCTGGATGGCGGCGGCGATGGCCACGGTGCCGGGGCGCTTGCGCACGGTGACTCGGCGCAGCGAGCCGTCGGGTTGCTCGCGGTAGACGCACTCGCTGTGGTGGGAGGTGATGTTGATGTAGGCAGGATCAAACTCGCGGAGCTTGTCGATGATGCCGTAGACCTTGTATATGCTGTTGCCTTTCAGGGGCGGGAGGATCTCGAAGGAGAAGACCGGATGCCCCTCGCGGGCTTTGCTGTGGATGTTGCTCATGTTGTGGTTTTGCTGGATCGATGGGAATTATTTTGCGCCTTCGGCCCCTTTCTTGGCTTCGAGGGCTTGCGCGAGGCGCTCCATGGCCTCCATGACCGTGGCGCGGGGGGCGCCTACGTTGAGGCGCATGTGCCCTTCGCCGCCGGGGCCGAACATCTCGCCGTCGTTGAGGGCGAGGCGTGCGTCGTTGACGAAGAAGTCCACGAGCTCGTCATGTCCAAGGCCCAGGCCGCGGCAGTCGAGCCATACAAGGAACGACGCGTCGGGACGCACCGCCTTGATGCCGGGCAGGCGTTTGGCACAGAAATCCTCGACGGCGCGGACATTCCCTTCGACGTAGCCGAGCATCTGCCGGCGCCACTCGTTCCCCTCTCGATATGCGGCCACGGTGGCGATGGGGGCGAGCAGGTGCGGCTCGGTGAGTTCGTTGGCCTCCAGGGC
>CAZHCM010000239.1:0-1856 GCA_964531005.1 uncultured Sangeribacter sp. | reverse complement strand
AGCTCTATGACGCCCTGCGCGCCATCCAGTATGGCGAGGCTCCCGACACCCACGGATGGTGCGAGATCGTAGAGTTCGATTGACATGATGCCCATCGAGGTGCTCGCAAGGCACATCGCCCCGGACACTCCCCTCTTCCAGACTGTCCTGACGCATAGCGGCGCAGTGGCGCGCAAGGCCCTGCAGTGCCTGCACGAGCGCGGCATACGGGCCGACGAACAGTTCGTCTACGAGGCCGCGATGCTCCACGACATAGGGGTGGTGAAGACCGACGCTCCGTCGATACACTGCCACGGCGACCTCCCCTACATCGCCCACGGCGTGGCCGGACGCGAGATGCTGGAGGCCGAGGGACTGCCGCGCCACGCGCTGGTCTGCGAACGCCACACCGGCTCCGGGCTGACAGTGGACGACATCGAGCGTCAGGGGCTCCCCCTCCCCCGCCGCGACATGACTCCGCAATCCGTGGAGGAAAGGGTCATCTGCTACGCCGACAAGTTCTTCAGCAAATCAGGCGACCTTGAGAAGGAGAAGCCCCTCGACGAGGTGGTCGGCCAGATGAGGGCCCACGGCCCCGAAGCGCTGGAGCGTTTCATGGCCCTACACCGCGAGTTCGGCCCCGCCACGGAGCCTCTGCAATGACACCCCTCCACTCCCGAAGCCACGGGAGAGGAAAGCAAGAATAGCCAAATGGCACCCACCGATATAATTTTTTGTCGGTGAGTGCCGTTTTTTTTGTAACTTTGCATCCACGAAGCGCACCGACGCGCATCGCTTAACTGACTGCATCGACCTTTGAGGCGAATATTCATATACATAGCGCTTTTGATTCTGGCAGTGGCCGCCCTGGCGTCCTCCCAGACCCCAGACCGCTCCCCGGCCCAGGCCCGGGAAACGGCCGGAGACTCCGTTGCGCCTGCCTCGAATCCTTTCCCGCCAGACTCCTTGGAGGCCGCATGGCCCGACTCAGTGCCCGTGTTGCTGGTCGACACGCTAATCCCTCCCGAGGCCGACACGCTCGTCAATCCCCTTGACCGCGCCCCCATCGACCGCGCCCCGGTCTCCAGACTAAGGCGCGAAAAGGTGGACCTTGACAACGAAGTGGTCTTCTCGGCCACCGACTCCCTCGTGCTCATAGGACGCGACAACGCCTTCCTCTATGGCGACGGCACGGTGGAATACGGGGAGTTCAAGATCAACGCCGCCGAGATCCAGATGGCGATGGACTCCACCACCGTCTACGCCCGCGGCGCCACCGACTCCCTGGGCAACGTAGAGGGCACCCCCATCTTCCGCGACGGCAACGGCGAATACGAGTCCAAGACGATGAAGTACAACTTCAACACCCAGCGCGGCTTCATCACAGGCGTCGTCACCCAGCAGGGTGAGGGATACCTCACCGGCGGGGCCACGAAGAAGATGGAAGACGGCTCATTCTACGTCGAGGGGGGACGCTACACCACCTGCGAGGACCACGAGCATCCACACTTCTACTTCCAGCTCACGCGCGCACGCATGCGCCCGAAGAAGGATGTGGTCTCGGGCCCCGTCTACATGGTGCTCGCCGACGTGCCCCTCCCCCTGGCCCTCCCCTTCGGATACTTCCCCTTCAGCAAGGACTACTCCTCGGGCATCATCATGCCCACCTTCGGCGACGACTACAACCGCGGCTTCTACCTCAGCGACGGCGGCTACTACTTCGCCATCAACGACAACGTCGACCTCGCCCTGCGCGGCGAGCTATACACCAAGGGTTCCTGGGGACTCTCCGCCCACTCCACCTATGCCAAGCGATACCGCTTCCGCGGCAGCTTCGACATCTCCTACATCACCACCATCACCGGCGACAAGGAGTC
>CAZHCM010000238.1:0-1858 GCA_964531005.1 uncultured Sangeribacter sp. | reverse complement strand
ATGTCAAGGCATCCATCGACAACGACTACGTGCTCGTCACCCTGATGGTCGACGAGAAGAAGGCCCTTCCCGAGCCTATCAAGGTAGTCGAGAAGGATGGCACCGAGCGCACCCTGCGCACCTATGGCGACAAGTGGAGCTACCTGCAGCGCTCCAAGTTCGGAGCAAACGCCCAGCCCTTCCACGTCATCGTAGACAAGAACGGCAAGCCCCTCGCCCCGGCCTTCGTATATAAGGAGGACGTGCCCGGCTACAAGGCATTCCTCAAGCAGGGCAAGGACCGCTTCTACCAGGAGGAATCCAAGTAATATACATCGACATTTTTCGGCGGCTAAAACCCCGAGACTTCTATCAGGCACCCCGGCTCAATGAAGAGCCGGGGTGCCTTTTTTCAAAAAATGTTGCTCCTTGATGATAGAGGTTTGCGCGAAATTTATTAATTTTGCACCAATGGAAAATCTGTACAGCCATATCATCTTCCTGCTGTCGCGCCGTGACTGTGTCATAGTGCCGGGGGTAGGCGCGTTCATAGCCGAGCGTCGCCCCGCTTCCTATAACGATGCCACGGGACGCTGGGTGCCCCCCACGCGCCATATCGCCTTCAATGCGGCGGTCCGCTCCGACGACGGCCTGCTGGCCCACAGCTACAGCCGCGCCCTCGGGGTCGACTTCGAGCATGGTCGCAAGGAGATGGAGCTGGCCATAGGCATGATGCTCGATACCCTGCGTGCCTGCGGATGCTATGCGCTGGGCACGCTTGGCACCCTCCATCTCGCCGAAGAGGGCCGTCTGACATTCACCCCCGCCTCTCGCCCCGGCACTCGTGCCGCCCGGATCGGCTTGCACGCATTTTCCATCCTTCCCATCTCCGCCCTTTCGCAGGCACCCTCTTCTCGTCCGGCGCTTACGTCCGGGGAAGAGACCCTTTCTTCTACAGAAGTCTCCGCTCCGGAGGTGGCCGAGCTCCAAAAGGCCCTAACTCGTACACGGCGCAACGGTTTCAGACGCCTCTGGAGCCGCATTGCAGTGGCCTGCTCAGTAGTGGCCGTCGCAGTGGTCGGAGCCTTGATGCTCGCCCGAGTGCCCGGGCCTTCGGCCCAGATGGCCTCTGTGGTGCCCGTGCCTGCCGCAAGAGTGGCCCAGCCCGAAGCACGTAAGGCCAAGGCTCCCCAGAACGTGCCCAATGTCGCTCTCCCTGTGGTGGAGGAGCCCAAGGAGACCCCCGCTCCCATGGCGGAGGCTGATTCCGCGCACGAGGGGCGCTTCCATCTCATCGTGGCCACCTTCACCACGCCGGAGGAGGCCGACAAATACATCCGCCAGTCTGCATCATTGCCTGCCGGCGACCAGATGTACGCAGTCAAGGGCGCCCGCGTGACCCGCGTGGCCGTGGCCGCCTCCGATTCCCGAAGCGAGCTTCTCGCGGCGCTCAATGTCCCCGCCTTTCGCCAGGCCCATCCTACGGCCTGGATTTGGGAGTCGAACCGGTGAAAATTTTTTCGGTAATTATTTGGTGATTTTCAAATAGTTATAAAAAATCAGCGAAAAAACTTCAAAAAAAGTTGCCGAAAAATTTGCGGGAACCAAAAAATGGTTGTAACTTTGCATCGCAAAAGGGAAACAAGAGAGCTTCTCACAGCAAAGACAACGATGAATGCGAAAATAGCTCAGTTGGTAGAGCACGACCTTGCCAAGGTCGGGGTCGCGGGTTCGAGTCCCGTTTTTCGCTCCAGAGACGAACAATGAAAACGTTGAGATCCTGAGTTTGGAGACATCGCCTGAAGGCAACCCTCGCCTTCGATTCTCACAAATGCGAAAATAGCTCAGTTGGTAGAGCACGACCTTGCCAAGGTCGGGG
>CAZHCM010000237.1:0-1873 GCA_964531005.1 uncultured Sangeribacter sp. | reverse complement strand
TTGACATGAAGACCAAGGATATCCTCAAGCAGGCTATCCGCGACTTCGACGGCACGGTCATCGTCGTCAGCCACGACCGCGAGTTCCTGGACGGGCTGGTGGAGAAGGTCTACGAGTTCGGCGGCGGCCAGGTGCGCGAAAACCTCGGGGGCATCTACGACTTCCTGCGCTCCAAGAACCTCGACAGCATGCGCGACCTCGAGCTGGCCCCCTCCCCGGGAGCGTCGGCCGCCGCGCCGGCATTGCCGGCCGACGAGCAAGTCCCCTCGGCCGGGCGCCTCAGCTATGCCGAGCAGAAGGAGCGCGAGAAGACCCTGCGCAAGGCCGAGCGGGCCGTCAGGAAAGCCGAGGAGGACGTCTCCGGCCTGGAGTCGGCGATAGCCGAGATCGAAGGCGCCATCGCCGCCGGCGACGCCTCCGCCGAGACGCTGGAGAAGTATGCCAAGGCCCAGAAAGACCTCGAGGAAGCCATGACCCGCTGGGAGGAGGCCCAGATCGAGCTCGACACGCTGACGGAAACGACAAAGGAATAGACAATGATACGAAACAACCATAAACCCGAACAAGACATGAATCTCAGACAGACACTGCTCTCGCTGGCCGCCATACCCATGATGACCATGGCGGCAGCCGACGGCCACGGCATCGACCCTGCCAACCTCGACACGAAGGTGCGTCCGCAAGACGACTTCTATCTCTACGCCTGCGGCGGATGGATGGAGGCCAACCCCCTCACCCCGGAGTATTCCCGCTACGGCACATTCGACCAGCTCCGCGAAAACGCCAAGATACAGCTCCAGGAGCTCATCACCAACCTCGCCTCCAACCCCGAGGCAAAGGTGAAGGGCACCAACGCCCAGAAGGTGGCCGACCTCTACGCCATGGGCATGGACAGCGTGCGCCTCAACCGCGAGGGAGCCGCCCCGCTCATGGGCACCCTCCAGGAGATCGCCACCCGACCCGTGGACAACCTCGGCCAGTACATCGGATGGCTCCACCGAGGAATCGCCGCCCCCTTCTTCGGCTCGGGCGTGGGCGCCGACTCCAAGAACTCCGACATGAACATCATGCACCTGGGCGAGACCGGCCTCGGGCTGGGCGACCGCGACTACTACCTGGAGGAGAGCGAGCGCAACGCCGCCATCATGGCCGCATACGAGAAATACGTCAAGCGCATGATGGAGCTGGCCGGCTATGACGCCGAGGCCCAGCAGCGCGTCTGGGACACCGTCATCAAGATCGAGACCGAGATAGCCAGGAACAAGATGACCCGCGAGCAGAAGCGCAACCCCACCCTGCGCTACAACATCCGCACCGCCGAGGAGCTCCGCCGCGAGTTTCCCAACATCGACTGGCAGGCCTACTTCTCGACCATCGGACTCGACAACGTTGACAAGGTCAACATCTCCAGCCTGGACTTCCTGAAGTTTATCGACTCCTACCTCCCGACCCTCACCGAGCAGGAGATCCGCGACATGACCGCCTACGAGTTCATATCCAGCTCCGCCAACCTACTGAGCGACGACTTCGTCAACGCCAACTTCGAGATGTACGACCGCGTCATGTCGGGCAAGGAGGAGATGGAGCCGCGCTGGAAGCGCGCCATGGGAATACCCAACTCCATGCTCGGCGAGGCCGTGGGCGAGCTCTACGTGGCCAAGTACTTCCCCGAGGAAAACAAGGAGTACATGAAGACCCTCGTCGAAAACCTGCGCGTGGCCCTCGGACAGCATATCGACGGCCTCTCCTGGATGTCTGACGAGACCAAGGCCAAGGCCCACGAGAAACTGGACGCCTTCACCGTCAAGATCGGATACCCCGACAAGTGGAAGGACTACTCGGGCATCACCGTGGACCCCTCGCGCTCATACAT
>CAZHCM010000236.1:0-1875 GCA_964531005.1 uncultured Sangeribacter sp. | reverse complement strand
CCACCAAGCTCCTCGACGACTACCTCTACATCACCGACATGCTCCACACCGACCTCCACGAATGTCTGGGCCATGGCTCCGGCCGTCTTGCCGACGGAGTCGACGGCGACGCCCTCAAGGAGCACGGCTCCACCCTCGAGGAGGCTCGCGCCGACCTCTTCGCCCTCTACTACCTCGCCGACCCCAAACTCATCGAGCTCGGCATCCTCGACAACCCCGACGCCTACCAGGCCGAATACTACAAGTACATGATGAACGGCCTCATGACCCAGCTCAACCGCATCGAGCCGGGCAAGGACATCGAGGAGGCGCACATGCGCAACCGCCAGCTCATCGCCGCCTGGATCCTCGACCACGGCAAGAAAGGCAAGGTCGTCGAACTCGTCAAGCGCGGCGGCAAGACCTATGTCAAGATCAACGACTACCGCAAGATGCGCGACCTCATCGGCCAGCTCCTCTCCGAGATCCAGACCATCAAATCCACCGGCAACTACGAGGCAGGCCGAAAGCTCGTCGAGAAATACGCCGTCAAGGTCGACCCCAAGCTCCACAAGGAGGTCCTCGACCGCTACGCCACCCTCAACATCGCCCCCTACCGAGGCTTCGTCAACCCCGTCTACAACCTCGTGACCGACGACCAGGGCAACATCACCGACATCACCCTCGACTACACCGAAGGCTACGCCGACCAGATGCTCCGCCTAAGCCGCGACTACTCCACGCTGAAGTAGGATTCACCTATGCAAATCAAGGAAATCAAGCACGAGTTCATGGCCTTCCGCAACGGCGTCATAGCCGACACCCTGCGGAAGGCCGGATATCCGCACCGTCTGATCTTCGGCCTTCAGGTGCCCCAGCTCGCCGACATCGCCCGCCGTGCCCTCGCCGACCCCGACACGGACCGCCAGGCCCTCGCCGAGGAGCTGTGGGCCGACGCCGAAGTGCGCGAATCACGCCTACTGGCCTGCTGGCTCTTCGACCCAGCGGCCATCACCCCCGACCTATACGCCCGTCTCGTCTCCGAGACCCGCACCCCCGAGGAGCGCGACATCCTCAACTTCCGCCTCCGCAAATAATGTAGAATTTAGAATGTAGAATTTAGCCCCGTCTGAGCTCCGTTTCCGCAAGGCCCGCTTGAGGGCCAATTCGAAATTCTAAATTCTAAATTACTTCGAATCGATGACGATGGTCACCGGCCCGTCGTTGACCAGCGCCACCTGCATGTCTGCGCCGAAACGCCCCGTCTCAGTCGGATGTCCCGACAGCCGGGCGCATTCGGCGCAGTACAGTTCATAGAGGGGGATGGCCTTGTCATGGCGTGCAGCATTGACATAGCTCGGCCGGTTGCCCTTGCGCGTCAAGGCATTGAGCGTGAACTGGCTCACAGCCAGTATCCGCCCGTCCACATCCATCACCGAACGGTTCATCACCCCCGCCTCGTCGTCGAAGATGCGCATGGCCACCGTCTTGGCCGCCAGCCACCGCGCATCCTCCTCCGTATCGTCCACATGCACGCCGACCAGCACCATCAGCCCCCGCCCGATGGCCCCGACCACCTCGTCCCCCACGCAAACCCGGGCCTCCCCCACCCGCTGTATCACAAGTCTCATAACAATTTAGAATTGACAATTTAGAATGTACATTAATATAACGCGTTAAAGGATGTTGAAGATGATTAAACCCGTGTTAAAGCCCGAACCAACCCCCCGACCCGCGCGTTCAAGAGATACAAAAGCGAACAAAGAAGCAACAAAGTGGATACTTAGAAAGCAAGCAATATGGATAAAGAAGTGTTCAAGGTTTCGTGAGAAAGGTTGGATACGGTTTTAAGTTTAGTTAGATATAGTTTATAGTGGAATCGAGAGAGGGCCGTCG
>CAZHCM010000235.1:0-1905 GCA_964531005.1 uncultured Sangeribacter sp. | reverse complement strand
TCTCCTTCTCGGCCTCCTACGACTTCAACGCCCACAAGATAGCCTACATGAACTGCTCCATCTCGCGCGACCTGCATTGCTTCACGATGTCGGCCTCCATAGTTCCCGTGGGCCCCTACAAGAGCTACAACTTCCACATCGCCGTCAAGTCGTCGCTCCTCTCCGACCTCAAGTACGACAAGCGGTCATCCTCCTCCAACGGCATCCAGTGGTGAGACGCCGGCGACCCCGCGACGCCCGGGGGCGCAAAAGCTGAAATTTAATTTGGCCGTTTGAAGGCTTTTTGTTAATTTTGTGGAATCATTGGCTCTATGGCTCGTTCATTGCTCGAAATATTGGAGTCGGCGCGCCGCCATTCGGACGTCCTTGTCGAACGCCTCCAGACCCTCTCGGAGGAAAACGCCCGACTGCGTGCCCGCGTGGCCGACCTCGACGAGCAACTCGCCGACGCCTGCGAACAGCGTGACCGCGCCCTGATGGATGTGGAATACCTCACCATCTCACACCGTCTCGCCGACACCCCCGAGGCCCTGGTCGACGCCCGCCGCGAAGTCGCACGAATGATCCGGACCGTAGACCGATGCATCACTCTCCTCAAAGACGACCCCAACTTATAAGCGGGTTGATATGACTGACTCGGACAAAAAAGAAATCTATATAACGATAGTCGGGCAGCGAATACCCCTCTCGGTCTCCCCTGGCCGGCAGGGCGACGTCCGAAGGGCCGAACGCGAGGTCGCAGACCTCTTCGACTCCTGGCATAACCGCTTCCCGACAAAGACCGACATGGAGCTCCTCGCCATGGTCGCCTATCAGTTCGCATACGCCTATGGCGAGCTGAAGCAACGCTATGAAGCGGCACGCGACCTCGCCCTCCAGCTCGACGACCGCCTCGCGGCTGCCCAAAACGTAGATCTGCCGTCCCCCTCAGTCGAGACGGCACGCTAAGTCGTGTCCATACATATTGTGTCAACTAACAGTCTAACATTTCTAAACCACTGTAACACATACAAATGAACACAGCTATATGGATCATCATCGCTATCGCCACGGCCATCGTCGGCTACCTCGTGGCGCTAATGATGAGCAAACGTTCGGCCCGCTCCCAGGCCAATATAATACTCGATGAGGCACGCCGCGCCGGCGATGTCCTCAAGGAGAAGAAAATCCTCGAAGCCAAGGAGGAGGAGATGAAGATCCTGGGCGACGCGGAACGCTCCATCAATTCCCGTCTCCAGAAGGTACAGGCCTCCGAATCCCGCGCCAAGCAGCGCGAAATGCAGCTCAACCAGCAGCAAGGGGAGCAGAACCGCCGCAAGAAGGAGCTTGACTCCCAGAAGCAAAGCCTCGAAAGCCGGCAGAACAACCTCGCCCGCCGCGAGGAGGAGCTCGACCGCGTCGAGGCCGAGACCCGCGACCTCAACCTCAAGGCACAGCAGGAACTCGAGCATATCTCCGGCCTCTCGGCCGAGGAGGCACGCGACAAACTCGTCGAAAGCCTCAAGGCCGAGGCCCGCACCGCCGCCCAGGGTTACATCAACGACATCATGGACGACGCCAAGCTCACGGCCAACAAGGAGGCCAAGAAGATCGTAGTCCAGGCCCTGCAGCGCGTCGCCACCGAGGCTGCCGTCGAAAACTCCGTCACCGTCTTCCATATTGACAATGATGAGATCAAGGGACGCATCATCGGCCGCGAGGGTCGCAACATCCGCGCCCTTGAAGCCGCCACCGGCATCGAGATCATCGTCGACGACACGCCGGAGGCCATCGTGCTCTCGGGCTTCGACCCCGTGCGCCGCGAGATAGCGCGCCTTGCCCTGCACCAGCTCGTCGTCGACGGCCGAATACAATATTATTGAGCGAAGTTAAAGCAGGAACGGTTGAAATAGCGGCTTGAGGAAA
>CAZHCM010000234.1:0-1939 GCA_964531005.1 uncultured Sangeribacter sp. | reverse complement strand
GGGCCACGTTCTCGTCGAAGGGAAGGTGGCTGCCGTCGATCATGACAGATGAGAAGCCATTGTCGATGCAGTCCTTGCAGGTCTCGAAGGTGTCGCCATGGTCAAGGTGCAGCACGATCTGGGGCTTCTCCCAGCCGAGCGACTTGGCATACTCCACAGCGCCCTGGGCCATGTAGCGGAGCAGGATGGGGTTGGCATACTGGCGGGCACCCTTGGACACCTGCAGGATCACAGGCGACTTGGTGTCGGCAGCGGCCTTGATGATGGCCTGGAGCTGCTCCATGTTGTTGAAGTTGAATGCGGGGATGGCGTAACCGCCGTGTACGGCCTTGGCAAACATCTCTTTGGTGTTGACAAGGCCAAGTGATTTGTAATCTACCATATCTTTATATATGTACTTGGGTGTATAGTCTCTTTCTTAAAACGTTTCTGCGCCCTTCTTTGTTGTGCCTTCTCACGCCTCCGCCGGGGATTCCCCTCCCTCGGCTTCCTCCGGGGCTTCCTCCAGGCGCGAGGGAGTGCCGGGATGGCCGGTGGCGACCAGGGTCTCGTACAGCCTCGCCACGTCACCGGCCAGCATGTCGATGCCGTAGAGCTCGGAGCGTTCCACGCATTGGCGCGCGATGCGGTTATACTGCACGGGGTCGTTGAGAAGGGTGTTGATGTGCACGGCCAGGGCCGAGGCGTCGCCGACCGGAAACATGAGTCCGGCTCCACCGACAAGCTGTGTCAGGCCCAACACGTCGGTGGATATGACAGGCACGCCCGCGGCCATGGCTTTCAGAGCCCCCATGCCGAAGCCGTCGCTGATGGCCGAGTGCACGCCGATGGCGCTTGCCTTTATGAGCGCGGGCACGTCGTCGCGGTGTCCCAGGAAGAGACACCGGTCGGCCACTCCCAGTTCCTCGGCCAGCTCCTTGTGCTCCTTGAGCGTGGGGCCGTCGCCGATAAAGATGAACTTGGCGTTCGGGTCGGTGACAAGGGGTATGGCGCGTATGAGGGTCTTCTGGTCCTTGGAGGGGATGAATCGCGCCAACATGGTGACGGCGCGGAAATTGGTGGCGATCTGCGGCGCTGGGCGCGTGGAGCGCAGTTTCTCCAGGTCGATGCCGGGGATGATGGTGACGATGCGTGAGCGGAAATCCCCTTTGGCCCCGAGCCAGCCGACAAGTTCCTCGTGGCCCTCCTCGGTGATGGTCACCACCGCGTCGTATGCGCTATAGAACCGGCGCTCGAGCCATTTCAGGCGGTGGTTGCGGTGGGAGCGGCTATAGTCGGTGAAGACGGTGCGGCATTTCAGCCCCGAGGCTGCCAGCGCACACTGGTAGAATGCGGGACGCAGATGGGCGTGCACCACGTCGCACTCCTCCATGCGCTCGCGCAGGGCCCCGATGATGTGGGTGTTCCAGTTGCGCGTGGCGTTGAGGCTGTAGATCTTGATGTTGCGGTCGAGCAGTTCGCGCTCCAGGCGTGAGCGTGTGCGCCGATAGACCGCCAGCGACACGTCCACGCCCTGGTCGCGCAGGGCCGGGAGCATCTCGGCGAGCAGTTTTTGGGCGCCACCCACCTCCATGGCGGGTATCACATGGAGCACTTTCATATCATATCGACCATTCGACGCCGTTGCGGGTGTCCTTTACGTTGAAACCGAGGGCTGCAAGGCGGTCGCGGATGAGGTCGGAGGTCGACCAGTCCTTCTTCGACTTGGCCTCGGCGCGCACCTCCATCAGCAGGTCCACCGCCCCTTCGTATGCCTTTCGGGTGTCGTCGTCGGCATCGGCGCCCGCGCCGGTGCGGATGCCGAGCAGCTCCACCAGGAAGGTGTCGAAGAGCTTGCGCAGCGAGTCGATGTCGGCCTGCGAGAGCTTGATGGCCCCGTCGGCTGCCTGGTTGATGTATTTGCAGGCCTCGAAGAGGGTGGCTATGACCATCGGGGTGT
>CAZHCM010000233.1:0-1944 GCA_964531005.1 uncultured Sangeribacter sp. | reverse complement strand
CCTTCTCCAAGTCGTTTGCCTCGCTGGGCGGCTTCATCGCCACCGACAAGGAGATCACCAACTTCCTGCGCCACCACTCCCGCTCCTATATATTTACGGCCAGCATCACTCCGGCGTCCACGGCCGCGGCCAACGCCGCCCTCGACATCATGCTCGCCGAGCCGGAGCGCCAGAAGCACCTCTGGGACATCACCAACTACGCCCTCGAGAACTTCCGCGCCATGGGATGCGAGATAGGCCATACCTCCACTCCCATCATCCCGCTCTTCATCCGCGACGACTACAAGACCTTCCAGGTCACCCACGACCTCCTCGAAGAGGGCGTCTTTGTCAATCCCGTAGTCACCCCCGCCGTGGCACCGCAGGACACCCTGATCCGCTACTCCCTGATGGCCACGCACACCAAGGAGCAGGTCACCCGCTCGCTGGAAGCCATCGAGAAGGTGTTCAAGAAGAACGGCGTACTGAAGTGAAGTTCACGCTCGAAGCCACAGCGCCGGGCTCGGCTGCGCGCGCCGGCCGGTTCACCACCGCCCACGGCACCGTGCAGACCCCCATCTTCATGCCCGTCGGCACGGCAGCCACGGTCAAGGGTGTGCACCAGCGCGAACTGCTGAACGACATCCACGCCCAGATCATTCTGGGCAACACATACCATCTTTATCTGCGCCCCGGCCTGGAGATTCTCCGCGCCGCCGGCGGCCTGCACAAGTTCAACGGCTGGGAGCGCCCCATCCTCACGGATTCGGGGGGCTTCCAGGTCTTCTCCCTCTCGGGCATACGCAAGCTGACCGAGGAGGGCGCCCACTTCCGCAGCCATATCGACGGTTCCAAGCACCTCTTCACCCCCGAGGGGGTCGTCGACATCGAGCGCACCATAGGCGCCGACATCATGATGGCCCTCGACGAGTGCTGCCCAGGCGACGCCGACTATGCCTACGCCCGGAAATCGCTCGACCTCACCATGCGCTGGCTGCACCGAGGATGGAAGCGGTACAGGGAGACCGAGGGGATCTACGGCTACTACCAGTCGTACTTCCCCATCGTTCAGGGCTGCGTCTATCCCGACCTGCGCCGGGAGGCCGCCAAGGCTGTCGCCGACCTCGGGGCCGACGGCAACGCCATCGGGGGCCTGGCGGTCGGGGAGCCTACGGAGAAGATGTATGAGATGATAGAGGTGGTCAACGACATTCTGCCCGCCGACCGTCCCCGCTATCTGATGGGTGTCGGCACTCCGGCCAACATCCTGGAGGCCATAGACCGAGGCGTGGACATGATGGACTGCGTAATGCCCTCGCGCAACGGCCGCAACGGGATGATATTCACCCGCAACGGCATCATGAACATGCGCAACCGCAAATGGGCCGACGATTTCTCGCCCCTCGACGCGGGGGGTCCCTGCTGGGTCGACGAGGACTACTCGCGAGCCTATGTGCGCCATCTCTTCCATGCCAACGAATTGCTTGGCATGCAGATAGCCTCCATCCATAACCTTGCCTTCTACCTCTGGCTTGTCGGGGAGGCACGCCGTCACATCCTTGCGGGCGATTTCGCCTCATGGAAGCCGGGAATGGTGGAGGCCGTGTCGCGCCGTCTCTGATTCGTCCCTCCACCCAAGGTTTGCTTCCAGCATTCGCCCCAGATGAAGATCACCGTCGCAACGCTCCGCTCCATCCCCCCCATGCTGCTGTCCCCCTTCCGGCGCGGCAGGGTGGCGGGGCGGTCGCACGTCCCCATCAAGATTCTCGACTGGTATATCCTCAAGAACTTCCTGGGCACATACATCATGGCCACACTCCTCTTCCTGGCCGTCATTGCGATGTTCGACATCACCGAGAAGCTCGACGCCTTCCTCACCGCCCCGCTCTCCGAGACCATCTTCGACTACTTCCTCTCCTTCCTCCCCTATTTCGGCAACCAGCTCTCCCCTCTCTTCGTCTTCAT
>CAZHCM010000232.1:0-1992 GCA_964531005.1 uncultured Sangeribacter sp. | reverse complement strand
ACAAGCGCGACAAGGTGGCCGCCTTCTCCTTCCTCATGGTCATCATCCCCATCCTGGGCGAGTGCCTGCTGGGTATGAAGGATATCCTGGCCGGAGAAGCCACCGGCCAGCCCGAGGTCGGCTCCGGCTGCCTGGCCATCGGCTTCCTCACCTCCTTCCTCGTAGGCTGCGCAGCCTGCAAATGGATGCTCAACCTCGTCAGGAAGGGGCAGCTCGTGTGGTTTGCCATCTATTGCGTCCTCATGGGCATCGTCTGCATCTGCTGGTGACCGACGCCCCCCTACCCCATCACCCCGACAATCCTCCTCAACCCCACAACACCCACGCAAATGGATTTTATCTCAGGCGAAATCATAGGAATCGACAAGCCGCTCGGCTGGACGTCGTTTGACGCGGTGAAGCGCCTGCGCGGAGCCATACAGCGCCGCATGGGCCTCAAGAAGTTCAAGGTGGGCCATGCCGGCACTCTCGACCCCCTGGCCACCGGCGTGCTGATCATCTGCACCGGAAGGGCCACACGCAATATCGAGACACTGCAAAACGGCTCCAAGGAATATGTGGCCACCCTGCGACTGGGAGCCACCACCCCGAGCTTCGACCTGGAGACGGAGGTGGACGCCACCTACGACTGGAGCCACGTCACCGAGCAGAGGGTGCGCGAGGTGCTCCCGCAGTTCATGGGACGCATCATGCAGGTGCCCCCGGTCTTCAGCGCCGTCAAGGTCGACGGCAAGCGCGCCTACTCCCTGGCCCGCAAGGGACGGGAGGTGGAGCTGAAGGCCAAGCCGCTCGAAATCACCGAGCTGGAACTCCAAGACTGCGCCCTGCCCGACATCACCCTGCGCATCGTCTGCAGCAAGGGCACATACATCCGCGCCCTTGCCCGAGACATCGGGGAGGCCTTGGGATGCGGCGCACACCTCGTGGGCCTGCGGCGCACCCGCGTGGGCGACATCCGCATAGAGGACTGCCTCCCCGTCGACCAGGCCGTGCAGATCATCGCCGAGGGGCCGGTGGAGTTCCCGGCAGACTACCGTCTCCCGGCCGACAACTGAGAACCGGACGCATAGGGCTCCAACCCCCCAAGACACGCCAAGACATAACACTCCCTCCTCGTCACCTAACTCACAACTACCTTAGACTCACAACATATGAAACTGTCCCAGTTCAAGTTCAAGCTTCCCGACGACTTGATTGCCCAGTATCCCACGGAAAACCGCGACGAATGCCGCCTCATGGTGGTGGACGCCCGCAAGAAGACTATCTCACACCATATATTCAAGGACCTCATCGACTACTTCGAGGAGGGGGACGTGATGGTCTTCAACGACACCCGCGTCTTCCCGGCGCGCCTGTTTGGCAACAAGGAGAAGACCGGCGCGCGCATCGAGGTCTTCCTGCTGCGCGAGCTGAACGAAGAAAACAAGTTTTGGGACGTCCTCGTGGAGCCGGCACGCAAGATCCGCATCGGCAACAAGCTCTACTTCGGCGAGGACGACTCGATGGTGGCCGAGGTCATCGACAACACCACCTCGCGCGGCCGCACGCTGCGCTTCCTCTACGACGGGCCGCACGACGAGTTCAAGCGCGAGCTCTACGCCCTGGGCGAGACTCCCCTGCCGGAATACATCACCCGCCCCGCCGAGGACGAGGACGAGGAGCGCTACCAGTGCATATACGCCGTCAACGAAGGGGCCGTGATGGCTCCGGCCGCCGGCCTGCACTTCAGCCGCGAACTCATGAAGCGCCTTGAGATCAAGGGCGTGGAGCGCGGCTTCCTGACCCTGCACTGCGGGCGCGGCAACTTCCGCGATATCGACGTGGAGGATCTCACCAAGCACCGCATGGACAGCGAGGAGATGATCGTGGACGAGCAACTGGTGGATCTGGTCAACGCCGCCAAGGACCGCGACTCGAAGGTATGCGCCGTCGGCACGTCGGTCATGCGCGCTCTGGCCACCGCCGTGTGCATGAACGGCCATCTGATGACCT
>CAZHCM010000231.1:0-2000 GCA_964531005.1 uncultured Sangeribacter sp. | reverse complement strand
GTGCTGACCGACGCCCTCAACATGGAGGGGGCGGAGGGGCACACGGCCCTGGAGGCGCTTCGCGCCGGGGCCGACATAGTGCTTGCGCCTGCCGATTTGGGGAGCGAATACCGGCGCGTGCTGGAGGCGGTGAAGGCCTCCGCCGCAGACTCGGCCATGCTGGCCGACCGTTGCCGCCGGATCCTATTTTTCAAGGCTCTGCGATAAACCGGAGGCGGAGCCTCCGAGCGGGAAACAAAAAGCTACGCAACTGATGCCCTACCTAATACCTAATACTTAATACCTGGTACCTATCCGAGCTGGCCGCGATCCTGATAGGAATAATAGCCTTCGGAGGTGACTATGACATGGTCGAGGAGATTCAGTTCGATGGCCTGGCATCCCTTCTGCAGGGAGCGGGTGATCCTGTCGTCGGAGGCGCTGGGGATGAGGTTGCCCGACGGGTGGTTGTGGCACATGATGATTCCCTGGGCGCCCGCCAGAAGGGCCTCCTTCAGTATCATCTTGGTGTCATATATCGAGGCCACGGCCGAGCCTTGGGTGATGCGCTTGGTGCCGGTCACGCGATTGGCGCGGTTAAGAAGCAGGACGTGGATCTCCTCGTGGGGCAGGTAGCCTATCTGGTCGCGCATGAGGTTGAATACGTCCTTGGCGCCCGTGATCTTCGGCAGGTCGCCGAAGCTCTCGCGCCCCATGCGTCGCCCTATCTCCATGACAGCCTCTATCTCCAGAGCCTTGACTTTGCCGATTCCCTTCTGGCGCATTATCTCCTTGCGATCCATGCGCGAGAGGGCTACGAAGGAGTTGCCGCAGGCCTGGAGCAGCTCGGCGCAGACCTGTGTGACGGGGATCCCCTGCTGGCCGGTGCGCATGATGATGGAGAGGAGCTCCGGCTTGGTGAGAGACCCTATGCCATAGTTGAGGGCCTTTTCGCGGGGTTGCTCCTCGGGGTTCCAGTCCTTGACGGTGAGGGATTCTTCCATGATGCAATGGGTGGGGTGAAAGGTGGTCACTTGCCGCGCCGCATCTCGATCTCCTGCTGTTCGTCGCGGCCATGACGCAGGAGAATCTTCCAGACATAGGCGCGTATGAAGCCGGTGCCGTATCCCCAGAGCTGCACCATGGAGGCGGCCACGGCGCGCAGGGCGGTGGAGAGGCTTCCGGTCTCCATCAGTGCGCCGGCGAGCAGGGCGAGCAGGTAGAGGGCCAGGGGTATGAGGAGCCAGTGCCACCAGATGGAGCCTATGAGCATGGCTGCCGAGAAGATGACGAAGAGGGCCGGGGCCCAGTGCACGGCCTTCATAGAGCCGGGGTAGAGGAGCTGGAGGGTGATGCGCGACATGCCGAAGACGTGGACCTGACGCCAGAACTTGCGCAGGTCGCCACGGCGCTTGTGGAATACGCGCACGTCGCGCAGCAGCACGGGCCGGAAGCCGGCCAGGCGCACGCGCGTGCTCATGTCGATGTCTTCGCTGAACATCTCGCGGAATCCCCCCACCCGGTCGTAGACCTGGCGCGAGAAACCCATGTTGAAGGTGCGAGGCACGAACTTCTCCATGCTGACCTTGCCGCCGCGAATGCCGCCGGTGGTGAGGAAGGATGTCATGGCGAAGTTGATGGCCTTCTGCGTGGGGGGGAAGGAGGGATGGGCGTCGTCAGGCCCCCCGAAGCACTGGATGGAGGGGTCGGCGTCGAGACGGGCGCGCAGACGCTCCACATAGTCGGGGGGGAGGATGCAGTCCGAGTCGACGAACACCATCCAGTCACCCCGGGCGCGCTCCATGCCATAGTTGCGGGCGATGCTGCGCCCCTCGTTGGGCTTATAAAAATATTGCAGGGAGAAGCGCGACGCGTATGCGTCGGCCTCCTCCCTGCAGGGTACGGTGGAGCCGTCCTCGACGAGCACGAGTTCGAATCCCCGGTCAGTCTGGGCGTCCAGGCTTTCCAGCAGATCGCGCACCTCGTCAGGACGGTTGTAGACGGGTACTATGAACGATACG
>CAZHCM010000230.1:0-2005 GCA_964531005.1 uncultured Sangeribacter sp. | reverse complement strand
TTCAGCGTCGAGGTGATGGTGGAGTACAACTCCTCGGTGCTCCCCAACCAGTTTGCCGTGCTCGACGACCTCGCCGACTTCGGGACGGAGGTGGCAAGCGCGCGCACATTCGTCTTCGTGCGCGAGATAGCGCAGTTGCTCCAGGGGGGCCTGATCAAGGGTGGCGACCTCGACAACGCCATCGTGATCTATGACCAGCCGATAGCCCAGGAGCAGATCGACGAGATCTGCGACATGGTCGGGGTGGAGCACATGCACCTCAGCCAGCTCGGATACATCAACCCCACGCCCCTGAAATGGGACAACGAGCCGGCCCGCCACAAGCTGATCGACGTGATAGGAGACCTGGCCCTCATAGGGCGTCCGCTCAAGGGGCGCATAGTGGCCGTACGTCCCGGCCACACCGTCAACACCAAGTTTGCCCGCATGATCCGCAAGGACCTGAAGCACAACCAGGTGCAGGCACCCGTCTACAATCCCGGCACGGAACCCGTGATCGACATCAACGGCATCAAGAAGCTGCTGCCTCACCGTTATCCCTTCCTGCTGATCGACAAGATCATCGAGATCGACCGCCGTCACTGCGTGGCCGTGAAGAACGTCACTGTCAACGAGCCTTTCTTCCAGGGGCATTTCCCGCAGGAGCCCGTCATGCCCGGCGTGCTTCAGGTGGAGGCCATGGCCCAGGCCGCAGGAGTGCTGGTGCTCAACTTCCTGGAGGATCCTGAGAAATACAGCACCTATTTCCTGAAGATCGACAACGTGAAGTTTAGGCAGAAGGTCGTGCCTGGCAACACCCTGCTGCTGAGCGTGTCCCTGGCCACGGAGATCCGTCGCGGGTGCGCCGTGGTCAAGGGTTACGCCTTCGTGGGCGAGAAGGTGGTCTGCGAGGCCGAGTTCATGGCCCAAATCATCAAGAACAAATAAGGTGTCGCCCAGGCGCACGAAAACATACACATAAGACATGGCGAACACTATGTATCATGTGGATGCGGACGCCCGCATCGGCAACAACTGCCACATAGGCCCCTTCACCACCATCTACGGAAACGTGGAGATCGGCGACAATTGCGAGATATATAACAATGTGACCATCTTCCCCGGGGCCCGTATCGGCGACGGTGTGAAGATCTATCCGGGCGCTGTGGTGGCCGGCATACCCCAGGACCTGAAGTTCCGTGGCGAGGACACGGTGGCCATCATCGGCGACGGCACCACCCTGCGCGAGTGCGTGACCGTCAATCGTGGCACTGCCTCCAAGGGCAAGTCCGAGGTCGGGACTAACTGTCTCCTGATGGCCTATACCCACATAGCCCACGACTGCAAGATAGGCAATGGCGTCATCATCTCCAATGCAAGCCAGATGGCCGGGGAGGTCGTCATCGACGACTGCGCGGTCATCGGCGGAGGGAGCCTGATCCACCAGTTCTGCCACCTGGGACGCAACATAATGCTTCAGGGGGGCGCCCTGGTCAACAAGGACATACCACCCTTTGTCAAGGCTGCGCGTGAGCCGATCTCCTTTGTGGGACTCAATACCGTAGGGCTCAACCGCCACGGCTTCTCGAAGGAGGAGATAGCCTACATCAACGAGATCTACCGCATCCTCTACCTCAGCGACCTCAATGTAAGCAACGCCGTCAAGCTCATCCTTGAGACGGTGCCCGAGTCCATATATCGCGACGAGATAGTGGAGTTTGTCACCAACTCCGGTCGAGGCATCATCCGCTCGGCCATCTGAGCCTGCAAGCGACACACAGACACTCAAAGCGGGGCGCCCATTAGGCGCCCCGCTTTGAGTGTGGGTGTGTCAAGTCTCGTGTCTTAGCCAGCGAGACGATATCATCCGAAACTGGATATCTTGCGAAGTTGGGGCTCGTTGATGATCTTGATGCGTCGGCCGTCGACCACTATCAGATGCTCCTGGGAGAAGGCTGTGAGGGTGCGGATGGCGTTGGAGGTGGTCATGTTGGAGAGGTTGGCGAGGTCTTCGCGGCTCATGTAG
>CAZHCM010000229.1:0-2046 GCA_964531005.1 uncultured Sangeribacter sp. | reverse complement strand
CGCGATATCGACGTGGAGGATCTCACCAAGCACCGCATGGACAGCGAGGAGATGGAGGTGGGCGAGGCCCTGGTCGACATGGTCAACGCCGCCAAGGACCGCGACTCCAAGGTCTGCGCCGTCGGCACGTCGGTGATGCGCGCCCTCAGCACCGCCGTCTGCATGAACGGCCACCTGATGACCAGCAAGGGATGGACCAACAAGTTCATCTTCCCTCCCTACGACTTCACGGTCTGCAACGCCATGATCAGCAATTTCCACCTCCCCCTGAGCACGATGCTGATGATGGTGGCCGCCTTCGGGGGCTACGACCTCATCATGAAGGCATATCAGGAGGCCGTGGCCGAGAAGTACCGCTTCGGGGCCTACGGCGACGCCATGCTCATCCTGCGCTGAGCCATCCCATCCCCCCTCATCACTTTCCGGGAGCCCCGGCTTCCGGTTTAGCGCGAAGCGGCCCCCTCCGAGGAAGAGGGGGCCGCTTCGCGTAAAAAATGCCCCGGCGCCGACGAGATGGGGCCAGGGCATAAAAAAAGATTAGGTGTCTCTCGACAACTAATCCTCTAACCTTAAATCTAATACCATGAAAAACACGTGCAAAGTTAATACATTATCTCGGTAAAACAAAAATTTTCTCACAAAAAAACGTGAAAAATCAAAAATAAATGCGTGTCGTTCAGGCATCGAAGACTTCCGTGAGCACTTCGGGACAGCGCATGGAGGCCGTGCCGGGGAAGTGGATGGCATAATAGCGGAGCAGCGTCTCCAGCACCTGCCGCCGCTGCAGGCGCGTCAGGCGGTAGCGGGGGGCATTGTAGAAGTTCATCCTGAGAAACGCCATCATCGTCTCCGACTCCTCGGGCGACAGGCGGTCGGGGTGGCGGGGAGGGAAGTCGCCGAAGACTCCGCCGCGCATGTCAAACCACCTCCCTTCGCGCCACGACGAAGTGTCGGGCTGGATGCCTGCAAGAGGGAGAAGGGAGATGAGGAAGGAGAGATGGAAGTTGGCCAGACGCTCTGCGGGGGCCGAGTCGAGGATGCGCGTGGCCCCGACCGCAAACTCCCACAGCGCCGGGTCGGGGGCGGCGTCCTGGCACATGCGTCCCAAAAACTCCGCCATGAAGAGGGCGAGCGCCGAGCGAACGGGGTGCATGTATAGCCTGCGCCACACGGTGAGGAGGCTGAACTGCCTCAACGTGGGGAGCCCCGCGCCGGCGCGCACCGGCAGGTCCGTCTCGATGAGCGACAAAGGCATCAGCCGCGCCTGGCGCATCCGCGCGGTCTTGCCCGCACCGACGGCCGACATGACGGCGATGCGCCCCCGCTCGCGGGTGAGCAGCGTCACCACCGCCTTCGAGTCGCTATAGGGCACCGTGGTCAGCACCAGCGCCCGGGTCTTTTCTGTATTCATCTCCTTCTATCAAGTATTAGGGACTATGTATTATGTATAACAAAATCTGGCTGTCCATGACTACGAAAAACCCGATGCAGGCCATCGTGTAAAAATAGGGATGGAGACTAAACCAATGCCACGCCTGCAATGTTAGAATATCAAAACCCAAAAAACCTGAATTATCAATATTATGGCAGACACCAAATCACTTTCCGGGTCACGCACCCAGGTCAACCTCGCCACTTCCTACCTGGCCGAATCGATGGCCTATACCCGCTACACCTACTATGCCCAGCAGGCAGAGAAGGACAAGTACTATCATTTCTCGCGCATCTTCAACGAGACCGCCGACAACGAGCTGCACCACGCCAAGATCTATCTGAAGTTCCTGACCGAGGCAGTGGCTGCCCCCGGCCCCATCGGCGTCGACATGGGCATCCTCTCCGACACGCTCACCAACATCAAGGTGGCTGCCAAGGAAGAGGAACAGGAGGGTCGCGACCTCTACCGCAAGTTTGCTGAAGTGGCAGAGGAGGAAGGCTTCGCCGACATCGCCGTCCAGTTCCGCGCCATCGCCGAAGTCGAGGAGCACCACCGCCGCCGCTTCCTCGAGATGGCCAAGCAGATCGAGGAGGGCACCGTATGGAAGCGCA
>CAZHCM010000228.1:0-2054 GCA_964531005.1 uncultured Sangeribacter sp. | reverse complement strand
TGACGACGGTGCCGACTACTGCGGGGAGACTATATTTGAGCAGGATGCGCCAGATGGGGGCGGTGGCAAGCTCACGCATGCGCTTTGCGGCGATCTGGGTGGCATCCGGTTGGAGGGCCTTTGCTTCTGCCATAGGAGTGGATGCTTATAGTGGAGGTGCGGGAGGGGTGGCGCCGGGGTCACGGCCCTCCCGAAGATATAACGCAACGGCGGCGAAAGATGTTGCAGGCCCCCGGTGGCAATCAGCATCCGAACTGGCGGATGTTGGCCAGGTCCTTGGCGGCCCCCTCGGCCACGAAGGAGGCGAACGACTCCGTGATGTCCTTGAGCGAGGTGAGGGCGTTGAGTGTCTGGCGCTCGTAGAGGGTGCCGCTCGTCGATGAGCTCTCCAGCTTGCCCTGCAGGGCGGAGTTGACGCCCGAGATGTCTTCCATCATCTTGAGCTGGATCTGGAGGAGGTCGGAGATGCCGAGCGACGAGGATAGCCCTCCGGCCTGCTGCGGCATGGGCATGCCCGCCTTGGCGGTGTACATGATGACGCCGTCGGCCCGGCTCCACTGGTCGGCGATCTCCATGAGGTCGGCGCCCGGGGGAAGGGCGTGTTCCGGAAAGAGGAGGACCCCCTTGGCCGAGGCGCGCAGGGCCCGGTCGTAGATGGTGATGAGGCGGTTGGTAAACCGCTGCTGGTCGATGACATCGCTGACGAAGGAGTGGATCTCCCCGTCGATATATGGGTATGCCTTGACGACGAAAGGGTGGGAGCCGTGGGCGTACGGGGTATCGCCGCCGGCAAGCAGGTGGCCGGCCGGGGAGAGGAAGGCCCACGTCCAGACTTCCGACGTGGACGTCCGTACCTTCACCTCCGGCAGTCCATGCTCACGACGCAGGCGGTTTTCGCGCCTGACCTCCCGTCCCTGCTTCTCGGGTCTCTCAGTCAGACGCCCCGATAGCGGGTCGTGGCATATCCAGAGCCTGCGACGCACGGGTAGCCAAGCCTCAAGCACACGGCATTTCACCCGCCCCAGGCCGTCCTGGGCCCCGTAGATGCTTTCAAGGAGCTCGACATCCTCGGGCGAGGACGCGAAGCGGGCGCAGAGCTCCTCGAAATCCATTTCGTGTATCTCGCCTGCCAGCCTGATGTCCCAGCCCCGGAAATCGCGGGGATCCGTCTCCATGAAGAATGACTCCGGGCTTACGAAGTCTGTCCAGGAGGAGGATGTGGAGCCTCGCGGCCCGAACCACTTGCGGTGGACCGCCAGTCCCGAGATTAGGAACTCCTCCAGCGTGCGGGCGTTGAGCTCCTCCATGCGGTTGCGTTCCCAGCAGGCCGTCAGGCTCCGCTGGGTGTCGGTGTCGAAAGGTGGGCGGTAATTGTTGCGCCATACGCCGACGATATTGCGCACCGTGCGGCGGATGAGGTTGTTGACCATCGGGGTCTCCCCCTCCCGGCGCAGCGCTTCCCCCTCAGTCATGCGTCCGTGCGGGGTGTCGACCATGTCGTCCCACTGTCGGCCGTAGGTGTAGCGCTTGTTGCGCCGTCGTTGCTCGCGAAAGGGTGCCCAGGCCTCCCAGGCGGCGTTGATTCTTTCGACCAGGGCGAGATTTTCTGGTGTAGGAGTGGGATTTATCATGGGAAATTTGTATTTTTGTGCATTAAATCAAAAAAAGCAATAAAACAGACAGCAAAATGGGACTCAAACGCATCTTCCTGACGCTGACCATGGCAAGCGCCATGAGTCTGCCCATGCTCGCGGGAGCGGGCCTTGGCAAGACAGCATCCACCTCGCCCAAGCCGGAATGGCTCGGCAACACCGTCATCTATGAGGCCAACCTGCGCCAAGGCACGGCGGAGCGCAACTTCCGCGGCCTGCAGCGCGAACTGCCGCGCCTGGCCGACCTTGGCGTGGACGTCATCTGGCTGATGCCCATCCATCCCATCAGCGAGGCCAACCGCAAGGGCACTCTCGGCTCATACTATGCCGTGAAGGACTACAAGGGGGTCAACCCCGAGTTCGGCACCATGCAGGACCTGCAAGAGCTGGTTCGCTCGGCCC
>CAZHCM010000227.1:0-2063 GCA_964531005.1 uncultured Sangeribacter sp. | reverse complement strand
GGGTTGAAGAGGTTCTTCATCGAGAAGTTGGAGAAGGAGAGGCCGACCTGGCCGGTGATGCCTGTCTGTCCCCAGCCGAATGAGAGCTGCACCTTGTCGTTGGCCTTCTGTTCAAGGTTGAAGACGATGTCGACGGTGCCGTCCTGCTCGTTGGGCTCCGGGCTGATGTCGAGGTGTTCGGGGTCGAAGTGTCCGGAGGCGGCGATTTCGCGTGCCGAGCGCATGAGGTCGCTCTTGGAGAAGAGCTCGCCCGGGCGCACGCGCAGCTCGCGGCGGATGACCTTCTCGTAGAGCTGGTCGTTGCCGTTGATGACGACGCGGTTGACGGTGGCCTGCGGGCCCTCGAAGATGCGCATCTGGAGCGACACGCTGTCGCCGCGCACGTTCTGCTCGATGGGCACGAGCTGGAAGAAGAGGTAGCCGTTGTCGAGATAGAGGTTGGCGACGGCGTCCTCGTCCTCCACGGTGCGTTTCTGGAGGCGTTTCTGGTTATATACGTCGCCCGGGAAGATGCCCAGCATGTTGTTGAGCACCTCGGTGGGATAGACGGTGTTGCCTACCCAGGAGATGTCGCTGATGTAGTAGCGGTCCCCCTCGTCGACGGTGAGGTAGACGTCCACCTCCTTGTCGTCGTAGGCCACCACGGAGTCGCTCAGGATGGCCGCGTCGCGGTATCCCAGCTCGTTGTACTTGTCGATGATGCGCTGTTTGTCGTCGCGGTAGTCCGAGTCGACAAACTTCTTCTGCTTGAAGAGGTTGAGCAGGTTGCCGTTTTCGTTGGTCTTCTTCATGGCGCGCTTCACCTTGGCGTCGGAGAGCACCTGGTTGCCGTTGACGTAGATCTTGTGGACCTTCACCTTGTTGTGGCGGTCGACCGTGACGTCGAGTATCACCTGGTTTTCCTTGCTGAGGTCCTGGTGCTGGGCGATGGTGACCTTGGCGTTCTTGAATCCCTTCTCGGAGAAGTATTGCTCCACGATCTGCTTTGCACGGGCCACGATGTTGGGGGTCAGCTGCTGTCCGGGCACCATCTTCAGGCGGTCCACGAGATCCTTGCGCTCGCCGTTCTTGACGCCCGCGAACCTCATTTCCGACATTCGGGGCTGGCGGTGGAGCACGATCTCGAGCCATGCGCGGTCTCCGACGGTCTTCTCCACATCGATCTTGACGCGGTCATAGAGGCCCTGGCGCCAGAGGCGCTTGACGGCGTTGGTGACGGCGTCGCCCGGAATCTCCACGCGCTCACCGACGGAGAGTCCGGAGGTGCCGATGATGAGGTAGTCGTCCACGTCGGGCACTCCGGTGACCTTGATGCCCGCTATCTCGTAGGAGCGCGGGATGGGGGAGTAGATGACGTCCGGGGAATATATGGTGTCGCCCGCGGCGACGATGTCGGCCTGCGGGGCGCCGTCCACGTCCGGGGGGGCGAGGAGGTCGGAGGTGCCTTGGGCTTGGAGCAGGGAGGCCGTCACGACTCCGAGCAGGAGCAGGATGGCCTTCAGGCGGGATTGGCTTATGATGTGGAAAGCAGTCATTGTGTGAGATGTCGCGGTCAGAAGTTAATGGTCTCAGGCTTCGGCCACCTGTTCGCTGGTCTTGCCGAATCGGCGTTCGCGGCTTTGGAAGTCCAGGAGCGCCTTGGCGTATTCCACCTTTCCGAAGTCGGGCCATAGCACGTCGGTGAAGTATAGCTCGCTGTATGCTATCTGCCAGAGCAGGTAGTTGGAGATGCGCTCCTCACCGCCGGTGCGGATGAGCAGGTCGGGGTCGGGAGTGCCCGCCGTCGGGAGCCAGTCGGCGAAGGTCTGCTCGTCGATGTCGGAGTCCTTGAGGCGGCCGTCGCGCACGGCGGCGGCCAGGCGGCGCGCCGTGTCGGCTATCTCCCAGCGCGACGAGTAGCTCAGGCACATGTTGAGCTGCAGGCCGGTGCAGTGGGCCGTGGCGTCGCGGCAGTCGGTCAGGCGCTTGCGCGGCCCCTCGGGTATGCGGTCGATGTCGCCGATGAGGTGGATGCGCACATTGTTGCGCAGCAGCTCGGGGAGCTCGCGCTCGATGGCCCATCC
>CAZHCM010000226.1:0-2080 GCA_964531005.1 uncultured Sangeribacter sp. | reverse complement strand
TCCGATCAGGGGAGGAGGCGGAGGAAGTCGTCTTCGGAGAGTATGGGGATGCCGAGGGCCTTGCACTTTTCAAGCTTGGCGGGGCCCATGTTCTCGCCGGCGAGGACGAAGCTGGTCTTCTTGGAGATGCTGCCGGCGTTCTTGCCTCCTTGGCGCTCGATTATGCTCTTGTATTCGTCGCGGCTGTGGTGGGAGAAGGTGCCGGAGATGACGATGGTCTTGCCGGCGAGGGCGTCGCCGGCGGGAGCCATGCGGTCTGCGGCGATCTCCATCTGTAGGCCGGCGGCCGCGAGGCGGTCGATGATGCGCTCGTTGACCGGATCGTGGAGATACTCATGAATCCCCTGCGCAATGACCGGACCTATGTCCTGGATGCCGCTCAACTCCTCGACGCTCATCTCGCGCATCCGGGCCATGCTGCCCACGCCCATCGCCAGTCGCTTGGACGTCGTCTCGCCGACGTTGGGGATCGAGAGGGCGTAGACCACGCGCTCGAATGGGACATCCTTCGACTGCTTCAGGCCGTCGAGGATGCGCTGGGCTGATTTCTCGCCCATGCGCTCCAGCTCCTGGAGCGACTCCGGTGTCAGTTCGTAAAGGTCGGCTATGTCATGCACTTTGCCGGAGTCGAAGAGCAATTCGGCAGTCTCCTCGCCGATGCCGTCAATATTCATCATGCGGCGTGCGCAGAAATGCTCGATGCGCCCGGTGATCTGCGGACGGCAACCGTACTTGTTGGGGCACATCCAAGCCGCCTCCCCCTCGCGGCGCACCAGAGGCGTGCCGCACTCAGGGCACTCCGTGACGAAGACGATCTTGTGGGCGCCCGGCTCGCGGCGCGACTTGTCGACTCCGGTGATCTTCGGGATGATTTCGCCCCCCTTCTCCACGTAGAGCCAGTCCCCCTGATGGATGTCGAGCTCCTGGATGATGTCTTCGTTGTGGAGCGAGGCGCGCTTGACGATGGTGCCCGAGAGCTGCACCGGCTCCAGGTTGGCCACCGGAGTGACGATCCCCATGCGCCCCGTCTCGAAGGATACGAAACGGAGCCGGGTGCATGCGTTCTCCGGATTAAACTTGTAGGCGATGGCCCAGCGGGGCGACTTGGCCGTGTACCCGAGATTGAGCTGCTGGCGCAGGGAATTGACCTTGAACACCAGGCCATCGGTGGCCACGGGGAGGTTCTTGCGCTCCACGTCCCAGTAGGCGATGTAGTCGTCGACCTCCTTGAGCGAATGGAGCAGCGTCATGGCCTTCGAGACCTTGAAGCCCCATCTGCGGGCCGCCAGCATGTTGTCGTAATGGTTGTCGTATGGGAGCTCGTCGCTCAGCAGATAGTAGAAGCGGGCATCGAGATGGCGGCGCGCCACCTCGCGCGGATCTTGCGTCTTGAGGGTGCCCGAGGCGGCATTGCGCGGGTTGGCGAAGAGGGGCTCCTCGTTGTAGGCACGTTCGGCGTTGAGGCGCTCGAAACTCTCCCAGGGCATCAGTATCTCGCCACGGATCTCGAAGCGCTCGGGCCAGTCGCCCGGGCGGAGCACCAGCGGGATGCTGCGGATGGTCTTGACGTTGGCCGTCACGTCGTCGCCCTGCGTGCCGTCGCCACGGGTGACGGCGCGCACCATGCGCCCATGCTCGTAGGTGATGGAGATGGAGGTGCCGTCAAACTTCATTTCGCCCACCACGGCAAACTCCTCCCCGTCCAATCCCTTGCGCACGCGCTCAAACCACTCGTCGACATCCTCGATGGAGTAGGAGTTGGAGAGCGACATCATCGGGCGCTCGTGGACCACGTGCTCGAACCCCTTGGTGAGGTCGGAGCCCACTCGCTGCGTCGGCGACAAGGGATCGTAAAGCTCCGGATGCTCGGCCTCGAGGGCTTCGAGCTCTTTCAGGAGCATGTCGAAGTCCTTGTCGGAGATCTCCGGGGAGTTGAGGACGTAGTAGTTGTGGTTATGACGGTTGATCTCTTCGCGGAGGGCTTGGATTTGGTTTTCGGGAGTGATGGGAGTGGTGGGAGTGGTGGGAGTGGTGGGAATGTGGGAGGATTGGGAGAATTGGGAATGGTGGGAGTGGTGGG
>CAZHCM010000225.1:0-2082 GCA_964531005.1 uncultured Sangeribacter sp. | reverse complement strand
GGCTCACTCCCCCTTCAGCTCGCGGAGGCGAGCTTCGAGGCTGGAGATCTCCTCGGCCTTCTTGACGGCCTTGCACTCGTGGGCGAAGGCGATCACTTCGTCGAGCTCGTGGTAGCTCAGGCCCTTGATGGCGCTTCTCCAGTCAGCGGCCTTGGAGGGACGCCCCGGCTTGCGGGTCTTGACAGCCTTGGGAGCGACAGCCTCCTTCTCGGCCTTCTTCTTGGGTGCGGCCACGAGGGCTGCCTCGATCTCCTCCTTGCCCTTGGCCAGGGATCCGTCTTCATTGAAGAAATTGCAACGCCCTTTCTTCTTGCCGAGCAGGGCCACGATACGGTCGGAGTCGTCGCCCCATGCCTCGCGCACCACTATAAGCTGTGCATCTGTAAGCTTCATAATATTGATTTCTTTTTAGGATTAAAAATTGATTAATTTTGTCGCAAAATTAATATTAATTTTCAAGTCCACAAAAAAAGTCCGGTTCATATTGCAATGGACCGGACTTTTTTCACAGTTTTCTATAATTCTTCTTTCTCATCTGCCCTCCTGAGAGGCGTCGCGCCTCCCGGAGTGGTGGTCAGGCACGGATTACTTGCCGCATCCGCAATCGGAACACCCGCATTTGGCGCGCACGACGTCCTTGAAGGCCTTCAGCTGGGGAGCGAACTCCTGGAAAGCCTCGACGTTCTGGTTCTTCTTCAGGGCGTGGTGGAGCAGACGCATGCCGAGCACGAACTCCTTGGCATACTTGTCTTCGGAGAACATCCCCGAGGTCCTGGCCTTCTCGTAGAGATCGGCCAGGTCGTGATGGCCGCCGAAGTTGAAGTTCATCACTTCTGTCATGGAGCCATCCTTGGCCTCGATGACGTTGATGTAATAAGATTTCTTGTTTTCCATAATACTATAAATATTACTTTGGTTAAGATAGCCGCTTTTCAGCCATCTTTCAATGTTAGAACACCCCCCTTCCTTTATAGTTTCCACAGAGCAGTTTAAAGAAAATCAAAGAATCCTATCGCCTCTTAATCCCTATTTCTCCAGGGCGGCGTATTGCTCGTCGCTGACGGGCTCGAGCCAGACGTTGGCGGTGTCCTCGCCGTCGACGCCGAAGGCAAGGTGGGCAAACCAGCTGTCGGCCGCCGCGCCGTGCCAGTGCTTGACGTTGGCGGGGATGTGGATCACCGTGCCGGGCAGGATCTCGACGGCGGGCTTCCCCTCTTCCTGATACCAGCCGCGTCCGGCCACGCCGATGAGCATTTGGCCTCCACCCTTCGATGCCTTGTGAATGTGCCAGTTGTTGCGGCACCCCGGCTCGAAGGTCACGTTTGCCACCGACACCTGCTCCGAGGAGATGGGGGCCAGATAGCTCTGGCCGACGAAATACTGCGCATAGGCGTCGTTGGGGTCGCCGATGGGGAAGATCATCTGGCGCTGGAATTCCGCCTTGGCGTCAGTGGTAGCGGCTGCATCGTCGTTCCATACGCTCTTGGCCAGGTTGAAGGCCGCCCAGGCCTTCGGCCATCCTGCGTAGAAGGCGATGTGGGTGATGATCTCCGAGATCTCGGTGCGGGTGATACCGTTCTTCTTGGCCTCCTGCAGGTGGTAGGTCAGCGAGGAGTCGGTGATCCCCTGCGAGATGAGGGAGGTGAGGGTCACAAGGCTACGGTCGCGCAGCGACAGGAGGTCGTTGCGGCTCCACACCTCGCCGAAGAGGATGTCGTCGTTGAGGTGGGCAAACTCCGGCGCGAACTCCCCGAGCTGGGTGCGTCCCGCCGTCTGTATGATTTTCTGTTGTGCCATAATGCTTGTAGTGGATGTCAAGGCCAGGGACAGGATCCCCAGCCCCCTGACTATTCTTTTCATAGGGTCTTGAAAGTTACAGCCGCAAAGTTAGCGAAAAAATCCCAACACTCACCTACCGGAATCTCTGCAATCCCTACCCGAATTCCCTTTCCCCCCTCCCTTTACTCCTTTGAGAGGCGGCTGGAGTCGATGGTCTTCTCGATACGCGGGGCGCGGAAGCCCTTGCGCAGGATTGATTTCATATCAGTGGTCTTTAGCGATTATCGGATGGGAATCTTATCT
>CAZHCM010000224.1:0-2093 GCA_964531005.1 uncultured Sangeribacter sp. | reverse complement strand
CCGAGGCGAGGAGGTCGCGGAGGACGAGGGCGTTGTTGTGGGCGGTGTCGTGCGAGGAGTAGAGGAGGGTGACTACCGGTTTGGAGGCTACGAGGGTCTTCAGGGAGGCGTAGGCAGGGTTGCTGAGGAGTTCGGCTTTATAACGCTCCTCGAACTCTGGCCATTCCGCCGTGGGGTTGGCATGAAACCACTGGCGCAGCTCGGTGGAGGGAGCCACTTCCTTGTCCCACAGGTCGTAGTGGAAGGTGTCGTGTGAGAGGCCGCGTGGCCACAGACGGTCCACGTAGATGCGATAGCCGTCCTCATCGGAGGCAGGTTCATAAGCTCTTTTGGTAAGGATATGGGTATTCATATGGTGTGTGTTAAAATTCTTCCTGTCATCCCGACAGTGGGGGAAAGAAAGGTCACACTTTGAACAATCCATCGTCCGATATGGTTTTGACTTTGAGGGCGCGAACTAACCGCAATCCCCTCGCCAAACTATTACTATCAACCCCTTCTATGGAAAACTCAGAAAAGATGTTTTGCTACCAGTGCCAGGAGACAGCCCACGGCACCGGTTGCGTGCTCCAGGGGGTCTGCGGCAAGAAGCCCGAGACCTCTGCCCGTATGGACCTGCTGCTCTACTGCGTGCGCGGCATTTCGCTGATCAACCGTGCGCTCCGGGAGAAAGGAAATCCCTCGCGAGAGGCGAGCCACTTCGTGATGGACGCCCTCTTCACCACCATCACCAACGCCAACTTCGACAATCCCTCGCTCGACGACTATATCCGTCGAGGGTTCGAGCTCAAGAACATACTTGCCGGCACCGCCAAGAAGGAGGGGATCTCGCTGCCCGACCTGCCCGAGGTGGAGTTCTATGCCAAGCCCGAGGAGGCCATGGAGCTCGAGAAGATCACAGGCGTGCTCGCCGAGCCCAACGAGGATATCCGCGGCCTCAAGCAACTGGCCATCTATGGCGTGAAGGGCATGGCCGCTTATGCTCGCCACGCCGCCAACCTCGGCTATGAAGACGAGGACGTGTATGCCATCATCGAGGACGCAATGGCCGAGACCGCAAAGCCCGACCTCAGCGTCGACGCCTGCTTCAACCTCGTAATCGGGGTGGGGGACGGCGGCATCAAGGCGATGGCCCTGCTCGACAAGGCTAACACCGAGACCTATGGCAACCCCGAGATCACCAAGGTCAACATCGGCGTGCGCAACCGTCCCGGCATCCTCATCTCCGGCCATGACCTGAAGGATCTTGAAGACCTTCTGGAGCAGACCAAGGACAAGGGCGTGGATGTCTACACCCACTCCGAGATGCTCCCTGGCCAATACTATCCCTTCTTCAAGAAATACCCTCATTTCGCAGGCAACTACGGCAATGCCTGGTGGAAGCAGACGACGGAGTTTGAGACCTTCAACGGCGTCTTCCTCTTCACCTCCAACTGCATCGTGCCTCCGCGTCCGAAGACCACCTACATGGACCGCGTCTACACCACCGGAGTGGTGGCCATGCCCGGCACCAAGCACATAGAGCCCGGCAAGGACGGCAAACCCACCGACTTCTCTGAGCTGATAGCCCATGCGCAGAAGTGCCCGCCTCCCACGGAGATCGAACACGGCGAGATCGTGGGCGGCTTCGCACACCATCAGGTGCTGGAGCTGGCCCCGAAGATCGTGGAGCTCATCAAGGAGGGCAAGATCCGCAAGTTTGTGGTCATGGCCGGCTGCGACGGCCGCATGCCTTCGCGCGACTACTACACCAAGTTTGCCGAAGCCCTGCCCAAGGACTGCGTCATCCTGACGGCCGGCTGCGCCAAGTATCGCTACAACAAGTTGCCCCTTGGCGACATCGAGGGTGTGCCCCGTGTGCTGGATGCAGGCCAATGCAACGACTCCTACTCGCTCGTGCGCATAGCCCTGTCGCTGAAGGATGCGTTCAATCTCCCGAGCGTCAACGACCTGCCGCTGGTCTTCAACATCGCCTGGTATGAGCAGAAGGCCGTCATCGTGCTTCTCGCCCTCCTGGCCCTCGGCATCAAGAACATCCACACCGGCCCGACACTTCCCGCCTTCTTCACTCCCGACGTGCTGAAGGTGCTCAA
>CAZHCM010000223.1:0-2096 GCA_964531005.1 uncultured Sangeribacter sp. | reverse complement strand
GGGGATGCCGGCGTCCACGCGGTCGAAGGGGGGCGTGGGGGGGGCGAGGAGCTGGCAGAGGCGGATCATGGCCAGCTCGACGAGCAGCTGCTTCTGCCCCGACGTGCGGTAGTTGATGTCCGTGTCGGAGAGGATGCGCAGGGCGGCGTAGTACCACTGCGGGGGCAGCGTGGCCGCCTGTGCCTTGAATCGCTCCGCCACGTCGTCGGCCGCCTCCAGCAGGGGGAGGGTACGCGGATCGACGGCCATCATCAGGTCGCGGATATGGCCTGCAAGGCCGTTGACGAAGAAGAGCAGGTCGAAGCCCCGGTCGCGAATGTCGCCCAACAGCACCAGGGCCTCGGGCACGTTGCCGGCACGGAATGCCTCGACGAGCCGGAAGTAGAACTCATGGTCGAGCACGTTGAGGTTCTCGATTGTGGAGGCGTAGGTGATCTGGCCGTGGGAGGAGGCGGCCACCTGGTCGAAGATCGACAGCGCGTCGCGCATCGCCCCGTCGGCCTTGCGGGCTATGACGCCCAAGGCCGAGGGTTCGGCAGAGATTCCCTCGCATCCGGCCACGTACTGCAGGTGGTCGACCATGTCGTTGATGGTGATGCGCTTGAAGTCGTAGATCTGGCACCGGGAGAGGATGGTGGGGAGCACCTTGTGCTTTTCAGTGGTGGCCAGGATGAAGACCACATACGAAGGGGGTTCCTCGAGAGTCTTCAGGAAAGCGTTGAAGGCGGCCGAGGAGAGCATGTGGACCTCGTCGATGATGAAGACGCGGTATTTTCCGCCCCCCTGCGGACGCTGGTTGACCTGGTCGGTGAGGGCGCGGATGTCGTCGACGGAGTTGTTGGAGGCGGCGTCCAGCTCGGTGATGTTGAAGGAATTGCCCTCGTCCATGGCGCGGCAGGAGGCGCACTCTCCGCAGGCCTCGCCGTCGGGGGTGCGGTTCAGACAGTTGATGGTGCGGGCGAAGATGCGGGCGCACGATGTCTTGCCCACGCCGCGCGGGCCGCAGAAGAGGTAGGCCTGGGCCAGGCGGTCGCTCAGGATGGCGTTGCGCAGGGTGGAGGTCAGCGATTTCTGCCCCACGACGCTTCGGAAGGTGGCCGGCCTGTACTTTCGGGCCGACACGATGTATTTGTCAGTCTCTGCCATGATGCAAATTTACGCAAAAATCCCCATTCCGCCAACACCCCGCCTCCCCGTCCGCCAAAATATTATAGGAGTCTGCAACAATCCCACACCGCAGGCGTTAAAGCTAAAAGAAACTTGACCACCTATCGAGCCATGAGCAAGAGCATGCTGTACACACGCACCGGCGACGCCGGTCAGACATCGCTTGTCGGAGGCGAGCGGGCGCCCAAGAACTGTGTGCGCCTGGATGCCTACGGCACCCTCGACGAGTTTTCATCCTTCCTGGGCGTCGTGCTCAGCGACCCGGCCTGCACTGCGGAGGCCCGCGGACAGTTGCAGTCGATACAGGACCGGCTGTTCGACGTCGGGTGCTACCTGGCCACGGCAGTGGCCGAAGGGGAGATGCCGGGCATCCACGGGCTTTGCGAGAAGGATATAGCCCGCGTCGAGGGATGGATCGACGCCCTTGACGAGCAGACGCCGAAGATACGTGCCTTCGTGCTGCCGGGGGGCACCCCCCTTTCGGCCCACACTCATGTTGCGCGGGCCGTGTGCCGCCGGGCGGAACGCCGGGTGTTCGCCCTTTGCGAGGAGAGCTATGTCGACCCGTTGGTGACGCGATACCTCAACCGTCTGTCGGACTACCTCTTCATCCTGGCCCGCTACTTCAACTTCATGGGGGGTGTCGAGGAGATCACCTGGCATCCGGCCAAATGAGGACGGAGGCAGAATGAAAGCAGAAAGAAACTAATAAAACATAAAAACACACATTACTATGTACTGGACACTTGAACTGGCCTCGAAGCTCGAAGACGCTCCCTGGCCCGCCACGAAAGAAGAATTGATCGACTATGCTCAGCGCAGCGGCGCCCCCCTGGAGGTGATCGAGAATCTCCGCGAGATCGAGGACGAAGGGGAGGACTACGAGAGCATCGAGGAGATCTGGCCCGACTATCCCAGCAACGAGGACT
>CAZHCM010000222.1:0-2101 GCA_964531005.1 uncultured Sangeribacter sp. | reverse complement strand
GAGTTCACTTCCGTAGGCAGCGACATCGACGTTCAGGTGCTCGAGATCGACAAGGACAACCGTCGCCTCAGCCTCGGCCACAAGCAGCTTGAGGACAACCCCTGGGAGGCTTTCGCCGGCACGTTCACCGTCGGCTCCATCCACGAGGGCACCGTCACCGAAGTCATGGACAAGGGCGCCGTCATCTCCCTCGAAGGTGGCGTGGAGGGCTTCGCAACCCCCAAGCACCTCGTCAAGGAAGACGGCACGCAGGCCAAGCTGGGCGACAAGCTCAACTTCAAGGTCATAGAGTTTAACAAGGACTCCAAGCGCATCATCCTCTCCCACAGCCGCATCGCCGAAGACGCTTCCAAGGCAGAGGCCCGCGCAGCACGCAACGCCGCCCGTCGCAACAACCCCCGCAAGGAGGAGGAGCCCATCGTGGCCCCCACCATCGAGAAGACAACCCTGGGCGACCTCAGCGCTCTCCAGGCCCTCAAGGAGCAGCTCCAGAAGGCCGAGAAGAACTCCTAAGCCCACCAGCGTCCGGACACCACTCCGGACCCCCATATCACCACGCCGGGAGGCCCCAAACGGGTCTCCCGGCGCTTTTTTTATCGCATTTCCACACTTTTTCCCTCCAACATACCTCTTGTTTCAATCATTTTTACTACTTTTACATCCCGATATGGAGCCACTGCGCCCCTATCCGGGATAACACTCAACTTCACAACCCTCTATGCGCCGACGCCTCCTGACATACCTGCTGCCGTGCATGCTTCTGCTCGCCACGCCACTTCCGGCCGCCACCAAAGGCTGGGAGCCGGTCAAGACCGAGCAGGCAGGCGCCGTGAGCATAGTCAAGGAGGCCGAGATCGAGATCAAGACCGTCCGAGGAGCAATCCTCATCACCGTCACGCAGCCGACCCACGTCCGCGTCTTCTCGATCCTGGGCCAGCAGGTCTCCAACGCCACCCTGCAGCCGGGCACGCACCGCCTCCCGCTCACGGCCCACGGCGTCTACATCATCAAGACCGGCGACCTGACATGCAAGGTGGTGATATAGAGCAAGCAGAAAGACTAAACTTCAACTATACCAACATCAAAATCTAATAGCGATGAAAGAGACTGAAATCGACTGGAGCAACCTCACGTTCTCCTACATGCCCACCGACTACAACGTGCGCTGCGTCTACAAAGACGGCAAGTGGGGTGAAATCCAGGTCAGCGATTCCGAATACGTGCCCCTTCACATAGCCGCATCCTGCCTGCACTACGGGCAGGAATCCTTCGAGGGCCTGAAGGCCTTCCGCGGCAAGGACGGCAAAGTGCGCATCTTCCGCATGGAGGAGAACGCCAAGCGCTTCATCCGCTCCGCAGAGGGCGTCAAGATGCAGCCCATGCCCGTGGAGCTCTTCTGCGAGATGGTGCGCAAGGTCGTCAAGCTCAACGAGCGCTTCATACCCCCCTACGGCACCGGCGCCTCCCTCTATATCCGCCCCCTCGAGATCGGCATCTCCGCCCGCGTAGGCGTCAAGCCCGCCGACGAGTACATGGTCATCATGCTCGTGAGCCCCGTAGGCCCCTACTTCAAGTCCGGCTTCAAGCCCACCAAGGTCTGCATGAGCCGCGAGTTTGACCGCGTGGCCCCCAAGGGCACCGGCTCCATCAAGGTCGGCGGCAACTACGCAGCCTCCCTCGTGGCCGGCGAGCTGGCACACGACAAGGGCTACAGCGTGATGCTCTACATCGACCCCAAGGAGAAGAAGTATCTCGACGAGTGCGGCGCAGCCAACTTCTTCGGCATCCGCGACGGCAAGTACATCACCCCCGCCTCCGAGTCGATCCTCCCCTCGATCACCAACATGAGCCTCACCCAGGTGGCCAAGGACCTCGGCATGGAGGTGGAGCGCCGCCAGATCCCCGTCGAGGAGCTCGAGACATTCGAGGAGGTAGGCGCCTGCGGCACGGCAGCCGTCATCTCCCCCATCGGCCAGATCGACGACCTGGACAACGGCCGCCAGTACATCTTCTCCAAGGACGGCCAGGCCGGCCCCTGGAGCACCAAGCTCTATGACGCCCTGCGCGCCATCCAGTATGGCGAGGCTCCCGACACCCACGG
>CAZHCM010000221.1:0-2145 GCA_964531005.1 uncultured Sangeribacter sp. | reverse complement strand
GCAGAAAAAGCCCCCGGCTCGGCGAGCCGGGGGCTTTTTCTGCGCCTGATGATTAGAGGGCAAAAGGCAGAGGTCAGGGGTCAGCTGACCACGTTGCGGGGGGCGCCTGCCAGGAAGGCCATGATGTTGCCCACGGCTATGCGGATCAGGCGTGCGCGCGCCTCATGCGTGGCCCAGGCTATGTGGGGCGTGATGTAGCAGTCACGCGCCGTGAGCAGGGGGTTGTCTGTCCGGGGGGGCTCGCTGGAGAGCACGTCAAGGCCTGCGGCATAGATCTTGCCGTCGTTCAGGGCATCGGCAAGCGCCTGCTCGTCGACCAGGCCTCCGCGCGCCGTGTTGATCAGTATGGATGTCGAGCGCATCAGGGCAAGACGCTCAGCATTGACCATGCCTGCCGTCTCCTCCGTCAGCGGGCAATGCAGCGACACCACGTCGGCACGCCTGAACACATCGTCGACCCCTCCGGCCTTCTCCACGCCCTGCGGCAGGGCCGAGGCGTCGCGCGAGGTCTGCACGAGCACCTTCATGCCGAAGCCCAAGGCTATGCGCGCCACGGCCTGGCCGATGTGGCCGAAGCCGATGATGCCCATCGTCTTTCCGGATATCTCCATCAGCGGGTAGTCGCGGTAGCAGAAGTCGGGGCTGCCGCACCATTTCCCCTGGCGGTTGGCCTGCGCATACGACTCGACGCGCTGCACGATGGTCAGCAGCAGGGCGAAGACCTCCTGCGCCACCGACTCCGTGCTGTAGGAGGGGATGTTGGTCACGGTGATGCCGGCCATCCCCGCAGCCTGCACGTCCACCACGTTGACCCCCGTGGCCAGAACGCCGATGTATCTCACCTGCGGCATGCGGGCTATCATGTCGGCTGTGATGACGGTCTTGTTGGTCAGCACGAAGTCGTATCCCTCGCACCGCTCCACCACCTCGTCGGGGGCCGTGCGGTCATAGATGCGGACGTCGCCAAGCGTGTCCAGCTCCTGCCATGACAGGTCGCCCGGATTGAGCGAATACCCGTCGAGCACTACTATCTTCATCATTCTCTATGTCTTTGCGGTTACTGATTATGAGGTGTCGCGTCCTTAGATGAAACGCTGCTCCTTGAGGTATTTCAGGAAGGCCTCGGTCAGGCCCTCGTTCATCGAGCGGGGATAGCGCACGTCGGTGAAGACCTGGGCGAGGTTCTCCTTGCCGTTCTCGGCCACGTATCCCTTGTTGGCCGGCCACTGCTCCTTCTCCTTGAAGAGCTGGAGCACCTCCTCGTCGCTCCATTGCGGATAGGCGTCCTCGGCCACCACCGCCTCGTACGGCAGTCTCTCGGTCTCCTCCCCCTTCTCGGCGGGCCAGCCGATGGCCAGGGCGCCGACGGGCACCACGAGCTCGGGCAGGCGAAGCAGCTCCGAGATGGCGGGGGCGTTGAAGGTCACCGTCCCGAGCCAGCACGTCCCCAGCCCCTCCATCTCGGCGATGGTGGCTATCTGCTGGGTCAGGGCCGTGGCGTCGGCCACGGCGGAGGTGAAGGAGAGGAAATTGTCAAACCCCGCGTCGGCCCCTCGCAGGCGGCACCAGCGCGTGAAACGGTTGAAGTCGGCGCAGATGGTCAGGAGCACCGGTGCGCCTGTGGCTGCGGGCTGGTTGAAATGCTTGGCCGCCAATGCCTTGCGGGCTTCCTCGCCGCGTGTCACTATGACGGTGTAAAGCTGCATGTTGCCACACGTCGGGGCCTTCATGGCCCTGGTCAGGATCGACCTCAGCAGACCCTCGTCGACCGTCCGCTCCTCGAAGCGGCGCACACTGCGGCGGGAGCCGAAATATGTCTCTGCATCAATCATGGTTTGGAGATTTCTACGATTTTGGTTAATTTTGTCGCAAATATAGACAATCGGAGCCAAAAGACCAAATCCCTCCCGGGGCATTGCGTGTCCGAGGCCCCCAAATTCTTACATATCCCGATGGATCAAACCCCACTCCCGGCGGTCGCAGACCCCAATGTGCACGACGCGCCGACATATACATATGACCAGGCCTACAAGGCGTCGCTCGACTACTTCAAGGGCGACGAGCTGGCCGCGCGCGTATGGGCAAGCAACCAATCATCTCCTGCTGAATACGGTCGGCTACTACCTCCTCCCCGGTGCGGTCAAC
>CAZHCM010000220.1:0-2162 GCA_964531005.1 uncultured Sangeribacter sp. | reverse complement strand
TACTGTTTATTTTAACTGGATTATATTATTTATATTTTAATTATACTGCTGGCATATCATCCACTCGCGCGAACGCGGCAAGCTGCTCGAGATAGAGAAGATCATCGGCAAGACCTTCGAGTACAAGAAGGTGCCCACGCCGGAGCATATCATCGAAAAGCAGCTCTACAGCCTGGCTGATCGCCTGGAGCGCGTGCAGGTCAACGAAGCCGAAATCGACAAGTATCGCCCCGGCGTGCGCAAGAATCTGGAGTGGCTTAGCGAGGAGGACCTGCTGAAACGCGTGCTCTCGCTGGAGTTCAACCGCCTGCTGCAGTACTACCAGAACATGCCCGACATCGACCTCAACGCCACCGGCTCCGAGCGCGCCGACCGCCGCGACCGCGAGCGCGCCGGCAAGCGCGAGCGCCCCTCCAAGCAGGAGAAGGACCGCCGCAGCGCCGAGGCGGGCTACGAGCGCCTGATGGTCAACATCGGCAAGGCCCAGGGATTCTTCCCCGGCAACCTCATGGAGATGATCAACCGCAACGTCAACGGGTCCAAGCCGCAAATCGGCCGCATCGACCTGATGCCCGACTACACGCTCTTCGACGTGCGAAAGGAGGATGCCCACCGGGTGCTCGACGCCCTGAAGCACGAAGATTTCTTCGGCGACAAGGTGCACGCCGAGATGGCCACCGACCGCGACTACGCCCTCGAAGGGAAGGACCGCGCCAAGAAGCGCGCAGTGCGCAAGACCAAGGCCGGCGCAGAGGCCCCCAAGAAAGACAAGAAAGAGAGGAAAACCTCGCGCAAGGAGCCCAAGGCCAAGAAATCGCAGAAGCCCGAATATAACGGCAACTACGACATCTTCATGAAAAAGAAATAACCATACCAAAGACCAATGTCCCGAATCCGATCCTCCCTTTCGTGGGGAGCATTGTTCATAGCTTTGACAGGCGTGTCGGCTGCCGCTTCGGCGGCCGGCACGTTTGCCGTGTCTATGGAGGCGTCCTCCGTGGCCCAGGGCGCCGACACCACGGCCACCCTGACGGCCTCGGAAGTATTCGTTAACCTACCGGTGGACGTGCTCGACATGCTGAAGCGCAACACCCGCCTCGACATGCTCGACTACATGGGCGCCGACAGCGTGTGGGTGGCCCCCAACGCCTTCCAGGGCACCTCGCAGCTGGTCAGCGTCTCCCCCGACTTCCTGGAGGTCAGACTCACGGAGGTCAGCGACCTCAAGATCAAGATACTTCCCACCCCCAAGGGGAAGATGGCGATGACCATCTACACCGTGGGCGCCCCTGAGAAGGGTGCCGACTCGGACATACGTTTCTTCGACGCCGCACTCAAGCCCTTGCCGACCGAGAAGTATTTCCGCGTCCCGGATCTCAAATACTTCCTCGACCTGCCGAAGGGGACCAAGGACAAGGAGGTGCTCTCCCATCTCCCCTTCCCGACCATCCTCCTCGACATCGCCCCAGGGTCCGACACCCTGACCGGACGTCTCACGCTGGGGCCCCACATGCCCTGCGAGGACGCCGAGGCCATCCAGCCCTATATCCGCCCTGCAGTCACATGGACCTGGACGGGCAAGGACTTCAGGCTCGACAAGAAATAACATAGCTCCACCTCTACCATCACTCCTACCTCTCCCATCACTCCCATCAAAAGACAAGACCAATCATGGAAAGAAAAGTCCGGGTGCGCTTCGCACCCTCCCCCACCGGCCCGCTGCACATCGGCGGTGTCCGCACCGCTCTCTTCAACTACCTCTTCGCCCGCCAGCACGGGGGCGACATGATACTCCGCATCGAGGATACCGACTCGCGCCGCTTCGTGCCGGGCGCCGAGGAATACATCAACGAGTCGCTTGCCTGGCTCGGCATCGGCATCGACGAGGGCGTGCGCGAGGGTGGAGCCTACGGCCCCTACAAGCAGAGCGAGCGCCGCGATATCTACCGCAAGCACGTCGACGACCTCCTGAAGGCAGGCAAGGCATACATAGCCTTCGACACCCCCGAGGAGCTGGAGAAGGCCCGCGCCGAGCATCCCAACTTCCAGTATGACGCCTCCACCCGCGGCTCGATGCGCAACTCGCTCACCATGCCCGAAGAGGAGGTCAAGCGCCTCATCGACGCCGGCGAGCAGTACGTCGTGCGCTTCAAGATCGACCC
>CAZHCM010000219.1:0-2178 GCA_964531005.1 uncultured Sangeribacter sp. | reverse complement strand
GGTCGACTGTCTTGATGACCACCTTGATGATGTCGATGTTCTTCCACTCGTTGAAGCCGCCGATGTTGTAGGTCTCGGCTATCTTGCCATCGTGGAAGATAGTGTCGATGGCCCGCGCGTGGTCCACGACATAGAGCCAGTCGCGCACGTTCTCCCCCTTGCCATATACGGGCAGGGGCTTGCGATGGCGAATGTTGTTGATGAAGAGGGGGATGAGCTTCTCGGGGAACTGGTAGGGGCCGTAGTTGTTGGAGCAGTTGGTGACGATGGTCGGCATCCCGTAGGTGTCATGGTAGGCGCGCACGAAATGGTCGCTCGAAGCCTTGGAAGCCGAATAGGGAGAGTGGGGATTGTATTTGGTGGTCTCAAGGAAGAACTCCGTTCCGTAGGCATGGTGATGCTCCGAAGAGGCGGCCGTGGTGAAGGGCGACTCCACACCCTCGGGCTCGGTAAGCTCCAGGGCGCCATAGACCTCGTCGGTCGAGATGTGGTAGAAGCGCTTTCCCTCGTACTTCTCGGGGAGCGACTCCCAGTACTCCTTTGCAGCCTGCAGCAGGGCCAGGGTGCCCATGACGTTGGTGCGTGCGAATGTGAAGGGATCCTTGATGGAGCGGTCCACATGGCTCTCGGCAGCCAGATGTATGATGCCGTCCACCTCATACTCCCTGACGATGCGGCGCATCTCGTCGAGGTCGGCAATGTCGGCCTTGACGAAGGTGTAATTAGGCTTGTCCTCGATGTCCTTGAGGTTGGCCAGGTTGCCGGCATAGGTCAGCTTGTCGAGGTTGATGATATGGTACTCGGGGTATTTGTTGACAAACAGGCGCACCACATGCGAGCCGATGAAGCCCGCGCCCCCCGTTATAAGTATATTGCGTTTCATTGATTTGAATTTTTAAGATTGTTGAGGCATCGCTTGAGGGAGTCGGTCCAGTAGGGCACCTTCAGGCCGAAGGTCTTCTTGAACTTCGTCTTGTCCAAGACCGAATACGACGGGCGTACCACCTTCGAGGGGAACTCGTCAGAGTGGCACGGCTGGATGTCGCACCTGTCGTGGCCCGCCTCCTCGGCGATGCGCTTCGTGAAGTCGTACCAGGAGCAGACGCCCTCGTTGGAGTAATGGTAGATACCCTCGTTGCCCTCCATCTTGCGGTTTTCGATGACATGGAAGATGGCCTCTGCGAGGTCGCGGGCATAGGTCGGCGTGCCGGCCTGGTCGAAAATAACATTCAGCTGCGGACGCGTGGAGGTAAGGTCAAGCATCGTCTTGACGAAGTTCTTGCCAAACTCCGAGTAGAGCCATGCCGTGCGGAAAACCAAAGCTTTCACACCGCTCTCGGCTATGGCCTGCTCGCCATGAAGCTTGGTGAGGCCATAGACCCCTGTCGGATTGGCAGGCTCCTCCTCGGTGCGCGGGGTGTTGCCGGCGTTGCCGCCGAAGACGTAGTCGGTGGAGACGTGGATCAGCGTGCCGTCGTTCTCCTTGACGGCCTCAGCAAGGTTGCGCACCGCCGTGGCGTTGAGGGTTTCGGCAAACTCCGCGTCGTCCTCCGCCTTGTCGACGTTGGTGTACGCGGCGCAGTTGACTATCACCTTCACGTCCTGGTCCTTCACCATGCGGCGCACGGCCTCTGCATCGGTGATGTCAAGCTCGGCGACGTCGGTGAAGATATAGTTGTCTTTGGAGCCTGCGGACACGATACGCATCGAGTTGCCGAGCTGGCCGTTGGCCCCTGTCACGAGTATGTTCATTTCTTTTCGTAGAGATCAATGTTGATGTCAAACGGGGTGTCGAACTCCGCGAGTAGCGGATGACGGGTGTCCTTCTCCGAGAGAATGGCCTCTTCGGGACTGGTCATCCAGTCTATGCCGAGCGATGCGTCAAGGATGGAGATGCCGCCGTCGGCCTCGGGATGGTAGTATTCGTCGCACTTGTACTGGAAGACGGCCACGTCGCTTAGCACAGCGAAGCCGTGGGCAAAGCCGCGCGGCACGAAGAACTGCCGGTGGTTGTCCTCGCTCAGCTCCACGGCCACGTGCTTGCCATATGTCGGCGAGCCCTTGCGGATGTCCACCGCCACGTCGAGCACACGCCCCTTGACGCAGCGCACGAGCTTGGACTGCGTGTAGGGTGGGCGCTGGAAATGCAGCCCGCGCATCACGCCGCGCGAGGAGCAG
>CAZHCM010000218.1:545-2182 GCA_964531005.1 uncultured Sangeribacter sp. | reverse complement strand
ATGAGCATTACGATATTTGACCACTGCACCCTTGCGACCCCGCGCGGCCGGGAGGCCCTGCGCGGAGGCGCGATGGGGGAGTGGGATGAGATAAAGGACGCCTGCGTGTGGGTGCGCGACGGCCGGGTGATGTACGCCGGGCCGCGCGACGCCGCCCCCTCGCTCGAGAGCGTCGTCGACGCCCAGATCACCGTGCTCGATGCCGGCGGCAAGGTCATCATGCCCGGCTTCGTCGACAGCCACACCCACCTCGTCTTCGGCGGCTACCGCCCCGAGGAGTTTGGCTGGCGCCTGCGCGGGGTCAGCTACATGGAGATCATGCAGCGCGGCGGCGGCATACAGTCGACCGTCGACGCCACCCACGAGGCCACGGCCGACGAACTGGCCCGTAAGGCGGAATGGTTTGTCGACACGATGCTGCGCATGGGCGTGACCACCGTGGAGGCAAAGAGCGGCTACGGCCTCGACGTCGAGACCGAAGAGAAGATGCTCGATGCCATCCACGACCTGCGCGAGAAAAACGAAGACCGCATCCGCATCGTGCCCACATTCCTGGGCGCCCACGCCGTGCCCCGCGAATACAAGGGGCGCACCGACGAGTATATCGACTACATGATAGCCGAGATGCTCCCCCGCTTCAAGGACAAGGCCGACTTCTGCGACATCTTCTGCGAGAAAAACGTATTCGAGATCGAGGAGTCGCGCCGTTTCCTGAAGGCCGCGCGCGACATGGGGTATCGCCTGAAACTCCACGCCGACGAGATCGTGACCCTCGGAGGGGCCGAACTCGCCGCCGAACTAGGCGCAGTGTCGGCCGACCACCTGCTCCACATCAGCGACGAGGGCGTGAAGGCCCTGGCCGAGTCGGGCACCGTGGCCACCTGCCTGCCGTTGACCGCCTTCGCCCTGAAGGAACCGTACGCCCCCGCGCGCAAGATGATCGACGCCGGATGCGCCGTGGCCCTGGCCACCGACCTCAACCCCGGCAGCTGCTTCTCCGGCTCCATACCCCTGACCATCGCCCTGGGGTGCCTCTATATGGGCATGACCATCCAGGAGGTGATCACCGCCCTTACCCTCAACGGCGCCGCCGCCGTCGGTCTGGCCGACAGCATCGGCACCCTGGAGGAGGGGAAGGAGGCCAACCTGCTGATGCTCCACTTCGACACCATCGACTCGCTGCCCTACTACGTCGGCATGAACTGCGTCGACCAGGTATGGTATCGCGGCAGCCGCGTAGTATGAATATCACAATAAAATCCTAATATCCAAGAAATGGAAAGACTCGAGACATACGCCATAGGAAGCAGCCAGCTGACCTATGACCTGATAGAGCGCATACTCAACGACAACACCACCCTCGTGCTCTCCGACGAGGCCATCGAGAAGATCCGCCACTGCCGCGAGTATCTCGACAAGAAGACCGACGAGAACACCGTGCCCATCTACGGCGTGACGACCCTCAGTGTCGGTATTTACCCGGCCGCTGCCGCTTATAACGGTTTTTACTGTCTGGACGGCTATTCCAACAACTATCCCCTGGGATATAAACACACCTTTCGTCAGATTATGGAAGGAGAATTAGAGAAAAGCGATTACGTCCGCGATTTTTTTGACAACTGGGGAAACCGCTGCTA
>CAZHCM010000218.1:0-535 GCA_964531005.1 uncultured Sangeribacter sp. | reverse complement strand
TGTGCCCATCTACGGCGTGACCACCGGTTTCGGCTCCCTCTGCAACAAGCACATCTCCTCCGAAGACCTCTCCACCCTGCAGGAAAACCTCGTCAAGAGCCACTCCTGCAGCATCGGCACCCCGGTCGACAAGACCATCATCAAGCTGATGCTCCTGCTCAAGGCCCACGCCCTGTCGATGGGTTTCTCGGGCGTGCAGGTCGAGACGGTGCAGCGCATACTGGACTTCTACAACAACGATATCCTCCCCGTGGTCTACGACCGCGGCTCCCTGGGCGCCTCCGGCGACCTGGCACCCCTGGCCAACCTCTTCCTGCCTCTCATCGGCGAGGGCAAGGTCTTCTTCAAAGGCAAGATCATCAAAGGCCAGGAGGCTCTCAACATCTTCGGCTGGAACCCCATCAAGCTGAAGTCCAAGGAGGGCCTGGCGCTGCTCAACGGCACACAGTTCATGAGCGCCAACGGCATCAAGGCCCTGATTGACGGCTGGCACATGGTCAACTGCTTCGACCTCTTCGGAGCCATGTCGCTCGAA
>CAZHCM010000217.1:1015-2188 GCA_964531005.1 uncultured Sangeribacter sp. | reverse complement strand
GAGGCGCTCCGACGAGACGCGACACGGTGAACTTCTCCATGTACTCGCTCATGTCCATGCGGATCAGCGAGTCGCTGGAGTCGAAGAGGTATTGGCTCAGTTTCTTGGCCAGGTGCGTCTTGCCGACACCTGTCGGGCCGAGGAACATGAAGGTGCCGATGGGCTTGTTGGGGTCCTTGAGGCCGATGCGGTTGCGCTGGATGGCCTTGACAATCTTCTTGATGGCGTCGTCCTGGCCGATCACGCTTCCCTGTAGGGCCTCCCCCATCTGCAGCAGGCGGGAGTTCTCGGCCTGGGCGATGCGCTGGGTGGGGACGCCGGTCATGATGGCCACGACCTCGGCCACCTTCTCCTCGTCGACCTCCTGGCGCTCCTGGTCGAGACGCGCCTCCCAGTCCTTCTGGGCTGTGGCCAGTTCGGCACGCTTGCGGTTTTCGAGGTCGCGCAGCGAAGCTGCCTTCTCGAAGTCCTGCTCCTTGGCGGCCGCCAGCTTGTTGGAGGTGGCCTCGTCTACCTCGCGCTCCAGACGCTCGATCTCGTCAGGCACTACGATATTGGTGATATGCACGCGCGAGCCCGCCTCGTCGAGCGCATCCAGGGCCTTGTCAGGGAAACTGCGGTCGCTCACGTAACGCTCCGTCAGCTCCACGCATGCCTTCAGCGCATCGTCGGTGTAGCGCACGTTGTGGTGCTTCTCGTACTTGTCCTTGACATTGCGGAGGATCTCCAGGGTCTCCTCGGGGGTGGTCGGCTCGACCATCACCTTCTGGAAACGACGCTCCAGGGCGCCATCCTTCTCGATGTTCTGGCGGTACTCGTCGAGCGTGGTGGCGCCGATGCACTGGATCTCGCCGCGTGCCAGCGCGGGCTTGAGCATGTTGGCAGCGTCCATCGTGCCCGGTGCGCTGCCGGCGCCCACGATGGTGTGGATCTCGTCGATGAAGAGGATGATGTCGGGATTCTTGGAGAGCTCGTCGAGCACGGCCTTGATGCGCTCCTCAAACTGTCCGCGATACTTCGTGCCGGCGACCATGCCAGCCATGTCGAGGCCGACGACGCGCTTGTTGAAGAGCACGCGCGACACTTTCTTCTGCACGATGCGCAGGGCCAGGCCCTCCACGATGGCTGATTTGCCGACGCCCGGCTCGCCGATGAGCACGGGATTGTTCTTCT
>CAZHCM010000217.1:0-1005 GCA_964531005.1 uncultured Sangeribacter sp. | reverse complement strand
CGCGACAGGATCTGGGCCAGACGCTCGATCTCGCGCTCGCGCCCGACGACGGGGTCGAGCTTGCCGTCGGCGGCAGCCTGGGTCATGTCGTAGCCGAACTTGTCGAGGGCCGGGGTGTCGGACTTCGCGGCACGCTGCCCCTGCGCGGCCGAAGCCTTGCTGGCGGCGCGCGAGAAACTCTTCTCGGCCTCGTCCTCCTCGTCGTCATCTTCGCCAGACAGGGCACCCGCGCCGGGACGCATGGGCTGGTCCTTGGCTCCGGGGTCGTCGCCTATGCTCTGGATGGCGATGTCGAAGTTGAGATAGTCCTCCTTGAAATGCTCCAGGAAGTCGCTATCGAAGGCGCGGTCGTCGTGGATGAGGGCCAGGATTATGTGTTCGCCGCCGATGATCGAGGCGCGCATCTTGCGTGCCTCGGCGGTGGCCATCTGGAGATGGCGCACGGCGGCCAGGGTGATCTTGTACTGCTGCTCGAAGAGGGTCGTCGACTCCCCCTCGGCGGGGGTGACGCGCAGATGCTCCTCAAGCTCCTCGGTCATCTTGTCGATGGGGACGTTCAGCTGGCGCAGGATCTTGAAGGCGTAGCCGTCGCGGTTGCGAAGGGCCGCGAGCACGAAGTGCTCCGAGCCGATTACCGGGGAGTTGAACTCCCGGGCCACTCCGTAGGCAGCCTCAAGAATGGGTCTGAACTGCTTGGAAAAATCGTTCTTCATATTTTGTATAACGTCTTTGCAAAGGTATTGTGCAAAACGCGTGCCAATTTTTTACGGCCCCTCCGCACTCCAATCACCAATTTTTTGTCAAACGCCTTCCCATTCATTTGGCCGTTTTGGGATTTTTTTGTAATTTTGTAGTCTGTAAAGACTGTGCCTCCCCAAGGGGCGCGGCCCATAATACCGGAATTTAAAAAAATGCAAGGAGACGATAAGATTATTCCGATCAACATCGAATCGGAAATGAAGAGCGCCTACATTGACTACTCCATGTCGGTCATTGTATCCCGTG
>CAZHCM010000216.1:0-2199 GCA_964531005.1 uncultured Sangeribacter sp. | reverse complement strand
GCTATTAAAACTTCAGCGTCTTTCATAATATCTTTTGCTTGATTTGGTTCTGACTTGATAACGCCGGGGAGGGGGGGATGGTTCAGATCGGGGGAGATGGGAGTGGTGGGAGATTTGGGAGTGGTGGGAGATTTGGGAGTGATGGGAGATTTGGGAGTGGTGGGAGATTTGGGAGTGGTGGGAGAGGTGGAAGTGGTGGGAGTGGTGGGAGTGGTGGGGGTTAGCGGAGGGGAGGGACTGACTGGTTGTGGGTGTCGAAGATGCGGCGGGCGGAGCGGTCGAAGAGGAGCCAGTGCTGCTTCTGGGCCGGGGGGATGAGGGAGTCGAGGGATGAGGGGTAGACCTTGAAGTTGGAGCCTTTGGGGCCGGGCTTGGCGGCGAAGAAGGTGTCGTAGCCGGCCGAGCGTATGACCGGGGTGCCGAGGGAGTCGCGCTCGACGCGCACCTTGACCAGGGCGCCGCCTCGGGTGTCGGCCGTCTTCATGTTGGAGATGAAATTGCCCAGCGAGTAGACCACGAGGATGTCGCGGCCTGTGGCCTCGTTGCGCACCATCTTCATCGGCTGGATTACGTGGGGATGGCCGCCGATGATCATGTCGGCGCCGTTGTCGATCAGGAAATCGGTGAGGGCGCGCTGGTTGGCGTTTTCGAGCAGGACATACTCGATGCCCCAGTGGACGGTGACGACAACGAACTCCGCCCCGCGCTCCCGGGCGAGGGCGATCTCGCGGGCCATGCGGTCGCGGTCGATGAGCGAGACCTCCATGCCGTCGCGGGCCGGGATGCCGTTGGTGCCGTAGGTGTAGTTGAGGAAGGCGAACTTGATGCCGTGGATCTCCTTGATGAAGGGGACGAGGCGGTCGCGCTCGGCTGCGTCATGGTATGTGCCGATATGGTCGATGCCGAGGGAGTCGAGGGCGGTCAGGGTGCGACGGGCGGCCTTCATGCCGCTGTCGAGGCAGTGGTTGTTGGCCGTGAGCATCATGTCGAAGCCAGCGTCGCGCAGGGCCTCGGCGTATGAGTCGGGGGCCGAGAAGCAGGGGTATCCGCTGTAGCGCGGGCCTCCGCCGAGAGGTACTTCGAGATTGACCACGGCGTAGTCGGCGGCGGTGATCTCCGGGGCGATGAGGGTGAAGCAGTCGCTGTAGTCGTATGCCTTGCCATCCCCCTCGCGCAGGGCGATGTCGAGCTGTGCCTGGTGCTGCATGGCGTCGCCGGCGAAGAGGAGGTCCACGCCGGCCTTCTCGCCGGACGCCGAGGCGCCGGTGAGAAAGGATATGAGGCTGAAGAGGAGCAGTATCACGACGTGGCTCACATCTCGCCCTTGCGGGCCTTGAGGGTGTTCTGGAGCAGGGAGCAGATGGTCATGGGGCCGACACCTCCGGGCACCGGGGTGATGAAGGAGGCCAGCGGGGCGACGTTGTCGTAGTCGACATCGCCGCAGAGACGGTATCCGCTCTTGCGCGAGGGGTCTTCGACACGGGTGGTGCCGACATCGATGACGACGGCGCCCGGCTTGACCATGTCGGCTGTGACGAAACCCGGATGGCCGAGGGCGGCGATGATGATGTCGGCCTCGCGGCATTTCACCTTGATGTCGGGGGTGGCGGAGTGGCAGACGGTGACGGTGCAGTTGCCCGGGTTGCCCTTCTGCATGAGCATGGAGGCGATGGGCTTGCCGACGATGTTGCTGCGGCCAAGGACGACGGCGTGTTTGCCGCGTGTGTCGATGTTGTAGCGGCGCAGGAGCTCCATGATGCCCGACGGGGTGGCGGGCTTGAAGGAGGGGAGGCCGATGTTCATGCGGCCTACGTTGATGGGGTGGAACCCGTCGACGTCCTTGCGATAGTCCACGGCCTCGGTGACGCGCTGCTCGTCGATGTGCTTGGGCAGAGGGAGCTGGATGATGTATCCGTCGACCTCGGGGTCTTCGTTGAGGCGCCTGATCTCGGCCAGGAGCTCCTCCTCGGTGATGGAGGGGTCGAAGCGGTGGAGGGAGCTGCGGATGCCGCAGGCCTCGCAGGCCTTGGCCTTGGAGGCCATGTATGCCTCGGAGCCGCCGTCGTGGCCGACGAGGATGGCGGAGAGGTGTGGCGGACGCTGCCCGTCGGCCACCATACGGGCGACTTCGTCAGCGATTTCCTGTTTGATCTGGGTGGCAGTGGCTTTGCCGTCGATTATAGTCATGTTGGGCTTACT
>CAZHCM010000215.1:0-2201 GCA_964531005.1 uncultured Sangeribacter sp. | reverse complement strand
AGGCCGAGTCCCTGTCGGCCAACTACGACTTCGACGACACGCCCCTCAAGGGGATGTTCAAGCCCTGGACAATCAAGAAGATCGACGGCCACAACGTAGGCTTCTTCGGCATCAACGTCGACCCCGAGAGCCTCATCGCCAAGGCCAACTACGACGGCATGGACTTCGACGAGGTCATCGAGACGGCCAACGAGACGGCAGCCTTCCTCAGGGAGAAGAAGAAATGCGACGTGGTGGTGGCCGTGACCCATATCGGCTACACCAAGGAGAACGAGAAGACCACCGATGTGGAGCTGGCCCGCGCCAGCCGCGACATCGACATCATCATCGGCGGCCATAGCCACACGCTCCTCAACCCCGACAATCCCGAGGGGCTCGCCTATCTGGTGCCCAACGCTGAGGGCCAGGACGTGCTCATCGCCCAGGCGGGGAAGTCGGGCCTCTACGTAGGGCGCATCGAGATCGACCTCGACCGCGCAGCCAAGGGGGAGCGCAACGCCTCATACTCGCTCATACCCGTCACCGACCGCTTCGCCCCCGAGACCCTCGACAAGGGTATGACGAAGTTCCTGGGCAAGTACAAGGCGCAGGTCGATTCCGTCAACGCCCGCCCCGTGGCGCGCGTGGCCGCCGACATGTCGAATGGCGTGCGCGTGGGGGCCTTCCCCAACTGGGCCGCTGACTTCGGACGCTGGTACGGCCACATGCTCGTCGACAGCCTCCGAGCCGCAGGCCACGACCTGCCGCCGCTCGACCTCTCGATCATGAACGTCGGCGGCATCCGCTCCCCCTGGAGCGCAGGCACGCTGACCGAAGGTCAGGTGCTCTCCACCTTCCCCTTCTCCAACCACATGGTGCTCATGAAGATCAAGGGGAAGGACCTGATCGAGACCATGCGCATGGCCGCCCGCAAGGGTGGCGAGGCCATCAGCAGCGATGTGCGAGTGGTCAGCGATGCCGAGGGCAACCTGCAGCACGTCATCGTCGACGGCCGCGAGGTCGATCCCGACCGAGACTATCTCATGACCACCATCGACTACCTGGCCTGGGGCAACGACGACATGACCCCCCTGGCCGAGGGGGAATGGATCCACAGCGAGGAGCATGAGATGGTGGCCGACATGATGCGCTACATCACATGGCTGCGCGAGATGGGGATGCCCGTAGAGGCCGACCCGACACCGCGATTCATACGTCAGCAGTGAGCGAGAGACCGACATCCCCCGCGCCATTGGGCGCCTTAGCCCTTGTCTGCCTGCTCCTCATGCCGGTGCTGGGGGGATGCCGCCACTCCGCCTCCGCAGAGACCGACACCACTGCCGCTTCCCACGAAGCAGCCGCCACAGACATGACGGCCCGGGCCCATGCCCGGGCCGACTCCATATACGCCCTTATGACGCCGGAACAGAGGGTGGGGCAGGTGTTCATGCCATCCCTTTACGCCCGGGCAGACCTGCCGACCCTGCGCCGGCTGGAGGAGTGGTGTGGCGACTACTCCGTCGGGGGCGTTATACTGCTGAAGGGGGATCTTGCGGGGAGCCGCAAGCTGTCGGAGGCAATGGATTCGCTGAGTCCGTACGGCATCCTGCCCTGGGTGGCCATCGACGCCGAGTGGGGACTGGGGATGCGCCTTGCGGATGCCCCGAAATACCCTCCCAACGGGCGTCTTCCGGCCGACACTGGAGAGGAGGCGATGTATGACTACGGCCTGGACATTGCCGCGCAATGCCGGGATGCGGGAATTAACATGGTGCTGGGCCCGGTGCTTGACGTCTGCGATCCACAGGGGGGCGGAGCCATAGGCGTGCGTTCGTTTGGCGCCGACCCGGAGCGGGTGGCAGACCTCGGATGCGCGTATGCGCGGGGACTGGAGGATGGGGGAGTGGTGAGCGTGGCCAAGCATTTCCCGGGGCATGGCGTGACGCGCATCGACACACACCGTGGGCTCGGGGTGATAGACCGGAGCCTGCACGAGATGGACAGCGTGGACCTGGTGCCTTTCCGGCGATACGTGGATGGGGGGATGTCAGGGGTGATGGCCGGGCACCTTGCGGTGCCGGCGCTCGACTCGCGGCCGCTGCCGGCGGCGGTCTCGGCGGCCGTGCTTCAGGATTTGCTACGCGAGGAGTTAGGGTTTCGGGGGCTGGTGCTGACCGACGCCCTCAACATGGAGGGGGCGGAGGGGCACACGGCCCTGGAGG
>CAZHCM010000214.1:0-2238 GCA_964531005.1 uncultured Sangeribacter sp. | reverse complement strand
TGGAGGGGATGTCGGGCTCGAAGTCGACCATGCAGGAGGTCAGGCCCGAGGCGAGCAGGGAGAGGATCAGGAGGATGTATGGGCGTCTTAGAAGAGCCATGTGTAGGATACTGAAGGGATGATGGGGATGAGGTGGATTTTCTTGAACGTCGGATACGTCACCCATCCGCCCGAGGGCGTCTGGTAGTCGGAGTAGTCGCGCATGACGGCGATGACGTTCATGTTGCAATATGCGTTGTATAGCGAGAAGTCCCAGTAGCCGCGGCGCGTGTTGCGGCGGAAGCTGAGGTCCAGGCGGTGGTAGAAGGGGAGGCGGAAGTTGTTTTCGGGCACCTCAAGGAGCATGTCGTAGTGCCAGGGGCCCAGATAGGGGTCCTGCCATATCTGCGTGGGGAGGGTGATGCGGTTGCCGCTCATGCCTGTCCAGGAGGCCGAGATCTCCCACTTGGGGCTGAGGTGCCAGTTGAGGAGCACGTTGATCTTGTGGCGGTTGTCGAAGCGGGCCGGGAAGGGATGGCCGCCGTTCTTGTCGGCATACTGGCGGTCGGCCCAGAGGAGAGAATAGGCCACGTGGCCGGTGATCTTGCCGAAATCCTTGGAGACCTTGAAGTCGATGCCCTTGGCGGTGCCTCGGCCGGGGGTGAGTTTTTCGGGCCAGTCGGCCTCGGGAGGGAGGAGGTAGTACTCGTCGGCGTATTCCAGCAGATTGTGCATCCACTTCCAGTAGGCCTCCATCGAGAAGGTGTAGCCCTCCTTGAGGGAGTAGTATCCGCCGATGGCTATCTTGTCGGCCGTCTGAGGCTTCTGGTCGCCGATGATGGGCACCCACTGGTCGGTGGGGAGCGAGATGGAGCTCTGGAAGAGCTGGTGCACGTACTGCGCCGTGCGGGCGTAGCCACCCTTTATGGCCCAGTTGGAGGCCGGCTGGTAGCGAAACGACACACGCGGCGAGAGCTCGCCGTGGGTGTGGCCGTCGATGTCGAAGAGGGAGAAGTGGAGACCATAGTCGAGGCGCAGGGCCTCCAGGGGCGACCAGTCGGCGCCGGCGTAGAGGTTGGCCTCGTTGGCGCCGTAGGTGCGGCCCCCCTCCTCGATGCTGGAGGAGACGTCGCCGTTGACGAGCTGGCGCGTGGTCTTGGAGGGGAGGAAAGAGTGGCGGGTGTACCCGCCGCCGAAGTTCACGTGGTGGGCGGGGTGGGGGCGCCAGTCGAAGTCGAGCTTGACGATCCAGTCGTGGATATAGTTGCGCGAGACTGCCTTGTCGAATGTCTCCTGCACCTGCACCCCGTCTCTCTCGTAGAGGCTCTCCTCGGAGTGCGACAAATGGGAGGCATAGCGGGTGAAGGCGCCCGTGAGCTCGCCGAAGAGCTGGGGGGAGAGGACGTAGTTCCAGCCGGCGGAGGCCACGATGTTGCCCCAGCGGAGGTGCGAGCGGTCGGTGTCCTTCTCGTGCATCTGGGGGGCGTCGTACATGTATTCCTGCTTGACGCTCAGATAGTCCTCGCCGTAGTAGAACATCGCGTAGGCCCGGCTACGGTCGGAGAAGCGGTGGTTGAGCTTGGCGTTGATGTCGGTGAAGGCGTATCCGAAGGTGGTGTGCTGCTCGTCGTTGGTGGCGTTGAAGATGGCGCAGGCGGGCAGTAGCAGCAGGTCGTACCATGACCGGCGCAGGGCCACGGAGTAGGACGTGTGGCCCTTCCAGATCGGGCCATCGACGTGGGCCGAGGCCGAGGTGAGGCCTATCTTGACGCCGCCGTGGTGGGCCTCCATGCTGCCGTCCTTGGTGTTGACGTCGATATAGGAGGAGAGGCGCCCCTCGTACTTGGAGGGAAACGACGACTTGTAGAAGTCGACGTTGCGCAGGGCCTCGGTGTTGAAGGCCGAGAAGAGGCCGCCGAAGTGGTTGACCTGGTAGAGGGGGATGTTGTCGAGCATGTAGAGGTTTTCGTCGCTCCCTCCGCCGTGGACATACATCCCGGCCATGCCCTCGACGCCGGCCGAGACGCCGGGCTCGAGCTGGAGGGTCTTGATGACGTCGCTCTCGCCAAAGATGACGGGGGTGGCTAGGATGGCGGAGCGGCTGAGGTTGACGGCCCCGATCTCGGCCGAGTTGATGGCGCGCTCGCGGTTGAGGTTGCCCGTCACGGTGATCCCCTGGAGCATGCGGGCGTCTTCGGAGAGGGTGACGTCGAGGGTCCGGGAGGCGGTGAGGCGGATGTCGCCGACCTCGCGCTGCTC
>CAZHCM010000213.1:0-2252 GCA_964531005.1 uncultured Sangeribacter sp. | reverse complement strand
CGTATCTTCTTCGCCCGCAAGCGTCTGCGCGAGCAGCTCTCCGGCTACGCCATCTAAGCCCCGGCGAAGCCAGGACGACAATCCGACAGCATGTCATCATGGCATCATGACATAGTGACATCATGACATAGTGACATAGTGACATCATGACAAGGTGTCAAAATGACCCACCCTCCCTCCGAAGACATATTGAAAGTGAAGCCAAAATCAAAGGGCCATGCGATATCGCATGGCCCTTTGAGGCATTTATGGGGTTGGAATCTATGCAGATCCGATTTCAGCCATCGTCCCGCGCAGGGAGACTCACTATTTGGGAAGATACTTTTCCCGTACAGGTACCCTCACTGCTTGGTGAGGTAGTGTCCCGTACAGGTACCCTCACTGCTTGGTGAGGTAGTGTCCTGCGCAGGGATGCTCACTGCTTGGTGAGATACTGCGAGGAGATAGACTGGTTGTTGTGGATGCGGCGGATGGTGTCGGCGAAGAGCTTGGCCACAGGGAGGATGACAGCCTTGGGGTTGTCCTTGCCGTAGGGGATGGAGTCGGTGAAGATGATCTCGGTCAGGCCGCTTGCCAGCACGCGCTCGGTGGCGGGGTCGCTCATCACGGGGTGGCTGGCCAGTGCGCGGACGCTCTTGGCGCCGGCGCTCAGCAGAAGGTCGGCGGCCTTGGTGATGGTGCCGGCGGTGTCGACGATGTCGTCAAGGAGCACCACGTTCTTGCCTTCGACGTCTCCGATGACGGTCATCTTCTCCACGACGTTGGCCTTGGCGCGCTGCTTGTGGCAGAGCACGAGGGGGCAGTCGAAGTACTTGGCGTAGGCGTTGGCACGCTTTGCTCCGCCTACGTCGGGCGAGGCGATGGCCATGTCTTCGAGGTGGAGGCTCTCGATGTAGGGGATGAAGATGGAAGAAGCGTAGAGGTGGTCTACGGGGACATTGAAGAATCCCTGGATCTGGTCGGCGTGGAGGTCCATGGTGATGAGGCGGTCGATGCCGGCCACTGTCAGGAGGTCAGCCACGAGTTTGGCGGCGATGGAGACGCGGGGCTTGTCCTTGCGGTCCTGGCGTGCCCAACCGAAGTAGGGGATGACGGCGACGATGGTGGCTGCGGATGCGCGCTTTGCGGCGTCGATCATCAGGAGGAGCTCCATCAGGTTGTCGGTGTTGGGGAACGTGGACTGCACCAGGTAGACCTCGGCACCGCGGATTGACTCGTCGAAGGAGACTTCAAACTCGCCGTCGGCGAAGCGGTCGACGTGCATTTTACCCAGCTCGATGCCCAGATCCTTGCAGATCGACTCGCCGAGGTACATGCTGTTGGTCCCGGCGAACACCTTGATGGGGGGAAGGTTGTTGCTCATAACTGTAAAGAGTGTATAATGAGTGGTTTGGTCTTCAGTGTCCTGAATACTGCATAGCGCCGGGGGCGCCTTTCCCCGGCTGAAGCCGGGGCCCGGTAATGGGCGCCCTTGGCGCCCACACAGGCAGCCTTAGAGGGCTGAAAAGAGCGGCGGGGGCGCCTTTCCCGGGGGGGAGAGACGCCCCCGGCGCTATACGGGGACAAAATTAGTGAAATTTTTGTAGATGACCTGCAGAGTTGGAGTTAAATTTTTTCAAATTCTTCTGCATGGGGGCTTTCTGAGAGTCTTACCAGATGATGACGCGCTCGGATTCGGGACGGAACATCGGGTCGCCCTGGGTGATGGAGAAGGCCTTGAAGAAGGGTTCCAGATTGCGCAGGGTGACGTTGACGCGGTTCTCGCCCAGGGAGTGGACGTCGCTGGCCGTCAGGGAGCGCATCTCCTCCTCGCGGACGTTCTGCGCCCAGAGGTTGGCGTAGTTCATGTAGTAGACCTGCATGGGGTCGAGGCCGTCGATGAGGGCCTCCTCGGAGGTGACGTCGACACCCTTCTTCTTCTGCGAGTCGAGGAATGCGGTCATGGCCACGCGCAGGCCGCCCTGGTCGGCGATGTTCTCGCCCAGCGTGTACTGGCCGTTGGCCATCAGGCCGGGGAGCACCTCCACCTGGTCAAACTGGTTGGCCAGGCCCTGGGTGAGTTCGGAGAAGGCCTGGGCGTCCTCGGGGGTCCACCAGTTGGTGAGGTTGCCCTGGTAGTCGAAGTTGCAGCCCTGGTCGTCGAAGCCGTGAGTGAGCTCGTGGCCTATGACGACACCGATGCCGCCGTAGTTCTCGGCATCGCTTGCTTCGGGGTCGAAGAAGGGAGCCTGGAGGATTCCGGCAGGGAAGAC
>CAZHCM010000212.1:0-2252 GCA_964531005.1 uncultured Sangeribacter sp. | reverse complement strand
GGTCACCTCGCAGAGAAACTCCCCCGTCTCGGCGTCGAAGACAGTCGTGCCCACCGGCACCTCTATTATGCGGTCCTCGCCGTCCTTGCCGAAGGAGCGCCCCGCCCCGCCGCTCTCGCCGTCGGTGGCGAAGATGTGGCGCTGGTAGCGCAGGTCGAGCAGAGTCCACTTGTTGCGGTTCCCCTTCAGTATGATGTGGCCGCCGCGACCACCGTCGCCCCCGTCAGGGCCCCCTTTGGGTACGTATTTGGCGCGGTGGTAGTGGCGGCTTCCGGCCCCACCCTTGCCCGAGCGGCACAATATCTTGACGTAGTCTATGAAATTTGAGTCTGCCATGATTCTCTTTTTGATAAGTTTCGTAAGTCGGCCGCGAAGCTGCCAGGATGCCCGCAGGGACGGCCCCGGGTGGTCAGCGGCGCGTCGGGCGCGACATCAGCTCGTTGGCATACCGGTAGTCGTCAGGCGAGCCGATGTCTATCCACGTCCCCTCGATGGGGAAATACCCCACTTTCAGGCCGTCGGCGATGAGCGACTCGATGAAGTCCGGCGCGTCGACGTAGGTGTCGCGCGGTATGCGGCTGACCAGCTCGCGGTCCATCAGATAAACGCCCGCCCCCGCGAAATAGTTGTAGGTAGGTTTCTCGGTCAGCCCCGTCACGCGCTCACCCTCTGTGCGAATGATCGAGAAGGGCACCGACACCGTGTATGGCACCACGCCCATCGTCAGGTCGGCGCCGGAGTCGATGTGCGACGTGTAGAGGCGCTCGAAGTCTATCGTGGTCAGCAGGTCGGAGTTCATCACCAGCACCTGGGGCTGCGTCAGCCCCTCGACCAGCGAGAGGCTCCCCATCGTGCCCAGGCGCCGCGGCTCCTCCACGCAGGTCACGTATCCCTCGTGGCGCGGATGGCTGAAATGCGCCACGAGCTGCTCTTTCAGATAGTTGACCGTCACCCACACATGCCTTATGCCGTTGGCCCTCAGCTCGTCCACGTTATAGTCTATTATCGGCTTGCCCCCCACTTCCAGCAGCGGCTTGGGGCGGTCGAGCGTCAGCGGTCGCAGGCGCTCGCCGCGTCCCCCCGCCATGAGCACGGCGTCGATGGGCAGCGAGGTGCGCTGCCGCCGCATGTCGATGACCGACACCGCATATCCCTCTTCGAGCACCGGCAGCAGCGCGATCCCTCTCTTGCGGGCCTCCGCTATTCTCAGGTGGGGAACGTCGTCGGGCGTCAGGGCCATGAAGTCGGCGTGCATGAGTCGCCGGGCGGTGTCGTCGGCCGTGGCTCCACCGATCAGGGCGCGGCGTATGTCGCCGTCGGTCATCGTGCCGCAGAGGCGCCCTTCGTCGTCGATGACGAAAAGCGTCATCGTCTCTCCCGAGAGACGGTTTAGGGCCACCAGGCAGTCGCGCATAGGGGCCGCATGCCACACGGCGTGACGCTGCAGCAGGGCTCGCGAGGCGGTGTCGGCCTTTTCCAGTGCCTTTGCCAAGGCATCCTTCCATTCGGGTGCCGGGCCCTTGTCGTGCATGGGGGGTGTGTCGGGATTATTCTGCATACATCTTCTCTATTTCCTTGGCATATCGCTTGGCCACCACCGGGCGGCGCACCTTCATGGTGTTCGTGACCTCCCCGTTGCTGACCGAGAAATGGTTGGGCAGCAGGGTGATGCGCTTGATCTTCTCGTATCCTGCCAGGTCTTTCTGCACCTCGTTGATCTGCCGCATCATGAAGTCTATGGTGCGCTGGTCGGCCATCAGGGAGGCCGTGTCGGGGGCCTTCACGTCATGGCTCTCGGCCCATTGGCGCAGCTGGGAGAGGTTGGGCACCACGAGCGCGGTGACAAACTTCCGTTGGTCGCCGATGATTGCCACCTCGTCGATATACTTGTTTTCGGCCAGCCGGCTCTCCAGCATCTGCGGGGCGATGTACTTGCCGTTGGAGGTCTTGAAGAGGTCCTTGACGCGCTCGGTCAGCACGATGGCGCCAGAGTCGGTTAGATAGCCGGCGTCGCCGGTGCGAAACCATCCGTCGTCGGTGAAGGCCTGTGCGTTGGCCTCCGGGTTCTGGTAGTATCCGGGAGTCACGGTCGGCCCCTTGACCAGTATCTCGCCGCTGTCGTCGATCTTGACTTGCACTCCTGGCAGGGGTCGGCCGACGGTGCCTATCTCGTACCCTTCGGTGCGGAAGCAGCTGACCGTGGCCGTGGTCTCGCTCAGGCCGTAGCCTATGACCACCTCGATGCCGACGGA
>CAZHCM010000211.1:0-2272 GCA_964531005.1 uncultured Sangeribacter sp. | reverse complement strand
TCTCGCCCAAGCGTCCGCCGGAGGTGCGCATCGAGATCGAGGTCAAGCGCAAGGATGGCTCCATCCGGCGTAAGGTGCACCGTTTCGGCCACGGCGACTCGCTTCAGGCCGAGAGCGGCCTGGCGGAGTACGATGGGTACACCATCACCCACATCGAACCTCGCGGGAGGGGGTATGTGGAGTTTCTAAACGGCAAACGCATCTACGTCGGCGAAGTCGTCGGCGACGCCAGCGAGGAGGCGATGCAGCGCATACAGATACGCCAGACCATCATCGCGCACCTGACCAAGGAAAAGGAACTCTTCAACCGAGGCATCAAGTGTCTGTCGCTCTTCTTCATCGACGAGGTGGCCCACTACCGCCGGTATGACGATGAGGGGCGCGAGGTCAAGGGGAAGTTTCAGACCATCTTCGAGGAGGAGTATTCCCGCATCGTCAACGACTTCATCACAGTCTTCGACACCCCATACGACAAGTACCTGCGGCAGTTCCGCCCCTCCGAGACCCACAAGGGATACTTCTCCATCGACAAGAAGGGGCGCTCAGTCAACGTCGGCGAGAAGGCCAAGATCGACAAGGAGGGAATCTCCAACGACACATCCGCCTACGACCTAATCCTGAAGAACAAGGAGCAACTGCTGAGTTTCGAAGAACCGACCCGCTTCATCTTCTCCCACTCGGCCCTGCGCGAGGGGTGGGACAACCCCAACGTCTTCCAGATCTGCACCCTTCGCCACAGCAACTCCGCCACTGCCAAGCGGCAGGAAGTAGGGCGCGGCCTGCGCATCTGCGTGGACAAGAACGGCGTGCGGCAAGACAAGGAGTTACTCGGCGACGACGTGCACGAGATCAACCGCCTCACCGTCATCGCCAACGAAAGCTACTCGGCCTTCACCGACTCCCTGCAGAAGGAGACGCGCGAGGCGCTGCGCGATCGTGTGACGGCCGCCTCGCAGGACTACTTCGTCGGGAAGACGGTCAAGACCGCCGACGGAGAAAGCCATGTCATCTCACTGCCGGAGGCTTCGACCATCCTCGGCTACCTCTTCGTCAACGACTACGTGGATGACGACGGACGCCTAACACCGACCTATCACAAGGGCGCCGAGGAGGGCACCCTGCAACCGTTGCCGGCAAAGCTGGAACCGATAGCGGAGGATGTCTTCAGGTTGATCGCCGGCATCTTCAACCCCAAGGCCATCGAGGACATGGTGGAGGAGGTCGCAGCCACCACGCCGGAGAACGGGCTCAACGACAACTTCACCGACGAACGGTTTCAGAAGATGTGGGACGAGATCAGCCGCAAGTACGTCTACACGGTGCATTACGACAGCAACGAACTCATAGCGAAGGCCGTCGACAACCTCCGCAAGAACCTCACCGTGACCAGGCTGAAATACGTAATGAAAGTCGGGGAGCAGGATGCCGAACGCGTCACGGAGTTTGGCGACACCAAGACCACCACCCGAGAATTGCGCGACGCCACGGTGTCGAGCGTGAAGTATGACCTTGTCGGCGACATAGCCAAGGGGGTGCGACTGACTCGGCGCACCGTCGTGAAGATACTGCAGGGCATCGGCCCGAAGGCGCTGCTCTTCAAGGAGAACCCTGAGGAGTTTATCCGCAACGTCATCAAGGGTATCCGCGAGGAGAAGGCGACGATGGTCGTCAACCATATCAGCTATAACCCCATCAAGGCCGAGCCGTATGACAGCACCATATTCGTGCCGGAGCGCAGGCTGGACATCAACAAGGCTCTGGAGCTCTCGAAACATGTGACGCCCTATCTGTCGTTTGACAGCGATGGGGAGAGGAAGTTTGCCGAAGGACTGCAGGGGGCGTCGGAGGTGTTGATATTCGCAAAGTTGCCCCGCAAGTTGAAAATCCCGACTCCGGTGGGGAGTTATGCGCCTGACTGGGCTATCGTCTTCAAGGAAGGGACAGTTCGTCATGTCTTCTTCGTCGCCGAGACGAAGGGTTCGCTCGACCGCATGGAGCTGCGGGGCGTGGAGAAGGCGAAGACCGACTGCGCAAAGCGTCTCTTCAACTCCATCTCGACCAACGTCACCCGCTACGACGTCGTGGACAGCTTCGACCGCCTTCACGACATCATAAACGCTTTAGAGTGACGGTTTGGGAGATTCCGGGGGGCCTTGTGTCCGCAAAAGGGGCAGGGAGGAACGGAGGACGAGCAGGGGGATAAGGGGCTGGGAGAAGCGGAAGTTCGGAGATTCGGAGGTATGATGGTCGCAAAAGGGCTGGGAGAATCGGA
>CAZHCM010000210.1:0-2280 GCA_964531005.1 uncultured Sangeribacter sp. | reverse complement strand
GATCTCCTCGTCCTGTGCCGAGCAGACGATGAGCACCAGGTCGTCCTTCTCCAGGACGTCGGTCGAGGTGGGGATGATGATCTTGCCGTCGGGCTTCTCGATGCGCGAGATGACGAAGTTGGCCGAGATGAGGGTGTGGAGCTTGACGATGGTCAGCCCCTCGATGAGGTCGTTGGTCACGCGGTAGGTGACGATGTGCGGGGCGAGCTGCGAGTCGCTCTTCTCGGTCTCGATCTCGTTGATCTCCTGGTCGACGTCGATGCGGAACACCTTCTTGAGCACTATCATCGTGACGATGATGCCCACCACGCCCAGCGGGTAGGCGGCGGCGTATCCCATCGACATCTGCTGCGAGATGCCGTAGGCGTCGGGGTTGACCTGGAGCACTGTCTGCTGCGCTGCTCCCAGGCCGGGGGTGTTGGTGACACCGCCGCTCATGATGCCGACCATCTCGGCCAGCGACGTGGCCCCCTCGGAGCCCCCTTGCAGGAAGTAGATGGCCAGCGTGATGGCCACGTTGAGGCCGATGCCGACCATTGCCAGGGCGTTCATGCGCACGCCCCCCTCCTTGAAGGAGGAGAAGAAGCCCGGGCCCACCTGCATGCCGATGGAGAAGATGAAGAGGATGAGTCCGAACTCGCGCAGGAAGTGGAGCGTGTTGCCCTCCACGGCGTATCCGAGGTGCCCCATCAGGATGCCGACGAAGAGCACGAAGGTCACCCCCAGCGAGACGCCGAAGATCTTGATCTTGCCCAGATAGATGCCTGCGAAGATCACAAACGAATAGAGCAGAATCGTGCTTGCCAACGACACCGTACTCGGGGAGAGGAGTGTGATGAGCCAATCCATAGAGATGATTGCGTTTAGTGATTGTAGGTTAAACGTTTACCCCGGGCCATACGGCCCCGGGCAGATTGCTCTTTCCGGGCCCCCGGGGAGAGGAGGGCGGGGCCGGGAAGAAAAAATCGGTGCAAAATTACTCAAAAAAATCCATTCGGCACTTGCATTTCGCCCGGAAAAAGGTAAATTTGCACCTTTTTAGGTGACGGGACCCCCCAGGGGCGCCCCCTCACCGGAATTCAGGTAACAAAAGATTCGTTAGTTATGGAACAGAAGAAAATTCGCGCCGCCGTCGTAGGATACGGAAACATCGGACGCTACACCCTGGAGACCCTGGAGGCCGCCGCCGACTTCGAGATTGCCGGAGTGGTGCGCCGCAACCCCGCCGAGCGAGGGGGCATCCCCGCCGACATCCCCGTCGTGGGGTCGGTCTCCGAGCTTGAGGACGTGGACGTGGCCATCCTGGCCACCCCGACACGCGAGGTGGAGAAGCACGCCCGCGAGATCCTGGCAATGGGCATCAACACCGTCGACAGCTTCGACATCCACACCCTCGTGCCGCAGCTGCGCCACGACCTGGGCGAGGTGGCCCGCGCCCACGGCGCCGTGGCCGTCATCTCCGCCGGCTGGGATCCGGGCAGCGACTCCGTGGTGCGCGCCCTGATGGAGGCCATCGTGCCCAAGGGGATCTCCTACACCAACTTCGGCCCCGGCATGTCGATGGGCCACAGCGTCTGCGTCAAGTCAAAGCCTGGGGTGATAGACGCCCTCTCGGTCACCATCCCGACAGGGCAGGGGATACACCGCCGCATGGTCTACGTCGAGCTTGAGCCGGGCCACACCGCAGAGCAGGTCTACGCCGACCTGAAGGCCGACCCCTACTTCGCCACCGACGAGACCCACGTCACGGCCGTCGAGAGCGTCAAGGCCGTGCAGGACATGGGCCACGGCGTGCGCATGGAGCGCAAGGGAGTGTCGGGCAAGACCCACAACCAGCTCCTGGAGTTTGACATGAAGATCAACAACCCCGCCCTCACCGGCCAGGTGCTCGTATGCTGCGCCCGCGCCTCGATGAGGCTCCAGGCGGGGTGCTACACGATGATCGAGATCCCCGTCGTCGACCTCCTGCCGGGCGACCGCGACGCCTGGATCGGCAAGTTGGTGTGATTTTTCTTGGCAGTTTGGGAAAAAATGACTAATTTTGCAGGCCAATTCAGTGGGATCGCGACCTGCTGAGCCTATAAAACGTTAAAATTCACAACTGTACAGAGAAATGAAAAAAGACATCCATCCTTCAAATTACCGCGAAGTGGTGTTCAAAGACATGTCGAACGACGAGATCTTCATCACCCGTTCGACAGTGGCTTCGCGCGAGACCATCGAGATCGACGGCAAGGAGTATCCCCTCGTGAAGCTCGAGATCACTTCCGCCTCCCACCC
>CAZHCM010000209.1:0-2316 GCA_964531005.1 uncultured Sangeribacter sp. | reverse complement strand
CACCAGGTGGCGTAGTTGGCGTCCTCGCTGGCCACGTAGTTGAAGCCGATGTAGATCTGGCCCTTGTAGGCGCTCAGGTCGAGGTTGCCGGAAGCGGCCCAGCCGCTATAGCCGTCGGCAGGGGCGGTGGCCCAGTCGGCGGGGAGCTCGGTGAGCGAGGCGGTGGCGGGGTCGTTGGAGGTCATGACATAAGCCTTGAACGTCGTCGTGGTGGCGCCGTAGCCGTTGACCTGGCTGTCGAAGGTCAGCACCTTCTCGGCACATTTCTCGATGTCGACGGCCGGGGAGATGAGCCATGCGTCGAAGGGGGCGGTGCCCTTGTAGCCGGTCATGGCGGCGTAGTTCTGGCCGGAGAAAGAGGTGTTGTAGAACTTCTTGTCGCCCTTCAGGGCCACGTTGGTCCAGTTGGAGGGGATGGTGGCGAAGGTCTCGTTGAGCGAGGTCACCAGGGTCTCGACCGGAGCCGGGGGAGCGATCGTGCCTCCGTCGAAGGCATAGGCGCTGACAGCCTTGAGGCCGTTGACGCCGAAGTACTTCTCATGCGAGCCGCAGAGTGTCACCTTGCGGCCGAGGTTGCCGGGATTGGCCACGAGGTTGAGGGCGTTGCGCACCTCGCCTGCGGGGAGCTGGACGGGGATGCAGAACTCCAGGTCGTCCTCCGACGAGCTGCCGGCCAGGACGATGTTGGTGTTCTGAGCATCTTCGGCTGCGGGGCCGAAGATGGCGTCGGTGTAGACCTGTCCGGGGACGTAGCCCACGATGTAGCCCTCTACATAGGTGTTGGCCACGGCGGAGCCGGGGATACCCTGGTCGAGCAACTGATCCACTGTGAGCGGGGCCTCGGGCGTGCCCGTGGCCTGTGCTGAGGCGAAGAGAGCCACACCCAGGACGCTCAGGATGCTGAGTAAGAATTTCTTCATGTTAGTGAAAATTTATTTAAATATTACGGTTAATTATATCGCTCATATGCCACGCCGGAGGGTGGGAATATGATGTTGCAAAATTAACCAATTTTTTGTAAATTTGCGCATCACAATCAAGATTTTAACTATGGCAGACAAAAAGAAGCCCCTCCTGGTGGTCTCGACCGGAGCGGGAATAAGCGCAGAGAGCGGCATCAAGACCTTCCGCGACGCCGACGGCCTATGGGAGAACTACCCGGTGATGCAGGTGGCCTCGGCCGAGGGATTCCGCCGCGACCCGGAGCTGGTGCACGAGTTCTACAACGCGCGTCGCCGCCAGCTCGTGGATGCGCGCCCCAACGCCGCCCACGAGGCCCTGGTGGCCCTGGAGCGCGACTATGACGTCTACGTCATCACCCAGAACGTCGACGACCTTCACGAGCGTGCCGGCTCGAGCCACGTGCTCCACCTGCACGGCGAACTGATGAAGATGCGCTCCGTCAGCGACCCCGACTATGTGGAGCCCCTCGACATCGACCATCTGGAGACCACCCCCCAGACGCGCGGCAAGCGCGGCGACCTCATGCGCCCGCACATCGTATTCTTCCAGGAGCCGGTGCCCAACATCGAGCCGGCCATGGAGCTGGTCTCGCGCGCCGACATCTTCGTGGTGGTCGGCACCTCGCTGGCCGTCTACCCGGCCGCCGGGCTCATCGACTGCGTGCGCCCCGGAGTGCCGGTCTACTACATCGACCCCCGGCCGGCCCACACCCCGTCGTGGGTGACGGTCATCGCCGAGCCCGCCACGCAGGGGATGCAGACCCTCGTCAGAATGCTCGAAGAGAGAAAATAGAGACGTTTTATGTTGTAAAACATATTTACGTCTACGCCTTTTCGCCGAATAAAGTGTAATTTTGTAGGTGCAAAAGCCCCCTCCCCCTGCGCCCCTGCGCGGGAGGAGGCGCAAAGCACCAGCTGACCGAAACACATCATCTTAACTTTCAAATACATATGGCAAAAGTAAAAGGAGCAATTACCGTCAACGTCGAAAGATGTAAGGGATGCGACCTGTGCGTGGTGGCATGTCCCACCGACACCCTGTCGCTCCAGCCCAACGAGGTCAATGACCGTGGTTATCACTACGCCTACATGGCCAATCCCGACAACTGCACGGGATGCTGCTCATGCGCCTGGGTGTGCCCGGACGCCTGCATCGAGGTCTATCGCGTGAAGGTGGACTGAAGACCCCCGACCACCACAATCCCCCAACAACTACCTAACCAGACAATCAAGAACAATCCCACAGATATGAAAGAAGAGGTAAGACTTATGAAGGGTAACGAGGCCATCGCCCATGCCGCCATCCGCTACGGCTGCGACGGCTATTTCGGCTACCCTATCACCCCGCAGAGCG
>CAZHCM010000208.1:0-2393 GCA_964531005.1 uncultured Sangeribacter sp. | reverse complement strand
ATGCTATAGATGGGGATGTCGGCGCGGGTGATGCGGAAGTCGATGGTGTCGCGCGAGCGGAGCACTCGCACCTCCACGTCCGTGTCCTTGGGGCCTCGCAGGCGCTTCATGATGTCGGAATTCTTCATCTTCACACCCGCGATGGCGGTGTCGTTGACGGCGATGATGCGGTCGCCCGCCAGGATGCCCACACGCTCCGAGGGTCCGCCGGAGACGGTCTGGATGACGTAGAGGGTGTCGCGGTTCATGTTGAAGGTGATGCCGATGCCGCTGAAGTTGCCGGCCAGTGGCTCGTTGAGCTCGCGGGTCTCCTCGGCGGTGGTGTACGACGAATGGGGGTCGAGCCCTTCGAGCATGCCGCGGATGGCGTCCTCGACGAGTTTCTCCTCATTGACGGAATCGACATACAGCTCCGCGATGGCGGCCTCGGCCATGCGGAGCTTGTTGTTTTGCTGGATATCGAAGTTGGTGAGCTGGGCCGTGCCGGAGAGGGCGACGACCAGCGCAAGGAGCGCCGAGAAGGCGCCTATGATTCGTGAAGTTGACATTAGCGCAAGTTGGGGAGGGTGAAGGAAATGGGGTCTATGTATTTGATGGGGGGAGAAACCGCGAGACGTCGAAGCCGTGGTGTGCGAGCTCGCGCACGGCCGAACTCGACAGGAACCCCAGTCCGGGGCGCGCCGGCAGCAGGATGGTGTCGATGTCGGAGATCTCTCCGTTGAGGTCGGCCATCCGGCGTTCATACTCGAAGTCGACGGATTCGCGCACGCCGCGCACGATGCAAGAGGCGCCCACTGAGCGCGCGAACTCCACCGTCAGCCCGGAATAGGCGCAGGCCTCCACAGCCGGGTTGCCGGCATAGAGGGAGGCTATGTGGGCCGCCCTTCGGGAGGCGGAATCTGCGCGTTCGGGCTTGTCGATGTTGTAGCCCACGGCCACGACCACGCGGTCGAAGATGCGCAGGGCGCGCTCCACGATGTCGGCGTGTCCGAGCGTGAAGGGGTCGAAGCTCCCAGGAAAGACAGCGGTCCTCATATCTCGGAATCGTCTTCTATGACGAGGTTGTCGATGATGAAGTTCTGGCGGTCCATGGTGTTCTTGCCCATGTAGAACTCCAGGAGCTTCTCCACGGTGTCTTCCTTGCGCAGCGTCACCGGGTCGAGGCGCATTCCCTCGCCGATGAATTCTGCGAACTCCGAGTCGTTGATCTCGCCCAAGCCTTTGAATCGGGTGATTTCGGCGTTGGAGCCGAATTTCTTCACGGCCGCGTCGCGCTCCTCCTCGGAGTAGCAATAGATGGTGTCGGGGTGGGCCTTGTCGCCGTCGCCCTTCTTGCGCCTGCGAGCCGACTTCGACGACGAGCGTCGCGAGACACTCTTGTCGCGCACGCGGAAGAGGGGTGTCTGGAGGATGAATACATGGCCTTTCTTGACCAGGTCGGGGAAGAACATCAGGAAGAACGTGATGGTCAGCAGGCGGATGTGCATGCCGTCCACATCGGCATCGGTGGCGATGATGACGCGGTTGTATCGCAGACCCTCGATTCCCTCCTCGATGTTGAGGGCGGCCTGGAGGAGGTTGAACTCATCGTTCTTGTAGACCACCTCCTGGGTCATGCCGTAGGAGTTGAGGGGTTTGCCGCGCAGCGAGAAGACGGCCTGCGTCTCGGCGTTGCGCACCTTGGTGATGGTGCCCGAGGCGGAGTCGCCCTCGGTGATGAAGATGGAGCTGAGGTCGCGCAGGTCCTCCTTGGCCGAAGCCTTGAGAGTGTCGTTGTAGTGTATGCGGCAGTCGCGCAGCTTGCGATTATGGAGGCTGACCTTCTTGGCCTTCTCGCGGGCCAGCTTGGCCACCCCGGCCATGGCCTTGCGCTCCTTCTCGCTCGAAGCGATCTTGCGCAGCATTACTTCGGCCGTGTCGGGGTTCTTGTGCAGGTAGTCGTCGAGCTCCTTCTTGATGAAGTCGCCGATGAACTTGTTGACCGTCACCGTGCTGCCGGGGGCTATCTCCTTGGAGCCGAGCTTGGTCTTGGTCTGCGACTCGAAGACCGGCTCCTGGATGCGGACGCTGACGGCGGCCACCATGCCGTTGCGGATGTCGGAAAACTCGTAGCCCTTGCCCGAGAACTCCTTGATGGTGCGCGACACCCATTCGCGGAAGCCAGTGAGGTGGGTGCCCCCCTGGGTGGTGTGCTGGCCGTTGACGAAGGAATAGTATTCCTCGCCGTACTGGTCGGCGTGGGTGATGACCACCTCTATGTCGTCGCCCTTCAGGTGGATGATGGGATAGAGGGGCTGGGTGGTCATGTTCTCGCGCAGGAGGTCGAGCAGGCCGTGGCGCGAGACGTAGCGGCGCCCGTTGAAGAATATCTGGAGCCCTGCGTTGAGGTATGT
>CAZHCM010000207.1:0-2495 GCA_964531005.1 uncultured Sangeribacter sp. | reverse complement strand
TCCGCCGACTCGGTGTCATCGCCATGAACACCGCTCTCGAAGCCGACATCTTCGGCGGCGTCAACTCCACCCACGTGCTGGGCACCAAGATGATGAACGGCATCGGCGGCTCGGGCGACTTCTGCCGCAACGCCTACCTCTCGATCTTCTCCTGCCCCTCGATCCAGAAGGGTGGCAAGATCTCGGCCATCGTGCCCATGGTGTCGCACGTCGACCACAGCGAGCACTCGGTCAAGGTGCTCGTCACCGAGCAGGGCGTGGCCGACCTTCGCGGCAAGGATCCGCGCCAGCGCGCAGAGACCATCATCGAGAACTGCGCCCACCCGATGTATCGCGAGCTGCTGTGGGACTACCTGAAGCTCGCCACGAAGAGCGGCATCCCCCACACCCCGCACTACCTGAAGGCAGCCTTCGCACTGCATGAGACCTTCATGGAGACCGGCGACATGACCGTCACCGACCTGGCCAAGTTCGTCTGATTCCGGCCGGAGGATATCACAAAGAAGCGGCCCGCTCTTCGGAGCGGGCCGCTTCTTTTGGTCATGGTGTCATGATGTCATAATGTCATAATGTCATAATGTCATAATGTCATCATGACATGATGTCGGATTGAATGCTATCAGAGACGCACCTTGACGGTCTCGCCGCCACAGGCGGCCACATAGACGCCGGCAGGCAGCGTCGTGGAGTCGCCGGGCTGCATGACAGCCACGAGGGTGCCGTCGATGCCGTACACCGACACGGCGCCCTGGGCCGAGGTCACGGTCAGCAGACCCTGTGCGCCATGCACGCGCAGGGTGCCCTGCTCGGCTGCGATGCCCTCGACGTCGGAGGTGGCGAGGTTCTTGCTGCCGATGACCACGTAGCTGTTGGCCGGGATGACCACCTTGCCGTTCACGGCGTCGAAGGAGGCGCTGGAGCCGTACGACTGAGAATAGATCTCGTAGGCGGAGTTGTCTTTCTGGTCAAACTCCACGGACATCGTGAGGGTGCCGGTGATCTCGGGGTTGATGAGCGCGTAGAGCTCCTTGCCCTGGTTCTTGAGGAAGATGCGGCGGCCGTTGCTCCAGCCCACGCACACGAACGTCACGTTGGCGTCCTTGGCGAAGAGCTCAGGGTTGGCGTTGCGCAGGTTGATGAGCTCGCTGTAGTTGTCGTAGAGGCCCTTGCGGTCGGGGTCGTCGAGGAGGTTCCAGCAGACCTTCTTGGGGCTGGTGTTGTTGCCTCCGTTGGAGTCCTTGGTGTTCTGGTCGTTGCCCAGCTCGGAGAACTGCCAGATCATGTGCGCGCCCGGGGCGAGGATCATCTGTGCGGCGGCGGAGCCGAGACGCCTCATGGAGTTGCCCAGGTCGCCCTTGACGCCGGCGGCGCCGTCGGTGTTCTGCATGTAGGCCAGACGCTGCTCGTCGTGCGACTCAAGGTAGCTGACCGTCGAGCCCCAGGTGCGGGCGTCGTAGGTGGCCATCATGCGGGCCAGTGCGGCGTTGGAGGAATACCCCTTGGCGTACTGTCCGCCCTGGGAGTTGACGTTGGCCCAGTTGAGCATTCCGGTCTGGGCCATCTCGTTCTCCTCCTGGGAGCCTGCGAGGTTCTCGTTGATGACATATGCGTTGGGGTTGACCTCACGCATGGCGTCCTGCCACTCGCGCATGTTGGCGATGCGCGATGCGTTGAAGGCGTTCGTGCCCGAGTCGCCGTTGTTGGCGTAGGAGTCGTTGTCGCCAAGGCCCTTTACGAGGTCGAAGCGGAAGCCGTCCACCTTATACTCGCGCAGCCAGAACTGGAGCATGTCCTTCCACTGCTTGCGCACCAGGGGGTACCCCTGGTTCCAGTCGTTGAGCACGCTGTAGGCGTGGGGCGCGGTGGCGTTGTAGAAGGGGTTGGAGCCCACGGGATAGAGCTTGTACCAGGGATGGAGCCAGTCGGACTGGTTGAAGACCACGTCGAGGATGACGGCGATGCCGTTCTTGTGGCAGAGGTCGATGAATGCCTTGTAGTCGTCCGGGGTGCCGTATGCCTTGTCGGGGGCGAAGTAGAAGTTGGGGTTGTAGCCCCAGGAGTTGTTGCCCTGGAATTCCTGTATGGGCATCAGCTCGATGGCGTTGACGCCCAGCGTCTTCAGGTATTCGATCTTCTCCATTGCCTTGCGCAGGGTGCCGTTGCCAAGCGATGCGCCCTCGGTGCCGGTGAAGTCGCGGATCAGCAGCTCGTAGATGATGAGGTTATGCCCCTCGGGAGCCTTGAAGTCGGTGACCTCCCAGTCGTAGTCGTTGATGTTGGCCTGGTAGACTGCGAGCGGCGGACGGTTGGCTCCGGTCAGCACCGACGGGTATGCGGGCAGGTTGGGGAATACGTCCTTGGAGATGTACTTGTCGTTGTCGGGGTCGAGCACGAGGCGTGCGTAGGGGTCGCCGACGGAGGTGGTGCTGTTGACCAGATAGTAGTACATGTACATCGACGTGTCGTCAAGGCCGCTGACCTGCTTCCAGAAGTAG
>CAZHCM010000206.1:1282-2512 GCA_964531005.1 uncultured Sangeribacter sp. | reverse complement strand
GAGAAGGACGACCTCATCGACGGCTCGAAGGTGAGCGTCGGCGACGTGCTCGTCGGCATCCCATCGACCGGTGTGCACTCCAACGGCTTCAGCCTCGTGCGCAAGATCGTGGCCGACAACTCCCTGAGCTACTCCGACCGGCAGCCCGAGAGCGGCGAGCAGACCCTGGGCGAGATGCTCCTGACGCCGACTCGCATCTACGTAAAGCCGGTGCTCGACGTCATCTCAAAGGCCGACGTCCATGGCGTGGCCCACATCACCGGTGGCGGCTTTGACGAAAACATCCCCCGCATCCTGCGCGACGGCCAGGGCGTGGAGATAGAGGAGGGGAGCTGGAAGATACTCCCCGTCTTCCGCATGCTGGAGCGCCTCGGAAAGGTGCCCCACCGCGAGATGTACAACATCTACAACATGGGCATAGGCATGGTGCTCGCCGTGCCTGCCGATGAGGCCGACAAGGTCATCGCCATCCTCAAGGAGCATGGCGAAGAGGCTTCCGTCATCGGCCGCGTGGTGGAGGGTAGCGGAGTGAAGATCCACATGAAGGAGCCCACAGAGAAGTAAAGATGAAGAATATAGTAGTCTTTGCAAGCGGCTCGGGCTCCAATTTCGAGGCCATCGCCCAAGCCTGCTCCGACGGCAGGCTCGACGCGCGTATAGCAGTATGCGTCTGCGACAAGCCCGGGGCCAAGGTCATCGAGCGTGCAGGGCGTTTCGGAGTCCCGGTGCTGGAGTTCAAGCCGCGCGACTACGCATCCAAGCGCGACTTCGAGCGAATGATAGCCGACCGCCTCGATGCCGAGGGCGTGGAGCTGGTGTGCCTGGCCGGATACATGCGTATAGTAGGGGAGGAGTTGCTCTCCAGATACGGAGGCCGCATCCTCAATATCCATCCGGCCTTGCTTCCGGCCTTCCCCGGGGCACACGCCATCCGCGACGCCTTCGACTATGGCGTCAAGGTCTACGGCGTGACCATCCACTATATCGACGAGACCATCGACGGAGGCACCATCGTCTCCCAGGCCGCAGTGCCATATGAGGGACGCGACATCGACGAGCTGGAGAGCATGATCCACGCCACGGAGCACCGCCTCTACGTCGACACCATTGCAAAGATACTCAACAACTGACTACAACGACACAAGATATGAAGAGAGCATTAATCAGCGTCAGCGACAAGCGCGGAGTGGTGGAGTTTGCCACCGCGCTGAGCGAGATGGGATGGGAGAT
>CAZHCM010000206.1:0-1182 GCA_964531005.1 uncultured Sangeribacter sp. | reverse complement strand
TACACCCACACCGCCGAGTATGACTCCCATATCGCGACCTACATGCGCAAGCAGGCCGGGCTGCCCGAAAAACTCTTCCTGCAGTTTGACCTCGCCCAGTCGCTCCGCTATGGCGAGAACCCCCACCAGCAGGCATCCTTCTATCGCGCTTCGGAGGAGGTACCTTACTCGGTGGCCTTCTCCCGCCAGATTGGTGGAAAGGAATTGTCGTACAACAATATCCAGGACGCCAACGCCGCCCTGCAGATCGTGCGCGAGTTCAAGGAGCCCTTCTGCGTCGGCCTGAAGCATATGAACCCCTGCGGAGCCGCCGTCGGCAAGGACCTTGACGAGGCGTGGACCAAGGCTTACGAGGCCGACAAGGTCAGCATCTACGGAGGCATTGTGGCCATGAACCGTCCCCTCACCGGGGAGGTGGCCAAGAAAATGAAGCCCATCTTCCTCGAGATAGTCATGGCACCCTCCTTCACTCCCGAGGCCCTGGAGGTCTTTGCCTCCAAGAAGAATCTCCGTCTGCTCGAAGTGCCGATGGACGCCGAGGTGAAGACTGCCAAGCAGTATGTCGGAGTGACCGGCGGCCTCCTCGTGCAGGACTCCGACCTTAAGACTCTCGAGATCACCGACGCCATGACCGTCACCGAGCGCCATCCCTCAGAGAGCGAACTGAAAGACCTCAACTTCGGCTGGCGCATCGTCAAGCATGTGAAGTCCAACGCCATAGTAGTGGTGCGCGACGGTGCCACGTTTGGTGTCGGCGCCGGCCAGATGAACCGCGTCGGCTCGGCCCACATCGCCCTCGAAGAGGCGCGCGAAGCTGGTGCCACCGAGGGCCTGGTACTCGCCTCCGACGGATTCCTCCCCTTTGACGACACTGTGGAGCTCGCTTCCAAATATGGAGTGGTGGCCATCGTGCAGCCCGGCGGCAGCATCCGCGACGAGGATGCCATCCGCAAGGCCAACGAGAAGGGCATAGCCATGCTCTTCACCGGAATGCGTCACTTCAAGCACTAAGACAGCGATGAAAGTACTCGTAATCGGAAGCGGAGGGCGCGAGCATGCCATCGTCGATGCCATGGCCCGTAGCCCCCGCGTCACAGAGATATTTGCCGCCCCCGGCAATCCCGGCATGGCCGCCCAGGCCACGTGCGTGCCCATCGGCGTGACCGAGATCGACAAGCTCGT
>CAZHCM010000205.1:0-2563 GCA_964531005.1 uncultured Sangeribacter sp. | reverse complement strand
GAGCCTGCGGCCATGAAGCCGTCGGCGCTTTGGGCCCATTTGAGCTGGATGAAGGGGCGACCGAGGCGGTGGGCCGTCATGAAGCGGCGGTTGAGGACCTCGCACTCCTCGCGCAGCACTCCCTCCACCACCTCCACGCCAGCCTCGCGCAGCATCCGTATGCCGCGCCCGGCCACCTTGGCGAAGGGGTCGCCAGCGCCGACCACCACGCGCGGTATCCCCGTCTCGATGATGAGGCGCGCGCAAGGTGGCGTCTTGCCGTAGTGGGAGCAGGGCTCCAGGGTGACGTAGATGGTCGACTCCCGGAGCAGGTGCCGGTCTTCGGGGCGCACGGAGGCGATGGCGTTGACCTCGGCGTGGGGCCCTCCCCAGCGGCGGTGGAACCCCTCGCCGATGATACGGCCGTCGGGAGCCGCGATGACGGCCCCGACCATAGGATTAGGGGTGGCGAAACCTTCGCCACCCCTTGCGAGCTGTAAAGCCCGGAGCATGTATTTCTCCATTCAGAGATATCGGGATATTCGGATGATTACTTCTCAAACCCGCGCAGGCGCAGCAGGGCGTGGGCGTCGGGCTTGTGGCCGCGGAAGCGCTGGTAGAGCTTCATGGCGTCCTCGGTGTCGCCGCTCTGCAGGATGTTCTTCTTGAAGCTCTCGGCGGTCTTCTTGTCGAAGATGCCCTTCTTCTCGAAGAGCTCCCATCCGTCGGCCTCGAGCACCTGGGCCCAGAGGTAGGTGTAGTAGCCGGAGGCATAGCCGTCGTCGCCGAAGATGTGCTTGAAGTAGGGGGAGCGGTAGCGGAAGGTGATCTCCTCGGGCATGCCGATCTCGGTGGCCACGGCCTCCTCGAAGGCGGGCACGTTGATATCCTGGTCATTGTTCTCGCCCCACTTCATGTCGAGGATGGCGGCTCCGGTCAGCTCGGTGGTTACGAATCCCTGGTTGAACTTCGAGGAGGCCTCGAGCTTCTCGATCAGCTCGTCGGGGATAGTCTCGCCGGTCTTGTAGTGCTTGGCATACATCTTGAGCACCTCGGGTGCGGTGGCCCAATGCTCGTTGATCTGCGAGCAGAGCTCTACGTAGTCGCGGTCGACGTTGGTGCCGGCCAGCGAGCGGTAGGGGGCGGTGGAGAGCATCCCCTGCAGGGCGTGGCCGAACTCGTGGAAGGCGGTCTCCACCTCGTCGAGGGTGAGCAGGGCGGGGGTGTCGCCGGCGGGGCGGGTGAAGTTACCGACGTTATAGACGATCGGACGGCGCACCTCGCCGCCGGGATAGAGGCCTGCGCTCTGCATCTGCTCCATCCATGCGCCCTGGCGCTTGGAGGCGCGGGGGAAGTAGTCGGTCATGAAGACGGAGATGTGCTCGCCGGTCTTGGCGTCCTTGACGTCGTAGACTGTCACCTCGTCCATGTACTTCGGGGCGTCGGGGAGCTCCTCGATCTTGAGGCCGTAGAGCTTCTCGGCGGTGCGGAACATGCCGTCGACCACGTTTTCCAGCTTGAAGTAGGGGCGCACGTCGTTTTCGTCGAGGTCAAACTTCTCCTTCTTCACCTTGCCGGCGTAATAGTAGTAGTCCCATGGGGCGATCTTGAAGTCGCCGCCGTTGCGGTCGACGTATGCCTGCATGTCGGCTACCTCCTCCTTGGAGCGCTGCACGGCGGGCTCGAAGACCTGCATCAGGAGGTTCATGGCGGCGTCGGGGGTGCCGGCCATGACGCGCGAGGTCATCATCTGGGCGAAGTTGTCGAAGCCCATGATCTTGGCCTTTTCGGCGCGCAGGCGCACGATCTTCTCGATGACGGGATAGTTGCAGTAGTCGCCATAGGAGGCCAGGGAGGTGTATCCCTTGTAGATGGCCTCGCGCAGGCCGCGGTTGTCGGCATATTGGAGCACCGGCAGGCGGCTGGGCGCGTGCAGCGTGAAGACCCACATCCCGTCGAGGCCGCGGGCCTTGGCGTCCTCGGCTGCCTGGGCGATGGACGACTCGGGGAGGCCGGCGAGGTCAGCCTCGTCGTAGACGGTGACGAAGAAGTTGTTGGTGGCCGTCAGCAGGTTGCGGTTGTACTGGATGAAGAGCTTGGAGAGCTCGTCGTTGATGCGCACCAGCTCGGCCTTCTTGTCGGCCGGAAGGGCTGCGCCCTGCTCGGCAAACTGGCGGTAGTACTTCTCGACCAGGCGCTTCTGCACCGGCGAGAGGCCCTGCTTGTCGCGGGCGTCGTAGACCTGCTTGATGCGCTGGAAGAGGGCGTCGTCGAGCATCACCATGTTCTGGGCCTCGTTGAGCAGGGGGATTGCCTCGTCGGCCATGGAGGCGAACTCCTCGGTGTTCATCGCGCCGTCGTAGTGGTAGAATACCTGGGAGACGCGGTCGAGGATGGGGGAGAGGTTCTCGAGGGGCAGGATGGTGTTGTCGAAGTCAGGCACGGCGCGGTTGCGCGTGATGTTGAGGATGTTGGTGCGCTGCTCTTCGAGCCCGGCCTTGATGGCGGGGATGAAGTCGGAGGTCTTGATCTGCTCGAAGGGAGGGATCTTGTAGACCGTCGTGTAGTCCTGCAGGAAGGGGTT
>CAZHCM010000204.1:0-2566 GCA_964531005.1 uncultured Sangeribacter sp. | reverse complement strand
GCCGGGGTGATGCCGTAGCGGGCCATCAGCTCGCGGCGCGGGCGGATGTCGATCTGCGGCCGCGAGATCTGCTGTTCGAGGTTGACGTCGGTGACACCCGGCGTCTCCTGCATGGCGCCCTTGATCTGCTGTCCGATGGTGTAGAGGCGGTCTACGTCCGGGCCGAAGAGCTTGACGGCGATCTGCGCCTCGGAGCCGGAGAGCATTGCGTCGATGCGGTGGGAGATGGGCTGGCCGATCTCGATGTTGACCCCCGGAATCGCCTTGAGGCGGCTGCGCAGCTCGGCGGTCATCTCGCGGCGCGAGCGGCCTTGGTCGAGCACGTATGGCACCTCGATTTCCGACACGTTGACGCCCAATGCGTGCTCGTCGAGCTCCGCGCGCCCCGTCTTGCGTGCCACATTGCGCACCTCCGGTGTCTCCAGAATGATTCGCTCTGCCATCATGCCGATGCTGTCGCTCTGCTCCAGCGTGATGCCGGGCATGGCGGAGACGTTGATGGTCAGCGACCCCTCGTTGAAGCCCGGTAGGAAACTGCGTCCGAGGGTGAAGAAGAGGATGACGGAGAGCACGAAGAGCCCCGCCACGCTCCACATCATCGGGGCCGGGCGGCGCAGCACGCTCCCCAGTGCCTTCTCATATGCCGCACGCAGATGGCGTGTGGCCCAGGGTTCGCGGCTCAGCTGCTTGTCCTGCTTTTCGGTGCCGAGCATGTAGGAGCAGAGCACCGGAGTGAGCGTCAGGGCGATGATAGTGGAGCCGGCCAGGGCGATGATGAACGATATGCCAAGGGGCACGAGCATGCGACCCTCGATGCCGTGGAGGAAGAAGAGGGGGAGGAAGCTGGCGATGATGACCAGCGATGAGTTGAGGATCGGGAGACGCACCTCGCGCGACGCCTCGAAGACAACCTTGATGACCGGCCGACGCTCCTCGGGTGGGAGGAGGCGGTTTTGGCGCAGCCGCTTGTGGACGTTCTCCACATCGACGATGGCGTCGTCGACCAGCGAACCGATGGCGATGGCGATGCCGCCCAGGGTCATGGTGTTGATGGTGAAGCCGAGCAGGTTGAGGATGATGACTGCCAATAGTATCGACATCGGCAGCGCCACGACGGAGATGATGGTCGTGCGCAGGTCCATGAGGAAGAAGAAGAGCACCAGGATGACGAAGATCGCCCCCTCGAAGAGTGAGGTCTGGAGATTGCCCACGCTTCGGCTGATGAAGTCTGCCTGGCGGAAGATGTCGGTGTCGATGTCAATGCCGTGGGGGAGTGAGGGGCGCAAGGCTTCGAGTTCGGAGAGGAGGGCGTCGGTAAGCTCCTGCGACCCCACGGCTGGCTGCTTGGTGACGGTCAGCAGCACGGCCTTCTTGGTGCGCACGCTGGAGGTGCCGATGCGGGGCGACTTTGGCCCGACGACCACCTCGGCTATGTCGTCGAGCGTGACTACGCCGGACTCGTCGGAGCGGACCACGCCCTTGCGCAGGTCCTCGACCGAGGAGGTGGAGAGGTCCCCCTTGACGAGGTATTCGTTGCCATACTGGTAGAGGCTTCCGCCGGAGGCGTTGGCGTTCATCCCCTCGACGGCCTCAAGGGTCTCCGAGAGTGTGACGCCCATGGCCCTCATGCGGTCGGGGCGGAGGCGTATCTGGTATTCAAGCTCCTCGCCCCCCATGACCGACACCTGCGACACGCCCGGCACCGAGAGGAGGCGCGGACGGATCTCGCGGTCGGCCACTGAGCGTAGCTCACCCTGCGGCACGGAGTCGGATGTGAGGCCGATGATCAGTATTTCGCCCAGGATCGAGGACTGGGGCCCGAGGGTCGGGGCGCCCGTGCCGGGAGGGAAATCCTCGGAGGCGGCGGCCAGTTTCTCGTTGACCACCTGTCGGGCCACGTAGACGTCGGTGTTCCAGTCAAACTCCACCCAGACCACCGAGAAACCCGGAGCCGAGGAGGAGCGCACGCGGCGGACGCCCGAGGCGCCGTTGACAGCGGTCTCGATGGGGAATGTCACCGACTTCTCCACCTCCTCCGGGGCCATGCCCGGAGCCTCGGTCATGACGACCACTGTGGGGGCGTTGAGGTCCGGGAAGATGTCGACCTCCGTGCGAAAGAGCGTGATGATGCCTCCCACGAGCATGAGCGCGCAGAGGATCAGTATCACCAGACGATTGGTGAGGGAAAAGCGAATTATTCGGTCCAGCATGTCGTCAGGCGGGGATTAGTGGTTGTGCGAATGTCCCGGAGGGGCGACGTTGGAGTTTTCGGCCATGCGTACCACTCCGGCCCCTGTGGTGACGACCTCCATGCCGGGCTCGAGGCCGGAGAGGATCTCCACGTTGCGGCCGTCGGAGCGGCCGGTGGTGACGAGATGCTTGGAGTAGGCGTCGCCGTGGGTGCGGGTGTAGACGTATTTGTTGCCCTGTATCTCCATGATCGCCTCGACAGGCACGGTCAGGGCTCCGTGGCGCGGCGCGCCGATGAGGATGACCTCCGCGAAGGATCCGGGCACGACGCTGCCGTCGTTGTCAAAGGTGAAGTAGACGGGTATGTAGCCGTTGG
>CAZHCM010000203.1:0-2688 GCA_964531005.1 uncultured Sangeribacter sp. | reverse complement strand
AGAGCGGCGCCAAGGCTTATCTGGTCAACACCGGCTGGAACGGCACCGGCAAGCGCATCTCCATCCCTGACACCCGCGGCATCATCGACGACATCCTCGACGGCGCCATCGAGAAGGCTCCCACGAAGCTCCTCCCTTACTTCGACTTCGTGATCCCCACCGAGCTCCCCGGCGTCAACAGCGCCATCCTCGACCCGCGCGACACCTACGCCGATCCCAAGGAATGGGACGTCAAGGCCAAGGAACTCGCCGAGATGTTTATCAAGAACTTCAAGAAGTTCGAGACCAACCCCGTCGGCAAGGAGCTCGCCAAGGCAGGCCCCCACGTCTGAGACACACTCCCCTTCCTGCGGCCTGAAAAGGACGCAGAAGTTATAAAGACATACTGAAAAATCGCCTCCGGCAACCGCCGGGGGCGATTTTTTATATCTTTTAACCATAAAATTACGCACTTGCCTCCCCCGGACGCTTGCATATCTGATGAAGTTTGATTAACTTTGCGGCATCCCGTCTCCACGACACGGCTTTGCGCCAGGGCGCCGGGAGACAGGCGACACCTGAATACCAAACTAAAAACCAGACATATATGAAGAAACTTTTACTTCTTTCCGCGCTTGCAATCAGCGCACTCGGCATGAACGCCGCATCCTTCGGCGACTACTTCAAGGTAGAGTTTGAAGGCAAGGAAATCGCCAACGGCGAAACAATCATTATCGCTGAGCCGGAGTATGCCGACGAGTGGGGTCAGATGTGGGCCGCCCCCGTCAAAGTGATCAATCTGCAGGACGAATATCGCCCTGTGTTCGGCGAGCTCATGTACTCCATCCCCGCCACTCGCACCGATCTCAGAAACGAACAGGGTGCACGTGCCCAGCTCTGCTATGCAGGAGCCTACAGAGGGCTGAACAACTGCCTTAGCAATGGCAACGAGACTTGCGTAAGCTACGCTTTCGTCAATGTCCCCGAGGCCGGCGTCGACACTTTCGAGTGGGACGTGGACGTCAATTATGACGAGAGCCAGCTCTCCAACCCTGTGACCCTGCAGCTCAACATGTTTGCCGCCGAGGGTGATGGCGAAAAACCCGAGACCTGCGAACTCATCGATGGCACCGATTTCACCATGACCATCGTGTTCGGCGCCCAGGCCACCGTGGTCGGCATCACTGACGAAGCCGCCGCACCCGTCTACTACAACCTTCAGGGCATGCGCGTGGCCAATCCCGAGAAGGGTGGCCTCTACATCGTCAAGAAGGGCACCAAGACCATGAAGAAAGTGTTCTGAGACACCACCGATATCCGACCGACAACTCCCGGACGCGCCAGCGCCCGGAAGTGGACATGAATAATCGTGGAGGCGCCCCCGGGGACTGCCTCCACGCTTTTCTAATCCGAAACCCCCTCAAAAGACTCACATGGAGACGTTCACTTCTTTCGTAGGCATCGCCGCCGCCGTCTGCATGGTGCTCGGATACCTGCCGCAGGCCATCTACACCATCCGCACCCGCGACACCGAGGGAATCGCCATCCCCACCTTCCTGCTCATGGCCCTCGGGGGACTCTTCTTCGTCATCCAGGGGTTCCTGCTCGAAAACTGGCCCCTCGTGGCCACCAACCTCATCACCACCACCTGCTCGGTCATTGTATTCTCCATCAAGATCCACAATGACTACATAAAGCCCCGCCGCCGCCGATGAGCCGTCTCGAATCACTGGCCAACTCCCTTGGCTCCGCTGCGGCCACAGGAGCCACGCTCCTGAAGTGCCTCCTGCGCTCTCGCCGCCCTTCGGCCCCGGATGCGCGCCCGAAGCGCCCACTGGTGGTGATGGGCAACGGCCCCTCGCTGCGACAGGTGCTCGACGACCAGCGCCCGGCCCTCCGGGGATGCGACCTGATGAGCGTCAATTTCGCAGCCAACGCCCCGGAATTCCATGAGATACGCCCGAAGCTATACGTGCTCGCCGACCCCCATTTCTTCTCCGGAGCCGACAGCGACCCCAACGTGGCGCGACTTTGGGAAAATCTCTCCAAGGCCGACTGGGGAATGATCCTCTTCATCCCCGTGGGGCAGCGGAAGGCGTTCCGGCAGAGATATGCCGAAACCATGAAGCGCGCCGGAACGGAAGTGAAATACTTCAACCTCACCCCCGCCGAGGGGATACGCGGCGTGCGCCACTCGCTCTACCGCCGCGGACTGGCCATGCCCCGGCCTCGCAACGTCCTCATCGCCTCCCTCATGATAGCCCTGCGCGAAGGATACCGGGAGATCTACGCCGTCGGCGCCGACCACACCTGGACGCACTCCCTATGGGTCGACGACCTCAACAGGGTGGTCTCCGTGCAGCCCCATTTCTACAAGGACTCCCCCTCTGAGCTCGATCGCGTGGCTTCCGAATACGCCGGCCATCACCTCCACGACATACTCGGCTCGATGGCCGTGGCCTTCCGCAGCTACTTCGACATCCAGGACTACGCCCTCTCGCTCGGAGCCCGCATCGTCAACTCCACCCCCGGCTCAATGATCGACGCCTTCCCCAGGGGGGAGCTGCCACATTATACCAATTCCCGACTATAACCCGTTTCTACAGTATATGGACAAAAACTTCAAACGCACACTCATCACGACGGCGCTGCCCTATGCCAACGGCCCGGTGCACATCGGCCACCTGGCAGGCGTCTACGTGCCCGCCG
>CAZHCM010000202.1:0-2689 GCA_964531005.1 uncultured Sangeribacter sp. | reverse complement strand
AGACCGACTTCGGCGAGTATGGCGAGATCAACAAGGCCTGGACCGCCGACGACGTGAAGGGATTCACCAAGATCCTGGGCAACCAGATGAAGATCTACCACAACAACCAGGTCAAGAACGGGAAGGCGGAGTGAAGAAAATAGGAATCATCGGAGGCGCCGGCTACACGGCCGGCGAACTCCTCCGCCTGCTCATCAACCATCCGGAGGTGAGCGTGGCCTTCGTGCACTCCACCAGCAATGCGGGCAAGCCCGTGACCGACGTGCACGGTGGGCTTCTGGGCGAGACGGATCTCGTCTTTTCCGACTCGCATCCCCTCGACGACATCGACATCCTCTTCCTATGCTCGGCCCACGGGCAGAGCAAGAAGTTCTGGGAGGAGAACGCTCGCCCGGAGGGCCTGAAAGTGATCGACCTCGCACAAGACTTCCGCGACGAGAGCGAGGGGTATGTCTACGGCCTTCCCGAGCTCCAGAGGGAGAAGATCTCCGAGGCGGATTCGGTGGCCAACCCCGGTTGTTTCGCCACCGCTCTCCAGCTTTCGCTGCTCCCGCTGGCTAAGGCTGGGTTGCTGCCCGAAGACGGGGATATCAACATCACGGCCCTCACCGGCTCGACCGGGGCGGGGGTGAAGCCCGGGGCCACGACGCATTTCAGCTGGCGCAACGACAACCTTTCCGTCTACAAACCCTTCACCCACCAGCACCTGATAGAGATAGACGCCTCCCTGAGAAAACTACAGCCCGGCCACACGGCCACGATCAATTTCGTGCCGATGAGGGGGGATTTCCCCAGAGGGATATTTGCCGTCGTGACGGTGGATTGCCCCCTGGACGAGGCCGAGGCGACAGCCCTTTACAAGGGGTTCTATGCCGACGCCCCCTTCACTGTGGTCAGCGACCGCGCCATAGACCTAAAGCAGGCCGTCAACACCAACAAGGCCATCCTGCATGTGGAGAAGCATGGCAGGAAACTACTCGTCACATGCGCCATCGACAACCTCCTGAAGGGTGCGTCGGGGCAGGCGGTGCAGAACATGAACCTCATGCTCGGGCTCGACCAGACCACCGGGCTGAGACTCAAACCATCAGCTTTTTAAGGACTATGAAACTATTCGACGTATATACCCTCTACGACATAGAGCCGGTGAAGGGTGTGGGCAACCATGTCTACACCGCCGACGGCACGGAATTTCTCGACCTCTATGGAGGGCATGCCGTGATTTCCGTAGGCCATGCACACCCGCGCTATGTGGAGGCCGTGTCGCGGCAGGTAGGGGAGTTGGGGTTCTATTCCAACTCGGTGCTCAACTCTCTGCAGGAGCGTCTGGCCGAAAAACTTGGGAGCCTGTCCGGATATGACGACTATTCCCTCTTCCTGTGCAATTCCGGGGCCGAGGCTAACGAGAACGCCATGAAGCTTGCCTCCTTCGCCACGGGGCGCAGCAAGATACTCGCTTTCGGACACGCCTTCCATGGGCGCACCTCCGGGGCGGTGGCGGCCACGGACAACCCGGCGATCCAGGCCCCCTTCAACAAGACAGCCAACGTCACCTTCGTCCCCCTCAACGACACGGAGGCGATGATGTCGGCCCTCTCCACCGAGGAGTATGCCGCCGCCATCATCGAGGGAATCCAGGGGGTGGCCGGCATCCACGAGCCTACCACGGAGTTCATGCAGGCTTTGGCCGAAGAGTGCAGGAAGACCGGCACGCTCCTCATACTTGACGAGATACAGTCGGGTTACGGGCGATCGGGAAAGTTCTTCGCCCACCAGCACCACGGCGTGCGCCCCGACATCATCACCTGCGCCAAGGGGATAGCCAACGGTTTTCCGATGGGGGCGGTCCTGATATCTCCCAAGATAGAGGCGAAGAAGGGTATGCTCGGCACCACCTTCGGGGGCAACCACCTCGCGTGCGCGGCTGCCATCGCGGTTCTCGACATCATGGAGGACGAGAACCTGATCGAAAACGCAGCCGAAGTAGGCGAGCATCTCATAAAGGAGCTGAAGCGGATACCCGAGGTCTCCGACGTGCGTGGACGCGGGCTGATGATAGGCTTCGAGGTGGACGGGTTCACCGGGAGCGACCTGCGCAAGACCCTTCTCTTCGGCCACCATATCTTCACCGGCGGAGCCGGGAAGCTGACCGTCAGGCTGCTACCGGCCCTCAACCTCCCCAAGGAGGAGGCCGACAAATTCCTGACAGCCCTCAAAGAGGCCATTGCCAACCCTAAAAAAGAGGAAGAAAAATGAAAAAATTCACTTGTGTAGACGACATAGGGCCGCTCGACAAGGCGCTTGCCGAGGCCGCGCTCATCAAGAAGGACAGGTTTGCCTTCACCGACTTGGGCAAGAACAAGACACTGCTCATGATCTTCTTCAACTCCTCGCTGCGCACCCGACTATCGACCCAGAAGGCCGCCATGAACCTCGGAATGAACGTCATAGTGCTCGACGTCAACCAGGGGGCCTGGAAACTGGAGACCGAGCGCGGCGTGATCATGGACGGCGACAAGGCCGAGCATCTGCTCGAAGCCATCCCCGTTATGGCGAGCTATTGCGACATCATCGGGGTGCGTTCCTTCGCCGGCCTGACCGACAAGAAGAGCGACTACGAGGAAAAGGTGCTCTCGCAGTTCATCAAGTACTCGGGAAAGCCGGTCTTCAGCATGGAGGCAGCCACCGG
>CAZHCM010000201.1:0-2747 GCA_964531005.1 uncultured Sangeribacter sp. | reverse complement strand
CGCGCAACAAGATCAAGCAGAAACTCAACGAGGAGCGCCAGCGCCTGGCCGACATCGGCAAGGAGGCCCTGGAGCGCCGCGCCCGCAACCGCAAGATCCCCGTCGACGACGCCCTGATGATGAAGCTCATCAAGAAGCAGGGTTACAAGTATGCCACGGAGTTCTTCGCCGACATGGGCGCCGGCAAGATCGACCCGGGCCGTTGGCTGGCCCAATACGTCGAGGCCACGACACCGGAGACCCAGGAGACGCCGCGCGCCGGCGCCGACGAGTTCCAGCTCCAGCGCCCCGACCGCGAAGACTCGCCGCACGACGTGCTGGTCATCGGCGACAAATCGATCAACGGCCTGAAGTACAAGTTTGCCAAATGCTGCAACCCCGTCTACGGCGACAAGGTCTTCGGCTTCATCAGCTCCGACGGCGTGGTCAAGATCCACAAGGAGACCTGCCCCAACGCCCCCAATATCCGCGACCGCTACCCCTATCGCCTGATCCGCGTCAACTGGAGCGGCAAGGGGGGCACCGAACTGGGCGCGACGATTCGTGTCGTCGGCATCGACGACATCGGCATCGTGGCCTCGCTGACATCCATCATCTCCCACGAGAGCGGCATCTCGCTGCGCAACATCTCCGTCGACTCCGACCGTGGCGTCTTCCACGGATACCTCACCGTAGGAGTCTCCGACGCCGCGCAGCTCCCGGCCCTCATGCGGCGCCTGCGCACGGTCAAGGGCGTGCGGGAGGTGGAGCGCATCTGACCCCAAGACACCTTTAGCCTATCACGACAGCCATGAAAAAGACACTACGACATATCGCACTCATCCTCTCGCTGGCCATCCTCGCGGCAACGGGGGCAGGATGCTCCCGCGCTCGCCAGGAGGCCAAGGCCAAGGGAGAGGAGGCCCGCGCCAAGTGGGCACGGGAGATGCAGGACACCCTGAAGGCTACCGAGGAGAACCTCGAAGCCACGGGGGCCCGTCTGCGCGCCCTGGAGGAGGAGACGGAAAGGCTACTGCCGGAATTCGAGCTGGTGAAGCATCCGCGCCACGTCGAAGGATACTACATCCTGCGCTCGCACGCCAAGTCGTACCCCCTCGCCTCGACCGGCCTGGCGGCGCGCCTGACGATGGGGGAGCAGCTCGAGCTTGTTGCCGCCCTCTCCGGGGGCACCTTCTCGGCCATACGAGCCGTGTGCGGCGACGAGTCGGCCACGTCCGGCACCGTGCCGCATGACCAGGCCATGAACTACCGCGCCGCAGGCCTCAACACCGTGGCCTTCTCCGGCGCGGCGGCCGACAGCGTGGCGGCCTTCATAGCCGCCAACGCCGACAGGTCCGTGACCCTGCAATACCTCGAAGGGGGACGCGTCTCAGGCACGCTCCAGCTGCCCCCGGCCACCCGCGCGATGGTGGAGAAGACCTACCGCCTGAGCGCGACCCAGGCGGAGACGCGCCTCCTTCAGAAGCAGATCCTCCTCGACAACCACCGCCTCGAAGCCCTACGCAAACGATTATGACCAAGCCAAATCAAGCCAAATCAAGATTAATCCTGATTATTCCTGATGCATCATGATTAATCCTGATCGATCCTGAAAATCCTGAAAATCCTGAAAAACTTGAAAAACCTAAAAATAAAGACATGAGCAACGACACCAACACCCTGCTCCGCAAAGGCATCACCGAGGAGCAACTGACCGAACAACTCGACATGCTCGCCAAGGGATTCCCCTGGCTCCGCATCGAGGCCCCCGCCACCCCCGGCAACGGCCTGACCGTGGCCAGCGACGAGCTGGTCAAGCAAAGCATCGAAATCTGGGAGGAGTACCGCCTCCACGGAGGATCGGTGCAGAAGATGGTGCCTGCAAGCGGCGCCGCATCCCGCATGTTCAAGGACCTCTACGCCTTCCTCAACGGGAAGAGCGACAAACCCGACACGGACTTCATGCGGAAGTTTTTCGACAACATCGAGAAATTCGCCTTCTACCAGCGCCTCAACTTCATCTGCCTCTCCCTCTACGGCCTGAGCGTCGACTCGCTGATGAAGCAGAAACGATACAAGGACGTCGTGGAGGCCCTGCTCGGTCACTACGGCCTCAACTACGGCAAGCTGCCGAAGGCCCTGCTGGACTTCCACAAGGTGCTCGGCGGAGCACGCACGGCCCTGGAGGAACACCTGGCCGAAGGGGCGCAGTATGCCGCCGACAAGAACGGCAAGGTGCACCTGCACTTCACCGTCAGCGACGAACACACCCCGCTGGTGGCCATGAAGGTAGAGGAGGTGCGCGGCCACCTGGAGCACGAGTACGGAGTGGAGTTTGACATCACCATGAGCGTGCAAAAGCCCTCGACCGACACGGTGGCCGCCAACATGGACGGTACCCCCTATCGCGAGAACGGGGAACTCTTCTTCCGCCCCGGCGGACACGGCGCCCTGATCGAAAACCTCAACGACCTGACAGCCAACGTCATCTTCATCAAGAACATCGACAATGTCGTGCCCGACTCCAACCGCGCCCTCACCCTGGTGTGGAAGCGCGTCATCGGTGGCATCCTGGTGGCTGTCAAGCAGAAGATCGACTCCTATTGCAAGATCCTCGCCAAGGGCACTCCCGACGACAAGACGCTCGCCGAGATGCTCGACTTCACGCGCCGCACCCTCTGCATCACCCACGACGGCGCCGACGAGATGGACACCGAGCAGAAGGCCGCATACCTGATGCGCAAGCTCAACCGCCCCGTGCGCGTCTG
>CAZHCM010000200.1:0-2777 GCA_964531005.1 uncultured Sangeribacter sp. | reverse complement strand
AGACCTGGAAAACCGGCCGCACCGGCGGCCTCCCGTACGTGGGAAAGGGGTTCTATAAGACCACCTTCGAGCTTGCCGACACCACCGGCCGCGACATCGCCCTTGTCTTCGACGGAGCAATGAGCCACGCCCATGTGCGCGTCAACGGCCATGAGGTGGGCTACTGGCCATATGGATACAACTCCTTCTGGTTTGACCTCGACGGGGTGGCGCGCCCCGGCGTCAACACGGTGGAGGTCAGCCTCGAAAACCTTCCGGAGTCCTCCCGCTGGTATCCTGGCGCCGGACTCTACCGCAACGTCCATCTCCTCCAGACCTCCGACGTCCATGTGCCTGTCTGGGGCACGCGCCTGACCACACCCTACGTCAGCCGCGACTACGCCACGGTGCGCCTCGCCACCACCCTCGACGGGGTGTCGAAAGGTGAGGACGTCTCGCTGCGCACAGTCATCACAGGGCCCGACGGGAAGCGGGTGGCCGAGGACGAGCACTCCTGGAAATTCTATCCCGGCGTGGACCTCACCCAGAATTTCCGCGTCGACAACCCCGACCTGTGGAGCCCCGAGAACCCGGCTCTCTACACCGCCACCACGGAAGTGGTGCGCGCCGGCCGTGTGCTCGACACATACTCCACCCGCTTCGGCATACGCTCCGTGGAGGTGCGCGAAGGGGAGGGCTTCTTCCTCAATGGCGAGAAACGCAAGTTCAAGGGGGTCTGCAACCATCATGACCTCGGCCCCCTGGGTGCCGCCGTCAACAAGGCAGCCCTACGCCACCAGCTCCAGCTCCTCAAGGACATGGGGGCGGACGCCGTGCGCACATCCCACAACATGCCCGCTCCCGAGCTGGTGGAGCTCTGCGACGAGATGGGACTCATGCTCATGCTTGAGCCCTTCGACGACTGGGGCTTCCGCCCCAAGTGCAAGAATGGATACGGCACCCTCTTCGACGAGTGGGCGGAGCGCGACGTCACCAACATGGTGGAGCAGTTTCGCAACAACCCCTCGGTCGTGATGTGGTCCATCGGCAACGAGGTGCCCTCGCAGTGGGGTCCGGACGGCATCGGCGAACTCACGATGCTCCAGGATCTCGTGCACCAGCTCGACCCCACGCGCCCCGTCACCTGCGGCATGGACCAGTTTGACGCCGTGGTCAACAACGGCTTCGCGGCCGCCCTCGACGTGCCGGGATTCAACTATAAGGTCAACCGCTACAACGAGGCCATCGGCAAGCTCCCCCAGAACTTCCTGCTCGGCTCCGAGACGGCCAGCACCGTGTCATCGCGCGGCAAATACTTCTTCCCCGTGGAGTGGGGAGCCAACATCATGCGCGACTCCAACCAGTCGAACAGCTACGACACCGAATACTGCTACTGGTCGAACATCCCCGACGACGACTTCGCCGTGGACGACGACCTGGACTGGAACATGGGGCAGTTCGTATGGACAGGGTTCGACTACCTTGGCGAGCCCACCCCCTACGACACCGACGCATGGCCCTCACACAGCTCCTACTTCGGCATCATCGACCTCGCCTCCATCCCCAAGGACCGCTACTATCTCTACCGCTCGAAGTGGAACACCCAGGACCACACCCTCCATGTGCTCCCCCACTGGAACTGGGAGGGACGCGAAGGGGAGGTGACCCCCGTCTTCGTCTACACCGACTTCCCCTCGGCCGAACTCTTCATCAACGGCGTGAGCCAGGGACGGCGCACCAAGAAGTCGAAGGAGGAGGCCGCCAACAACGCCGAGCGGTACCGCCTGATGTGGAACGAGACCGTCTACGAGCCGGGCGAGCTGAAAGTCGTGGCATATGACGCGCAGGGCAACCCCGCAATGGAGAAGACCGTACGCACCGCCGGCAAGCCCCACCACCTCGTGCTGAGCGCCGACCGCACGCTTCTGAACGCCGATGGCGAGGACCTGGCATACATCACGGTGCAGGTGGCCGACAAGGACGGCAACCTCGTGCCCACGGCCGAGCCCGAAGTGCGTTTCTCGGTCAAGGGGGCCGGCAAGTTCCGCGCAGCCGCCAACGGCGACGCCACGTCGCTGCGCCCCTTCGACCAGCCTGTGACCGACCTCTTCAGCGGAGCGGCCACGGCTATAGTCCAGACATCCGACCGCCCCGGCGACATCACCCTGGAGGCCACCTCCAAGGGCCTGAAAGGCGCAAAAATCACCCTCCGCTCGGCCAAATGACCGGAGGCCGCAACATCGACATAGACCCAAACCCTCTTAAATTCATAATCATGACTACTCAAGAAATGCAGGATAAGATCCGCCGTGTGTTTCACGAGCGCTTCGGCGCCCCCGGCACTCTCTACGCCTCGGCCGGGCGCATCAACCTCATCGGCGAACATACCGACTACAACGGAGGCTTCGTATTCCCTGGAGCCATCGACAAGGTGATCATGGCCGAGATCAAGCCTAACGGCACCGACAAGGTACGCGTATTCTCCATCGACATCGACGACTACGCGGAGTTCGGCCTCAACGAGGAGGACGCCCCGAAGGCCTCCTGGGCACGCTATGTCTTCGGCATTTGCCGCGAGATCATCAAGCGCGGAGGCATGGTCAAGGGGTTCGACGCCGTCTTCGCCGGCAACGTGCCTCTTGGCGCCGGCCTCAGCTCGTCGGCCGCCCTGGAGTCCTGCTTCGCCTTCGCCCTCAACGACCTTTTCAACGACAACAAGATTGACAAATTCGAGCTGGCCCGCATCGGCCAGAGCACCGAGCACAACTATTGCGGCGTCAACTGCGGCATCATGGACC
>CAZHCM010000199.1:0-2777 GCA_964531005.1 uncultured Sangeribacter sp. | reverse complement strand
AGTTCCGCGAGCTGGAGTCGTTCACCAAGTTTGGCGGCGACATCGACCCCGTGACCGCCAAGGTCATCGACACGGGTCGCAAGAACCAGCAGCTTCTCATCCAGCCCCAGTACCAGCCTTGGGCCGTGGAGAACGAGGTGGCAGTAATCTATTGCGGCGTAAACGGCCTGCTTGAGGACGTGCCTCTGGACAAGGTGCACGAGTTCGAGGGGAATTTCCTCCAGCTCGTGAAGGCCAAGTACCAGAAGGAGGTGCTCGACGAGATCAAGGCCGGGCGCCTGACAGACGACGTCACCGCCAAGCTGACGGAGTGCGCCAAGGAGGTGACAGCCGCCTATCGCAAGTCCTGATCAATCCGACAAGTCCCCGACGTCCCATCCGTGGGACACGAGGATTAAGATACAGGGAGGTCCGCCCTGACCGACGGGCCTCCCACCAAGAGATAATCACCCTTCGGAGGCCCTCGGGCCGAGGAAGGCCAAGACACTAACAACTAACAAAGAAACAACACTCTTATGGCTACCCTTCGGGAATTGAAGACGCGTATCGGCTCCGTGTCGTCGAGTGAGAAGATCACCGGCGCCATGAAGATGATCTCGTCTGCCAAAGTGCATAAATTCGAGCAGGCGTTGCGCCGCCTTCTGCCCTACAAGAACCAGATCAAGTCGATCATGGGCCACATCCTGCAGAGCGGCACTACGTTCACCTCCCTCCTCATCGAGGAGCGCGAGGTCAAGAATGTGGGCATGATTGTCTACGGCAGCGACGACGGCCTGTGCGGAGCATACAATCTGAATATCTTCAAGCAGTTTCTCATCGAGCTTGAGGAGGTGAAGTCGCGCTATGGCCAGGACGTGGCCATCACCGTGTATCCCGTGGGGCGCAAGATCGCCAAGGCCGTCGAAAAGATTGCCGACTCCCACGTCAAGGTGGTGCGCCTCGAAGGGGTGGACTCCAAGATGGAGGGTGACAGGGTGACCGATTTCACAGGCCGCATGCGCCAGGCCTTCCTCGCAGGGGAGCTGGACGTGGTGAAGGTGGTCTACATGCGCTTCATCTCAATGAGCCGCCAGCGTCTGACGGTCGACCAGCTTTTCCCCGTGTCGCACGAGGCTATCATGGCCGAGAGCGGCGACCTGGGCGACGAGAAGGAGAAGCTCTACCTCTTCGAGCCGGACGCCAACAGCATCTTCAACACCGTGCTGCCGATGTTCGTGCTCTCCACGATGCAGGAGATCACCATCGAGAACCGCGCCTCGGAGATGGCCGCCCGCGTGATGGCCATGCAGAGCGCCAACGACAACGCCAAGAAGCTGCTTGAAGGTCTTCAGCTGGAGTTCAACAAACTGCGCCAGCAGGGCATCACCACCGAGCTGCTCGACATCCTCGGCGGCCAGGTGGAGCGTTGAGGCCAAGGCAGTGAAAATTAAGCAAAAACTATTTCTCTTGATATATGAGTAGCATTAAGGAATATTTTTCATCAGTCGGCAAGGGACTGAAGAGTCTGGCCACGGGCATGGCTGTTACGGGCAAGGAGTTTGTCACTCCGAAGGTCACCGAGCAGTATCCCGAGAATCGCCAGACCCTCCAGATAGCCGACCGCTTCCGCGCCGAGCTGACGCTGAAGTATGACGCCGATGGTCGCCACAAGTGCATAGCCTGCGGCATCTGCCAGATGAACTGTCCCAACGGCAGCATCGAGCTGACCACCAAGATGGTGGATCTCCCTGACGGAAAGAAGAAGCGCAAACTCGACACGTACCACTACGACCTGGGCAGCTGCACCTTCTGCATGCTCTGCGTCACCACCTGTCCCCAGGATGCGCTTGAGTTCACCAACGACTTCGAGCAGGCCGTATTCACGCGCGACAAACTTGTGAAGACCCTCAACTACCGTCCCGAGGTGCCCGACGCTCCGGCTCCCCCGAAGCCTGCCATGGATCCCGAGAAGCTCGCCAAGATCAAGGCCGAGGCCCTCGCCAAGGCTGCCAAGATCAAGGCAGAGAAAGAGGCTGCAGCCAAGGCTGCCACCGGGGAGGCTCCTGCAGCGCCCGCTCCCGAGGCTGCTCCGGCCCCTGCCCCCGCCCCTGCCAAGGAGGCGCCCGGAGCCCCGGCACCGGAAGAGCCCAAGTCGGGGGTGTCCGAGAAGACTGAAAACAACGATAACAAATAAGTCATAATGGAATCTGTAGGTAATATCATCCTCTATTTCGTAGTGGCGATCACGATGGTTGTGTCGGCCTTCCTGGCCGTGCGCACGCGCAAGATCCTCCGCTCGGCTACCTACCTGCTCTTCGCCCTTCTCTCGACGGCCGTCTTCTATTTCCAGCTCGGCTATCAGTTCCTGGGCGCGGTGCAGATCGCAGTCTATGCCGGCGGCATCGTGGTGCTCTTCGTATTCGCCATCCTGCTGACCCACAAACCCAATCAGAAGAGTGCCCCGCTGGAGCGTCACCGCCGCATCGTCGGCGTGGGCAGCGCGGTGGCCGGCGCAGTGCTCCTGCTTCTGGCCATGTTCAACATGCCCCTCTTCAACGGCATGTCCATGACCCAGTGCATCGAGGCCGGACAGGCCATCGACATGCAGATGATTGGCTACGCTTTCACCGGCACAGGCCGCTTCCAGTACCTCCTTCCCTTCGAGGCTGTCAGCGTCCTGCTGCTTGCATGTATCATCGGCGGCGTGACGATCGCCCGTAAAGAATGACTGCAATGGACCTTAGCATTTTATGGTATATCGTGCCCAGCGTGCTGATGTTCTGCTGCGGCGTCTACGG
>CAZHCM010000198.1:0-2805 GCA_964531005.1 uncultured Sangeribacter sp. | reverse complement strand
GGATCTCGAGCGAGAGGATCTGCAGGCGGTGCATCACCTCAGGCACGCAGTCGGGAATCATGCCGAGATCCTCGCCGCAGGTGAGCATGCTCGTGGCGTCGATCAGCGGGGGGAGCTTCCACATGGCCTTGCCATACCAGAAATCGGTGTTGCGGCGATAGAAGAAGTCGTTGTAGAGGCGGTTGAAACACCACTTCTCGTAGTCGGTCAGGTTGCGGTACTGGTAGGTGAACTGGGCCGAGATGCGGGGGTGGTAGTGTCCCTTCTGGTAGGGGTCCTCGATGAAGAGCACGTCGTCGATGAGGCCCATCAGGCCGCCCTCGATGCGCTGGTTGCGCTCATTGCGCTCCAGGGTGGCGAAGTGGTCGCGCACCTTGACCTGGGTGTCGACGAAATCCTTCAGGCGGTAGCGGCCCCCCTGGAGGTGGTCGAGGTATTGATGCTTGACCTCGTCGACGTATTCGCCGAAGAAGTCATGCAGCATCCACTCCAGGATGAGGGGGTTGGTCTGCAGGTCGACGTCGATCCAGAAGTCGTAGCTGTTGCGCAGCTCGTCGGGCGAGAAGGGGAGCGCGGGGTTGAAGTATCCGAGCAGTCCGTGGAGGGCGTCCAGGGGTATTTGCCAGATGCGGAAGAAGCCGAGGATGTGGTCGATGCGGTAGAGGTCGAAGTATTCCGACATCTTGCGGAAGCGGTCCTTCCACCATGCGAAGCCGTCGCGGGCCATCTCGTCCCAGTTGTAGGTCGGGAAGCCCCAGTTCTGGCCGAGCACGGAGAAGTCGTCCGGCGGGGCTCCGGCCTGGCAGTCCATGTTGAAGAGACGCGGCTTCTGCCAGGCGTCGACGCTGTGGCGGCCGATGCCGATGGGTATGTCGCCCTTGAGCACGACCTCGTGGGCGTGGGCGTAGTCGACGGCCTCGCGGAGCTGGCGGTCGAGGTGATACTGCACGAAGTAGTGGTATCCGATCTCCTCGGCGTGCTCCTTGCAGAAGGCCTTGACCTTCTTGTCGTCGTAGACTGCATACTCCTCCCAGAGGGTGTTGTCGGGGGTGCCGAACTTGTCGCGCAGCACACACCAGGCTGCATAGGGGAGGAGCCAGTAGTCGTTGGCTTCCACAAACTTCTGATAGGGCTCGGTGGCGCGGGTGGCCTTGCCGTCCTGGGCGTATATCTCGCGCAGGTATTCCTGCTTTAGGTGGTTGACGCGCTCATAGTCGATCTCGGTCAGCTCGTTGAGCTCGCGGCCCATCTCGCGGAAGTAGTCGCGGCGCTCCTGGCTGGTGAGTCGTCCCACCATGTCGGGGCGGATATACATCGGATGGAGGGCGAAGGTGGAGTTGGCGCTGTAGGGGTAGGAGTCGACCCATGTGCCGGACTTGGTGGTGTCGTTGATGGGGAGCACCTGCAGGATCTTCTGGCCCGTCTCGCGACACCAGTCTACCATCTCCTTGAGGTCGATGAAGTCGCCGACGCCGAAGTCGGAGTCGGTGCGGATGGAGAATACGGGGATGGCCGTGCCGGCGCCTTTCCAGTCATGGCGGGGATTGTCGAAGCGCAGGCCGTCGACAATGACGCGGGCCATCGGTGAGCTGAGCTGGATGCCGAAGACGCGGTTGTCGCGTGCCTCCCACTCCCGCACCTCGCCTGTCTCGCGCGAGATGATGAGGAACTTGTACTCGAACGGCAGCTTGACGCCCTGCAGGGGGACGTTGCACTGCCAGAGGGGATACTCGGCATCGCTGAGGCGCAGGGCCTTGGAGACGTCCCAGCGGCCCAGGGCGTCGGTGTCGCCGCTGACGGCCAGCACCTCGTCGGGGCGCACCATCGGGGCGAGCACGCGGAGGTTGGCCACGCCGGGCACCACCGGGGGGAGGGCGGCGCGGCCGTGGCGGGCGAGCATACCGTCGATGAAGGCCGAGGAGTAGTATGGCTTGTCATGGGGCACCTCGTGCCAGGAGTCGAAGATGTCATAGATGGCGACTTCGCGCGAGGGGCGCACGACATGGGGCTTGCCCCATTCGAAGCGCCACTCCTGCTCGGGGGCCTTGACCACGAAGCGATAGGTGAATTCCGGCGTGCTGTCGGGGAGCTCCAGCTCCAGGGCCCAGAGATCGGGGGCCTCCAGGCGCATCGGAACGGCCTCGCGCGGATCATCGTTACCAAGGGCGGGGAGCGTGCCGTAGACGTGCACGGACTGGCCCCACTCGGTATGGTAATTGATATGCAGCTTTATTTTCATCAGTAAGTATGTGTGTGTATGTAAGAATGGGACAAAGGTAATGATAAAAGTTGGATTTTACAAATCTTTTTTCACCTCTTTGTCCACGGGGTTGCATCTTGTCAGCCGCAGCGTGAATTGCCGCAATTCTTGCATATCAGGCACCCCTCCTGGTAGACGAGGGATTCCGAGCCGCATTGCGGGCATTTCTGGCCTTCGGCGCCCGTGCCGTTGGGGATGTACTTCTTCAGGGCGCGCTCCACGCCGTTCTTCCAGGTGTTGATGCTCGTGGAGTCCAGGTCGAGGCCTCCGACGAGCTTGAGCACCTGGTCGATGGGCATGCCGTAGCGCAGCACTCCGGAGATGAGCTTGGCGTAGTTCCAGAACTCGGGGTTGAACTTGTCGCTCAGCCCCTCGATGGTGGTCTTGTGGCCGCGCTTGTTGATAAACTGGAAGTCGTATCTCTTGCGTCCCTGGGCGTCGGTGGCCTTGATGATCTTGCCGTGCGTGACGCTCTTGGGAATGAAGATGCCGTCTTCGTCGTCGGCCAGGCCGGTGAAGATCTCGTAGGGCTTGCCGTCGGCCAG
>CAZHCM010000197.1:0-2823 GCA_964531005.1 uncultured Sangeribacter sp. | reverse complement strand
ACGACATCGCCCACGCCAACCAGCTCATCCGCCTCATCGGCAACACCCCCTGCCGCGTCAACCTCATCCGATACCACGCCATCCCCGGCATCGACCTGCATCCCTGCAGCGAGGAGAGGATGATGATGTTTCGCAACCATCTCAACAACCACGGCGTCACGGCCACCATCCGAGCCTCCCGGGGCGAGGACGTGCAGGCCGCCTGCGGAATGTTGGCCGCCGGAAAGAACGCCCGTTAACACTGCCAACACCACAATCAACCTGTCAATCCAATGTCAAGAAAAATACGTGTGGGCATCACCCACGGCGACTACAACGGCATCGGCTACGAGGTGCTCCTCAAGGCCCTGGCCGACGAGCAGATGACCGACCTCTGCACGCCGGTCATATTCGGCAGCCCCTCGGCGGCCGAATCCGTGATGCGCTCCCTCGGCATAGACGACCTCAGCCTGGTCACCGCCCCGTCGGCCGCCGACGCCCCCGACGGTGTGGTCAGCATCGTCGACGTCTGCTCGTCCCCCGTCACCCTGACCCCCGGCCATCCCTCCCCCGAGGCCGGCCTGGCTGCCGCCGAGGCCCTCGAGGCCGCTTGCGCGGCCCTGGAGGAGGGCTCCATCGACGTGCTCGTCACCGCCCCCATCAACAAGCGCACCATCTTCCATCCCGAACGCTTCCCCTATCCGGGACACACCGAATACCTGGAGGCCAGGCTCGGCGGCGGCAGCAAGGCCACCATGATCCTCTTCGACGACATCCTGCGCGTGGCCCTGGTCACCACCCACAAGGCCCTGCGCGAAGTGCCCGACGCCATCACCAAGGAGAGCGTCATGGCCAAGATCGCGGCCCTCAACGACACCCTGCGGCAGGACTTCGCCATGGAACGCCCCAAGATAGCCGTCCTGTCGCTCAACCCCCACAACGGCGACAACGGGCTGCTCGGCAGCGAGGAGATCCGCGAGATAGCCCCGGCCATCGAGGAGTGTTCGCGGCAGGGGATACTGGCTTTCGGGCCCTACGCCGCCGACGGCTTCTTCGGCAACGGCACCTTCCGCAGCTTCGACGGCATCGTGGCCATGTACCACGACCAGGGGCTCGCCCCCTTCAAGGCCCTGGCCGGCGAGTACGGCGTCAACTACACCGCCGGGCTCCCCTACGTGCGCACATCCCCCGACCACGGCACGGGCTACGACATAGCCGGCAAGGGGATCGCCGACCCGCTGTCGATGCGCCAGGCCATCTTCAAGGCCATCGACCTGCAGCGCAACCGCGAGCGCCACGCCGAGGCCTCGGCCAACCCCCTGAGAGTGTCGCGACAGCAGCCCGAGCGACAGTAAGACCACGTCACCACCATCATTCCACCATAAACCATGAACTTTGGCATCATAGCCGCCGGCGAGGGCTCGCGTCTCGCCACGGAGGGGGTGCCCCTCCCGAAGCCCCTCGTGCCGCTTGACGGCCGACCCATGATCGGGCGTCTTCTCGACATATTCATATCCCTGGGTGCCGGGCGCATCGCAGTGGTGGTCAATCCGGCGATGCCGGAAGTGGCCGAGTATCTCGAAATGCGTGCCCGCGAGGCCGTGACACCCCTGGAGGTGGAGGTGCGCTCCACCCCCTCCTCGATGCACACCTACGACATCCTCTCCTCGATGCTCGCCCCCCACGGACGCTTCATCACCACCACCGTCGACACCGTATTCCTCCCCGAGGACTTCGCGCGATACGTCCGCGCCTTCGAGGAGGCCCCCGAGGAGGTGGCCGGTATGATGGCCGTCACCGGGTTCATCGACGACGAGAAGCCGCTCTACGTCTCCGCCACCCCCGACATGCGCATCACCGGGTTCCACGACTCCCGCCCCGAAGACTGCCGCTTCATATCGGCCGGCATCTACGGCCTGGACGCCCGCGCCCTGCCCGTCATGCGCCACTGCCTGGAGCGCGGGGAGGCGCGAATGCGCAATTTCCAGCGCGCACTGGTCGGCGAGGGCCTCGACCTCCGGGCCTTCGACATGGGCAAGGTCATAGACGTGGACCACGCCGCCGACATAGTCACCGCACGTCAATTCCTCACCTCAGCACAATCCTGAATGGCAAGCATCAAGATAGCCGGCGTCCTGCGCGCCGGCGCATATTCACCCAACCATATCGGCAACGACGCCGCGATCTTCCACGCCGTCGCCGACGAGCTCCGCAAGCGGGGCTGCGAAGTGATGATCTACAGCGAGGAGCAGTTTCGCGACGCCGAGATCCACGACGACATCGTCCTCGCGATGTGTCGCGAGCAGGAGTCCATAGCCCGTCTCCAGGCCCTCGAGGAGCAGGGGAAGCTGGTCATCAACTCCGGCTTCGGCATCGAGAACTGCATCCGCGAGCAGATGACCCGCATCCTGCTCGGGGCAGGCATCCCCTACCCCGACTCGCTCATCGTCAACACCAACGAGAACGTGCGCGACGCACTCGTCGACGCCGGCATGGAGCAGTGCTGGGTCAAGCGGGGCGACTTCCACGCCATGCACAAGGAGGATGTCTCCTTCTGCCGCCATCCCGAGGAGGCGCAGGAGGTGCTCCACGAGTACTTCTACCGGGGCATCCGGCGCGCCGTCATCAACCGTCACCTGCCGGGCGACCTCATCAAGTTCTATGGCGTGGCCGGGCAGCCCTTCTTCTACTGGTTCTATCCCTTCGAGGCCCATCACAGCAAGTATGGAGCCGAGGCCATCAACGGGCCCTCGCACGGGCTGAAGTTTGACGAGGGCGCCCTGCGCTCGATGTGCGACCGCGCCGCCGACATCATGAACGTCAAGATCTACGGCGGCGACTGCA
>CAZHCM010000196.1:0-2834 GCA_964531005.1 uncultured Sangeribacter sp. | reverse complement strand
TGGCCGCCCAGGCCACGTGCGTGCCCATCGGCGTGACCGAGATCGACAAGCTCGTGGATTTCGCCAAGTCCAATGGCATCGACATGACTGTCGTAGGCCCCGAGGCCTCCCTGGCCGCAGGTGTGGCCGACGCCTTCAAGGAGGCGGGGCTTAAGATCTTCGGCCCCGACAAGTCTGGCACCCGCATCGAGTCGAGCAAGGAGTTTGCCAAGGAACTCATGCAGCGCCACGGCATACCTACAGCCGGCTATAAGTCGTTTGACGACTATGACGACGCCCTGGCCTATGTCAAGTCGCGCCCCCTGCCCGCTGTCATCAAGTATGACGGGCTGGCCGCAGGCAAAGGCGTTGTGGTAGCCACTTCCTACGAAGAGGCCGACGCCGCCCTGCGCGACATGCTCCTCGACGAATCCTTCGGCAAGGGGAGGGTAGTGGTCGAAGACTTCCTGGAGGGCCCGGAGTTCTCCTTCATGTGCGTGGTCTCCGGTCGCAAGGTCTATCCCCTCGCCATAGCCCAGGACCACAAGCGTGCCCACGACGGGGACTCCGGTCCCAACACCGGAGGCATGGGTGCCTACAGCCCCGTTCCCATGATCACTCCCGAGATAGAGCGCGAAGCCTTGGAAAAGGTGATGCAGGCCACCGCCGACGCACTCGCCGACGAGGGAATCGACTACACCGGGCTGCTCTACGGCGGACTCATCCTCACCAAGGAGGGTCCGAAGGTGATAGAGTTCAACGCCCGTTTCGGCGACCCCGAGACCGAGGTGGTGCTTCCCCGCATGACAAGCGATTTATACAGCCTTGTCGAGGCCGCAGTGGAGCGTCGCGACTTCAAGACCGAATGGAGCGACGACTCCTGTCTCGGAGTAGTGCTGGCTGCGGAAGGGTATCCCGGCTCATACAAGAAGGATATACCTCTCGGCGACCTCAAGACCGGTGGCAAGCACTACCACATGGGCACCAAGCCCGACGGCAAAGGAGGCTTCCTGAGCGGAGGAGGGCGCGTGCTGATGGCCATAGGCCGAGGCGCGACCCTCTCAGAGGCCCGCGACGCAGCCCTGCGCGAAGTGGAGGCTTGCGACGCCCCCGGTCTCTTCCACCGCACCGACATCGGCCACCAGGCCATAAAATGATTAAGTAAAAACTGCATCAAGGACTATAAGATGAATATAGACGGCAAGGAGATGGCCCGCCAGATCAAGCGTGAGTTGGCCGCCACGGTCAAGGAAGCCAAGAAGACTATTGGTCGTGAGCCGCATCTCACGGTCATCCTTATCGGCGACGACCCTTCGAGTGTGTCGTATGTCGCCGGCAAGGCCAAGGCCTGTGTCGAGGTCGGAATACGCAACACCACTTTGCGTCTCCCCGAGACCATCACCCAGGACGAGCTTTGGGAGGTGATCGAGCGGCTAAACCAAGACGACACGGTCGACGGCATCCTCATCCAGCTCCCGATGCCCAAGCATATCCGCAAGCGCGTCACCCTGGCGCGCCTCGACCCCCGCAAGGACGTCGACGGCTTCCATCCCGTCAATGTTGCAGGCATGTGGCAGAAGCTGCCATGCATACCGGCTTGCACGCCTCGCGGCATCATCACGATGCTCGACCGCACGGGAATCGACATCGACGGCAAGCACGCCGTGGTGGTCGGCAGAAGCAGTCTCGTGGGGTATCCGGTGTCGAAGATGCTCCTCGACCGTCACGCGACTGTCACCGTGGCGCATAGCCACACCGAGAATCTCGGTGAGATCACCCGTCAGGCCGACATCCTGGTGGTGGCCATAGGAAAGGCCAATCTCATCAAGGGGAATATGGTGAAGCCAGGGGCGACGGTCATCGACGTCGGCATCTCAAGAGACCCCGAGACAGGGAAGTTCACCGGAGACGTCGACTATGACGAGGTGGCACCCATAGCCGGGTACATAACGCCTGTCCCCGGCGGCGTCGGCCCGATGACCATAGCCTCCCTGATGCAGAACACCGTCGAGTGCTGGCTCGACATCCATAATCAAAAGACTCAGGATTGATCTTGATTAATCCTGACCTGAATAATCAGGATTAATCTTGATTATTCCTGATTAATCCTGATAAATCTTAACTTAACAACCGAAGCAAATGATAGAAAGATATGGCCGCGACGTCATGCGCGACGTGTGGACCGAAAAGAATAAATTCGACGCCTACCTGCGTGTGGAGCTTCTCTCCGCCGAGGCATGGCGCGAGCTCGGGGTCGTGCCCCCGGAGGATGTAGAGAAGCTGTGGAAGAACGCTACCTTCGACATCGACCGCATCAAGGAGATCGAGGAGCATACCCGCCACGACATCGTGGCCTTCACCCGCGCCGTCAGCGAGTCGCTCGGCGAGGAGCGCAAGTGGGTGCACTACGGGCTGACCAGCACCGACGTGGTGGACACGGCCAACGGATACCTTTTCACCCAGGCCAACGCCATCCTGCGCGACGACCTCAAGCGATTCGAGGAGATGCTGATCCGCCAGGCACGTCGTTTCCGCGACACACCCTGCATCGGTCGCACCCACGGCATACATGCCGACATCACCTGCTTCGGCCTGAAGTGGGTGCTCTGGCTTGAGGAGATGCGTCGCAACATGGAGCGCTTCGACCGAGCCGCCCGTGGCGTGGAGGTCGGCAAGATCAGCGGGGCCGTCGGCAATTTTGCCAACATCCCCCCCTTCGTGCAGGACTACGTCTGCGAACACCTCGGCATCGAGTCGTCGAAGGTCTCCACTCAGGTCATCCAGCGTGACCGCCACGCCTACTACCTGGCGACGCTCGCGCTCATAGCCGCCTCCCTGGAGCAGATGGCCCTGGA
>CAZHCM010000195.1:0-2848 GCA_964531005.1 uncultured Sangeribacter sp. | reverse complement strand
GACGACGTGCAGACTCGCGCCATCGTGGAGATGCGCCTGCGCCAGCTCACCGGCCTCGAGATGGAGAAACTCCGTGCCGAATACGACGAACTGATGAAGCTCATCGCCCACCTGAACGACATCCTCAACAACGACGAGGTCTGCCGCGACGTGATGAAGCAGGAGCTCATCGAGATCCGCGACAAATATGGCGACGAACGCCGCACGAAGATCAACCCCTTCTCGGGCGACCTCAACGCGGAGGATTTCTTCCCGGACGACGAGATGATCATAACCATCTCCCACCTCGGGTACATCAAGCGCACTCCCCTCTCGGAGTTCCGCGCCCAGCATCGCGGAGGCGTGGGGGCGAAGGGTAGCAACACACGCGAGGAGGACTTCATCGAGCACATCTACCCCGCCACTAACCACAGCTACATGCTCTTCTTCACCCAGAAGGGTCAGTACTACCGCATGAAGGTGTACGAGATTCCGGAAGGCTCGAAGAGCAGCAAGGGTCGCGCCATACAGAACCTGGTGCAGATAGATTCCGACGACAAGGTCAATGCCTTCATCTGCCTGCGCAACATGCAGGACGACGATTACACCAGCAAGCACAACCTCCTCTTCTGCACCCGCAAGGGCGTGGTCAAGAAGACATCCCTCAGCGAATACTCGTATGCCCCTGCCAACGGCAAGAAGGCGATTGTCATCCGCGACGAGGATCAGCTGATCTCGGTGAAGCTCACCGACGGCGACTCGGAGGTCATCCTGGCCGACCGCGAGGGGCGTGCCATCCGTTTCCACGAGAGCAAGGTGCGCGAGATGGGACGCGTCTCGACTGGCGTACGCGGCATGACCCTGGGCGAGGATGGCGACGAGATCGTAGGCATGGTGACAATGGAGCCGGGCTGCAAGGACACCATCATGGTCGTCTCTGCCAACGGCTACGGCAAGCGCTCCGACATCGACGACTACCGCATCACCAACCGTGGCGGCAAGGGCGTCAAGACCATGAACATCACGGAGAAGACCGGCGAACTGGTTGCAATCCTCAACGTCAACGACGAGAACGACCTGGTGATCATCAACGAAAGCGGCATCACCCTGCGCATGTCGCTCGACTCCATCCGCGTCACCGGACGCGCCACCCAGGGTGTCAAGCTCATCGACCTCGCCAAGCGCGGCGACACGATAGCTTCGGTCTGCAAGGTGGATTCCGACCCCGTGGAGGAAGTCGACGAGGAGATAGCCGAGGAGAATGCCGAGGCCAATGTCTCGGATGCAGAGGTCATCGAGGAGACTGTCGTGGAGGCACCCGAAGAAAATCAGGCCGACGAGTGAAACACTTCCCTCCATAGGCGTTATAACTTATGGAAACAACCCTCAGACAAGTAAAGAACATAAATAATCATAACCTGAAGATGAAAAAAGCATTAGTTCTCGCCCTGTGCGTGGCAGCCGCCGGCTCCATGTTCGCGCAGAAGGCAAATGTGGACGCAGCCAAGAAGCTCGCCGGCAAGACCGACAAGATCGCTGACGCCCGCTCGCTCATCAACGAGGCCCTCTCCAACCCCGAGACTTCCAACGACCCCAACACCTACTTCGTGGCCGGCAAGATCGAGTTTGACGCGTTCGACAAGAATGACGCCCTGCGCAAGATCAACCCCGCAGATGTCAACGCCCTCGACATGTATCGCGAGCTGCTCAACGGCTACAACTACTACATCCAGGGAATTCCCATCGACCAGGCCGCACCGAAGCCTAAGTACACCAAGGACATGGCCTCCAAGATAGCCTCGCACGCTTCCCAGTATTTCGAGGCAGGAGCCACTTTCTTCAACGAAAAGGCATACTATCCCGAGGCCTACCAGGCCTTCATGATCTACGGCAACCTCCCCGAGATGACCGATATGCTCGGCAAGCAGACTCCTGAGGTGCCCCAGGAGGCCCGCGCGACGGCATTCTTCAACGCCGGCCTCGGTGCCTATTCAGGCAACCAGGTGGAGCGCAGCGCCGAGGCCTTCCGCCTCGCTCGCGAAAACGGCTACTCCGACCCGCAGGCCTACATCTACGAGATCGCCTGCTGGCAGAACCTGGCACAGAACGACTCCACCCGCGCCGACCTCGCCAAGGATCGCATCAAGGAGGTCGCTATGGCCGGATACAAGAACTTCGGACTTGAGCAGCCCCTCTTCATCAACAACCTCATCAACTCCATGGTGACCGACGGCAATACGTCCGAAGCCATAGCTCTGCTCAACGACGAGATCGGTGCCAATCCCGACAACGCCGCCCTCTACGGCCTTCGCGGATATGTCTTTGACCGCGCCGACAACGACGAGGCTTCCGAGGCCGACTACCGCAAGGCCGCATCCATGCCTGAGGCCGACTTCGAGACGCTGAAGAACGCCGCCAAGAAGATCTACCGCATCGGCTCCGAGAGATGGAACAAGCTGGAGGGCAACTCCGCCGAGGTGCGCCAGGCACGCCAGGACATCAAGACCAACTACTTCGAGGCTGCCAAGGCCATCACTGAGAAGGCCAAGCCCATGAACCCCAACGACGGCGAGCTGGAGTACATAATCGAGAACATCGACTACGCTCTGGAGACCTACTTCAACTGATCATGTTAAGTTAGGAGATTGCGGAGGCAATCTCATTGGATTTTTTTTCAAACAATATGTAAAGCGGACGCCTGCGACAGGCATCCGCTTTTTTTTGTTAATGCCTGCTGTCATATGAGGTTTTTTTGCTAACTTTGCACTCTGATTATCACCTCAGCCTTTCCTGCCGCCGGACTCTTGCCCGGGTTGGCACGAACAGGGCAAAATGCAAGACTATGAAACTGTTTTCATTCACCCAGGAA
>CAZHCM010000194.1:0-2878 GCA_964531005.1 uncultured Sangeribacter sp. | reverse complement strand
CGCGTCTGCGGCTGCGGCCGCACCGGATGCCTGGAGGCATACGCATCGGCCACCGGCGTGGCTCGCACGGCCCGCGAATTCCTTGAAATCCGCTCCGAACCCTCAATCCTGCGCAACATCGAGGTCGAGGACATCACCTCCAAGGACGTCTACGACGCAGCCATGGCCGGCGACAAGCTCGCCAAGGAGATCTTCGAATACACCGGCAGGATTCTCGGTGAGGCCTGCGCCGACATGTGCGCATTCTCCTCGCCCCAGGCCATCATCCTCTTCGGCGGCCTGGCCAAGAGCGGCGACCTGCTCCTGCGCCCCATGCGCGAGGCATTCGACAAGGCCCTCTTCCCCATCTACAAGGGCAAGATCAAGATCATCCTCTCGGAACTCAAGGAGAGCGACGCCGCAGTGCTCGGCGCCTCCGCTCTCGGCTGGGAGGCCAAGTACCAGTACCCTGTAGTCCAGGCCCTCGACCACTCCATCCCCATGGAGCGCCCTGAAGCCTGAAGACCTTGACGACAAGATGACCGCCGGCCGCCCCTCCTCGCAGACACTTCCCAAAGTGGCCGTCGTGGGACGCGGCAATGTGGCCTGGCATCTCGGCCAAGCCTTGCGCGCCGCCGGCATCCAGGCTATAGAGATCAATCCGCATCGGCCGGAATCCGTTCCGGCCGATGCGGATTTCATCTTGATCGCCGTCGCCGACGCGGCCATAGCCGAAGTCGCCTCCCGCCTCCCCGCAGCCCCCGGCGCCATCGTGGCGCACACCTCCGGCTCCGTCCCCCTCGAAGCCCTCGCAGAAGTCTCCCCCTCCTCTGCTTTACCGGGTGGCGGCTTCAGCCGCCAGAAAGGGAAAAGGTGGGAAGGCACCGGGGTCCTTTACCCTCTCCAGACGCTGACGAAAGGGAAGCCCCTTGACTACTCCGCCCTTCCCCTCCTGACGGAAGGGGATTCGGAGGGGACGCTAAGGCGCCTCGACACCCTGGCTTCCATGATCAGCCGGCGCGTCTCCCACGCCGACAGCAGCGCGAGGGCCCGCCTACACTTGGCCGCAGTCTTCGCCTGCAATTTCACCAACCTCATGTGTGGCATCGCCTACGACCTCCTCGAAGAGGCCAGGCTCGACCCCACGCTCCTCTGGCCCCTGGTGGAGGAGACGGTTGCCAAACTCCTGGTGCTCACCCCCCGGGAGGCCCAGACAGGCCCCGCAGCCCGAGGCGACACCACCGTCATGCGCCGCCAGTCGGACGCCCTCTCCCCCACCCCCTCCCTCCAAGCCATCTATAATCTTCTTTCCGCCCAAATCCTGACTCGCCGGCAATCCCCAGCCCATTTGCCCGGCTCCTGACCGGGAAGCGGCTTCAGCCGCGCAAGCCGCCAAGCCATTACCGGGAAGCGGCTTCAGCCGCGCAAGCCATTACCGGGAAGCGGCTTCAGCCGCGCAAGCCAGTACGGGGAAGCGGCTTCAGCCGCGAAAAAAACCATAACCCTGCTTCAAGTGTTAAAATAAGTAGAAACTACAGCAACAAATAATGCAGATGGATTACAACTTGTCCAAAATAAGAGGTCTTGCCTTTGACATCGACGGCGTGCTCTCTCCCTCCACAGTCCCCATGGCCATCAACGGGGAACCTATGCGTATGGTCAATGTCAAGGACGGCTTTGCCTTGCAACTCGCCGCCAAAAGCGGTTTCGAAATCGCCATCATCACCGGCGGCCGTTCGGAAACGGTTCCTCTCCGCTACAAGGCCCTCGGCATCAAGGATATTTTTCAAGGTGTGGCCGACAAGCTCCCCGTGCTCAAGGACTGGGCAGAGTCAAAAGGGCTCATGGCGGAAGAGATAATGTATATGGGCGACGACATCCCCGACCTGCAATGCATCCAATGGGCCGGTCTCCCCTGCGCGCCACGCGATGCCGTCTGGGAGATCAAAGACAACGCCCGTTATGTCTCCCGAGTCGAGGGTGGCTACGGCTGCGTCCGCGACGTGGTGGAGCAGATACTGAAGGCCAACGGCAAGTGGCTCCAGACCGACAAAGCCTTCTCCTGGTAAGAGGAAGGGAGCCCCAATGGCTCCGATTCCTCCAATCGCCCCATTGGCTCCGATTCCTCCGATCGGCCCAAGGCTCCGATTCCTCCGATCGGCCCATTGGCTCCGATTCCTCCGATTTGTTACCGGGTGGCGGCTTTAGCCGCCATCAAAGCAAAACCCAAGCATGCGATATAAGATCTACTTAGCAAGCCAGTCGCCGCGTCGCCGCGAGCTTCTCTCGATGCTCGACGTGGAGTTTTCAGTCATCCGTCTCGAAGGGGTGGAGGAAGTATGGCCCTCCGATCTCCCGGCCCTTGAGGTGCCGGGCTTCCTTGCGCGTCTCAAAGGTGAGGCAGCGCGCCGTGTCATCGCCCCGGACGCACTCGTCATCACGGCCGACACCGTGGTCATTAACGATGGCCGTATCTACGGCAAACCCCACACGGAGGAAGAGGCGGTGGAGATGCTTCTCTCCCTGGCCGGGCACACGCATCAGGTAGCGACGGGAGTCGCCCTTGTCACCCGCGAACGGATGCGCGACTTCACCGTGGTGACAGACGTCACCTTCGCTCCCCTGTCGCGCGAGGAAGCAGAATACTACGTCCGCAAGTACCGTCCCCTTGACAAGGCCGGCGCCTACGGCATCCAGGAATGGATAGGCTGTGCCGCCGTCGAGCGCATCGACGGCAGTTTCTACAACGTCATGGGCCTCCCGGTCCACCGCCTCTACAAAGAGCTGAAATCAATGTAGAATCTGGAATGTAGAAGGTAGAAGGTAGAATTTAGAAGGTAGAATTATTGGCGCGGCAGGCCAGCCCGGTAGGGGCGCGGCCTGCCGCGCCCACATAGGC
>CAZHCM010000193.1:0-2912 GCA_964531005.1 uncultured Sangeribacter sp. | reverse complement strand
TCGGTTACCGACCCATGGACATCGGCGGACTGATGGAGAATGCGGTCTATAACCGTCTTGTCACTGACGGCTACACTGTGATGGTGGGTGTGCTGGAGCGTTGGGGGGAGATAGACTTCGTGGCCGAGCGTGGCGGGGAGTTTCGCTACATCCAGGTGGCCGTCGAGGTTGGCAACGAAGATACTGCCCGGAGGGAGTTTGGCAACCTTGAGACCATACCTGACAACTATGACAAACTCCTCGTCACCCTACGGGACGCAGCCCCCAACACCCACCGCGGCATCCGGATGCTCTCCTTGCGTCAGTTTCTGACGGAGTAAGGTTCCTATGGCTGACGACTACAGGGCGGCGTGTATCTTTTGGAGGAAGCGGATGCCGGCTTCGTATTCGGCTTCAGTCATGGAGCCACGGGCCTTGCGGGTGGCGATGTTGATGGCTTCTACTATCTTATCGCGGTTGGCGATGGCCTTTTCGGTCAGGAATATGCCGTTTTTTGAGCCTGACACGGCCTGGCGGCGGATGAAACCGTTGTCTTCAAGGGTGTTGAGGGAACGGCTTATTGCCGCCCGGTCCTTGCCTGCACTTCTGGCAATGTCGCTCTGACTCTGTCCGTCTTTGAGGAAGAGTTTCTGCAGGATGACAAACTGCGCATGGTTCAACGGCAGCCCAACTTCGCGGAGCGAACGATTTAACTCTCCCACAAGTGAGTTGAAGGCCAAATCAAGCCATACTCCCAAAAGATCATACCCGGGCTGGATCATGACAACATCCTTTTAACAAAGGAGGCAAATGTGGCAGGCTTTCTCCCGAGTATGGCGGAGGCCACAAAGTCACTGCCGCAGAAGTCGCCCGCGTTGTAGTGATGAAACATCTTCAGCAGGGTGTCGATGGCATATTGTGAGGCGTGACGTGCCTCCATGGTCGCTCTCAGAGCCTCATCGGGGATGTACTTGACCCCCACCTTTCCACCCAAGACCTCCTCCATCGCCGAGAGCATGTCGGAAACTGAAAGGTTGTGTGGCCCGCAAAGCTCCAGTGTGGCGTAGTCATACTGGCTTCCGGCAAGGATCTCAGCCACACACTGCCCGAAGTCGTCGGCGTCGATGAGGTTGATGCGATTGGAGGAGTCGGGGGCAGTGAAGAATTTCTGTACGAACACCTTGCTACCCACCAGAGCGTCCTTGGCGTTCAGGATGTTCTGCATGAAGGGGGCGGGCTGCACGATGGTGTAACATTCGCTCGAATCCACGAGAGCCCTTTCCACTTCCAGTTTCTGACGATGATGCGGGAGGTTTGGCTCAATGGAGTGCAGGACGGATTGGTAAACGAACCTGCGGACACCGGCCGTCTTGGCCGTCTCAATCGCCATCTTCCCGATCTCAGCCTCGTCTTCCCTGGCAGTGGGACATATGTAATAGACCCCATCCATCCCTTCAAGCGCCCCCTGCAGGTCGTCACGCGACGCTATGTCGCCCACATATATGTCGGAGGCACCCAACCGACGCATTTCGTCGCCTTTTGAGTCCGAATGCACCATGGCGTGCACTTCAAATCCTTTTGATGCCAACGCTTTTACCACGGCCTTGCCTGTAAGGCCCGTGGAGGATGTGACCAGTATTCTCATATCGGAAGTTGATTTATGTTGATATATCAACAATTCTCTATCTTTGATTGTTTAGTAGCCAGAAAACCAAATCATCAACCATCGATCAATATGAAAATCATAGCATTGGAAGAGCACATGGTCAGCAAGACGATAGGAGCGGCCGTGTCCAAGACCATCCAGGAAGCGTACCCCTATGCGCAGCAGTTTCTGCATCCGGCCCCTGCCGATGCCCCGAGCACACCGGATCTCTTCGAGCTTGGCGAGCGACGCATTGCCGAGCTTGACAAGGCAGGAATAGACATGGAGGTGGTATCCTACACCAACCCCACGCAGTGGCTCACCGGCGACGAGGCTGTCACCCTTGCCAAGCAAGCCAACGACGCGCTCTATCAGAACATTAAGGAGTATCCTGACCGCTTCAGAGCCTTCGCCACCCTGCCGTGGAGCAATCCCTCGGCAGCCGCCGACGAACTACGTCGCACCGTCAATGAGCTGGGCTTTGTGGGCACCCTCATATCGGGGCGACCGCAGACCGTAAATGTCTTTCTGGACGACAAGATGTACTATCCCGTGTGGGAGGCGCTGACAGAGCTGGACCTCCCTGTTTACATCCATCCCAACTATACCTCCATCGATGCCTGCGACGCCTACTACTCCGGCCTTAATCCCCAGCTGGACACCATCCTGAGTGCCTATGGCTATGGCTGGCACTACGAGGCGGGCATACAGGTGATAAGGATGATACTTGCCGGCGTCTTCGAGAAATATCCTAAGCTGAAGGTGCTCTCAGGGCATTGGGGCGAGATGGTGCCGTATTTCCTGCCACGCCTTGACCAGATGTTCAAGCCGGAGGTGACGGGCCTGTCGGGCACCATCACCGACATTTACAAGGAGCACGTCTGGATATCGCCGAGCGGGGTGTATGACGTCGATGCGCTGAAATTCTGTGTCGACAAGCTGGGCATTGACCGCCTCGTCTTCTCGGCCGACTGGCCCTACGTACCCATGACAGGGGCTAAGGCCTTCGTCGACGATGCCCCCCTCTCCGAGGGCGACAAGGAGAAGTTCAGCCACCTCACCGCCGAGCAGCTCCTCCACATTTCCCTCTGAAGCTACCGTTGTGGCAACTATTGGAGGTGTCAGACTCCCTTGCCGAAGCCGAGGAGGGCGGCCACACCGAGCATGATGAGGATGTACAGTAAGATGCAGACGATGAGGTAGAGGATGAAGAAGGCGATGCGCTTTTTCGGGGATCTCATCGGGAAGGCCTTGTACATGGCCGCCGAACAAATGAGAATCGAGTAGG
>CAZHCM010000192.1:0-2919 GCA_964531005.1 uncultured Sangeribacter sp. | reverse complement strand
TCCTGAGCAAGAAGAACCAGATCAACCCCCTCATCGGCAACGCCGGCGTGTCGGCCGTGCCCATGGCAGCACGCATCTCCAACAACATCGGCCTCGAATACGACCCCACCAACTACCTGCTCATGCACGCCATGGGTCCCAACGTGGCAGGCGTGATCGGCTCCGCCGTGGCCGCCGGTGTGCTCCTCAGCTTCCTCGGCTGATCCTTTCCGCCCCCTTCCCGGGTAGGAAATGTTAAATACTCATATAAACATCCCCTGCAGTCAACCATTTGGCCGCAGGGGATGTTTTTCAATTGTAGACCGACCCAAGCACTATTACACGCGTCTGAAGGGCCGCCTATGACGCTCCTCTCATTTTTTATTAACACACTTTTCCACCACGCCAGATGCATGACCACTGACGACTAAACCAACTAAGCCGATGATCACAGATAAAGTCATCAAGGAGATATACCGCAAGTTCAGCAAGCCCCACTCAAAGCGCGAGGAGCTTCGCCTTGACTACTTTGCAGACTTGCTCAAGCACCACAACATCCGCGTCACCGACGACGAGATCATAATGGACAACCTTGAGGAGTTCAACCCCTTCAAGCGCTTTCTCCTCCGCAGCGTCAACACCATCCTGGAGTTTGACCGCATGGTGGCCATCGTCTTCCGCAACCATATCATCTTCCTGGGCAAGAACGACAACCAGATGCGCATCCACATGAAGCCCGAGCGCCAGGACAACTTCTTCAACCGCATCCTCGGCCGAGTCTGATCCCCCTACCGGGCCCCGGCTTTGGCCGGTGCCCAGCCATCCCGCCATCGGATCCCGGCTTTAGCCGGCGCCCAGCCATCCCGTCACCTGGCCCCGGCTTTAGCCGGGGAATGATCCCAAATATCCATCCCCGGCAGCAGCCGGCAAAAGACCCACCCGCTATGAAGACACACAAGACCCTGATGGGCATCGCCCTCGCCGCCCTCCTCGCATTGCTTCTCACAGGCTGCACATACCGTAGCTACGGCCCCGGCCCAAGAGGCCCTCACCCCTCCGAATACCGGGTCCCGGCAAAGCACAAAAAGCCCAAAAAGCCCAAAAAGCAGAAAGCCCCCAAGCACCACAAGCACGACAAGCACCACCATCACCGTTAATCCCGGCCCCATAGAGCCACCTCCGGGCTCCGGCTTCAGCCGGAGTAGATACGGCCCCACCCACCGGGCCCCGGCTTTAGCCGGGGAAACAGCCGGCCCCCGATTGAGAAAATCTCAATCGGGGGCCGGCTGTTTTTAGGAGGCACCAAGGCCTCGGCTTGCTTTAGGAATCTGCTCAGAGCTCCTCCTCGAAGCCCTCGGGAAGCTCGTCGGCATCGTATTCCGAATCGCCGAAGAACTCCGCATCCATCTCCGTGGCCTGCGCAGCCCTGCGGGCCGCCTCGTCGACCTTGGCGTCAAACTCGTCCAGATCCACCGTCTGGGCAGGGGGATTGCCACACTTCATGGTGCACACAGGCTGGCTGAGGGTGCGCGAAGGTATCTCCTCCTTCATCTCCATGAAGAAGGCACGCTCGGTCATGTAGTCAAACACGAACATCAGCTTCTGCCCCTCCTCCTCGATAAGCTCCTCGAGCGGAGTGTCCTCCATCAGCCAGACATCGTAGTCGCTGCTGCTTCCCATGTCTTCAAGAGTCACCTCCTCGTGACGCTCCCAATCGTCGTCACACAGGAAGAAGGAACTCATTTCGCCACGGCTGTATCCCACACTGTCCAGAACCGCATTGCGCAGCTCCAGAAACGAGGCAGTCGAGTCAATCTCGATCTCGCGCGAGAAATTGCTCACCTCGTCGCTCACAAGTTTAAATCTAAATACCATGTCGTATCTCGGGTGTAATTTTATTCTTAGCTTTGACGTGCGACACCGCTCCGGGCCATGTCCTGAAGCCTGAGTGGAATCACGGTGCGAATATATAACAATTCTCCCACTCCACCAAATAAAAATTGCATCCCGCGTGAAATTTTACTCCCCGAGCCAAAGAGGGGCGGTAAAAAATTGTTTTCCAACACAAAAAAGTCCCCCCGGCGACGGTCAGACCGCCACCGGGGGGACTTTCGGTTATTTCTTTCTATAATCAGTTGACTTCCTCAAACTCCACGTCGGTGATGTCCTTCTCACCGGGGTGGTCCTTGGGAGCCTCCTGGCCTGCTGCACCAGTGCCTGCTGCGCCGGCTCCGGCAGCCTGCTGGGCTGCGTAGATGTCCTGGGCCGCGGCCTGCATGGCCTCCTCGACAGCCTTGACTGCGGAGTCAATGTCCTCCACGAGCTGCTGCTTGTGGACTTCCTTCAGGCGCTCCACTGCGCTCTCGATGGCAGCCTTCTTGTCGGCGGAGATCTTGTCGCCAAACTCCTTCATCTGCTTCTCGGTCTGGAAGATGACGGCGTCGGCATGGTTGAGCTTGTCAGCGCGCTCCTTGGCCTTCTTGTCGGCGGCCTCGTTGGCCGTGGCCTCGTCGCGCATGCGGTTGATCTCCTCCTCGCTCAGGCCGCTCGAAGCCTCGATGCGGATGCTCTGCTCCTTGCCGGTGGCCTTATCCTTGGCCGAAACGTTGAGGATACCGTTGGCGTCGACCTCGAAGGTCACCTCGATCTGAGGCACGCCACGCGGTGCGGGTGCGATGCCGCCGAGGTTGAACTCGCCAAGCAGCTTGTCGTCGGCTGCCATGGGGCGCTCGCCCTGGAGCACGCGGATGGTCACCTCGGGCTGGTTGTCGGCTGCCGTCGAGAAGGTCTCGCTCTTACGGGTCGGGATGGTGGTGTTGGCGTCGATAAGCTTAGTCATCACGCCGCCCATAGTCTCGATACCGATCGACAGAGGCACTACGTCAAGCAGAAGCACGTCCTTGACGTCGCCGCTGAGCACGCCGCCCTGGATGGCTGCGC
>CAZHCM010000191.1:0-2931 GCA_964531005.1 uncultured Sangeribacter sp. | reverse complement strand
GCGAGAAGATCGGCGTGATGTTCGGCAACCCCGAGACCACCACCGGCGGCAACGCCCTGAAATTCTACAGCACGGTCCGCATCGACATCCGCCCCTCGCAGCTCATCAAGGACGGCGACGACACCATCGGCCGCGAAGTGAAGGTGAAGGTGGTCAAGAACAAGGTGGCGCCACCCTTCATGAAGGCGCAGTTCGAGATCAAGTTTGGCGAAGGCATCTCCCGCACCGGCGAGATCGTCGACATGGGCGTGGAGCTCGGCATTCTCAAGAAGTCGGGCGCATGGTTCTCCTACAACGGCGCCAAGCTCGGACAGGGACGCGAGGCCGTCAAGAAGATCATCGGCGACAACCCCGAGCTCTTCGACGAGCTGACCAAGAAGATCAAGGAGGCCCTGGAGGAGGAGCGCGAGGCGCGCCGCAACGGACTTCCCTCGCCCACCAAGCGCGTGTCCAAGAAATCCAAGGGCAAGAAGGAGGAGGAGCCCGAAGAGGTCGAGGAGGAGATGGAAGAGGAAGTGGCCGAGGATGAGGCCTACGAGCCTGAGACAGGCGAGGACCAGGATCTCTTCGGCGACGACTTCGATGTCCAGATCGACGACTGACACCGGCTCCCTGCAAATGAAGATGCGAGGATGGCTCCGGAGCCTCATGGCGGGGCTGGCGCTCCTGCTCCTGAACTCATGCGTCAAGAATGAGTTTCAGGTGGACTTTGCCTTCTCCCCCGACGTATGGGGCAACTATACGGTGGATTACTATGCATCCAGTGACAAGACAGGCATGTGGATGCAGACCACCGTCCCCCTGCAGCAAGGCAAGTACACCCTGCGTGGCGTCACGCGCCATCCCACGGTGGTCTACGTCTCCAGAGGCGCAGGGAGCATGCCCGAGGTGGTGCTCTATGCCACGCGCGGCGACCGCCTCGTGCTCTCAGGCGAAAGCTCCGACCCCCTCGAATGGAGGCTGGAGAAGGGTAATTCCACCTCCCGCGAGCTCACCGACTGGCGCCTGGCCAACGTCAAGGCCCTGCGTTCCGCCATCCCCGACTCGGTCAACGCCGCCGTGGGACGCCTCGTGCGGTCGGCCCCCGACAGCCGGGCGACGGCCATCATCCTCCTCACGTATTATGACCGCCGCGCCGACGCCGACGGCTTCGCATATCTCTGGAACGCCCTCCAGCCCAAGGCCGAGCGCGAGAAGATGGCCGAGGCATGCGGCGTGGCCGACCTTGCGGGGGATGCCGCCTATTCCCCCAAGGGTGGGGATGGCGACGTGCGTCGCGCAGGCTCCAACGTGCTGCTGCGCAGCATGGTGGTGGCCGTGCCGGGAGGAAAGCGCCGTCTCCTCTCCACCGCCTCCAAGGACGCCTCCATCTTCTATTTCGGGCGTAACGGCGCCGCAGGCAGGGATGCCGACATCGACACCCTCCGGGCCTTGGGCAGGCAATGGGGCGACTCCGCGCGCCGCCTGATAGTGAGCGTGGGGCTGGAGACCGATTCCGTCGGATGGATCAACGCCCTGCGGTTTGACTCCCTGCGCCTCGTGGCCCACGCCTGGATGCCCCTGGCGCAGGCTGACACGCGCCTGCGCACCCTCGGGGTGGAGGGGCCAGGATGGTGGATAGTGGCCGACTCCACAGGGCGCACCCTCTATAGCGGTCGCCAGGCATCCCGCGCGGCGCAGGCCTTCCGCACGCTAATGCGCCGCAGCGCCCCCCGCAAGGACAGCATCGGAGGGAAAGCGAACGCCACCGGCAAGGACACCATAAAAGGAAAGGGGTGACAGACATGCTGACCAAAGTCTCATCAGCCGCCATATCGGGCATCGACGCCTTCCTGGTCACCATAGAGACCTCCGTGGACCGCGGCACCACCTTCAACATCGTCGGCATGGCCGACACTGCCGTCAAGGAGGCCTACCAGCGAGTCTCGACGGCCATGGTGCAGTCGGGCTTCGGTTTTCCGCACCGGCGCATCCTCATCAACCTCGCCCCAGCCGACGTCAAGAAGGAGGGGGCGGCCTTCGACCTGGCAATAGCCGCCGGCATACTGACGGCCGTGGAGACATTGCCTCCCGAGAGCGTGGCCGACACCATGATCATGGGGGAGCTGTCGCTCGACGGCTCCGTGCTGCCGGTGCGCGGCGCGCTTCCGGCCGCGATAAAGGCCAGGGAGTTGGGCATGAAGCGCATGATAGTGCCCGTGGCCAACGCCACCGAGGCCGCCGTGGTCAACAATCTCGACGTCTACGGCGTCGGCACCCTTCAGGAGGCGGTCGCCGTGCTGAAAGGGGAGGAGGACGCCCCTGCCCCCACGGTCATCAACACCCGCGAACTCTTCGCCCGCGAAGCCGCCGTGTTCGATTTCGACTTCTCCGAGGTCAAGGGACAGGAGGGGGTGAAAAGGGCTTTCGAGGTGGCCTGCGCAGGGGGGCACAACCTGCTGATGATAGGGCCTCCCGGAGCGGGCAAGTCGATGATGGCCAAGCGCCTTCCCTCCATATTGCCACCGCTGACGCTGGCCGAGGCTCTGGAGACCACCAAGATACATTCCGTGGCGGGCAAGCTGCCGCGCGGCTCGATGCTGATGACCCGCCGCCCCTTCCGCACGCCCCACCACACCGTCTCCCCGGTGGCGATGGTCGGCGGGGGCAACACCCCGATGCCCGGCGAGATCTCGCTGGCCAACAACGGGGTGCTTTTCCTCGACGAATTTCCCGAATTCCCCCGCCATGTGCTCGAAGTGATGCGGCAGCCGCTGGAAGACCGCGTGATGACGGTCTCGCGCGCCCGCTACACTGTGCAGTATCCGGCCTCGTTCATGCTCGTGGCCTCGATGAATCCGTGCCCCTGCGGCTATTTCGGCCATCCCACGCGCCCCTGCACATGTGCGCCTGGGGCTGTCACCAAATACATGAACCGCATCTCGGGCCCCC
>CAZHCM010000190.1:0-2967 GCA_964531005.1 uncultured Sangeribacter sp. | reverse complement strand
CGCTGTGCGAGCTGCGCAACCTCATCAACGTCGCCTACCTCATCATGCGCCAGGCACGCGAGCGCAAGGAGAGCCGCGGCCTGCACTTCACCGTGGACTATCCCCACAAGTAACAAGCATCCTATGAAAAAAACGGCATACCTCATAGCGGCCCTGGCCCTCTTCTGCGCCTGCGCCGCCAAAAGCGACACCAAGAGCCATGACATGGCCGTCAACCGCAACCTGACCACCTTCAACTCAATGGTGCACGCCCTCGACCAGAACTACGTCGACACGGTGCGCACCGACGAGGCGTTCAAGGCCGCCATCGACGCCCTGCTCGGCACCATCGACCCCTACACCGAATACTACACCCAGGACGAGACGGAGTCGCTGCGCAACATGACCACGGGAGAGTATGCCGGCATCGGAAGCCTAATCCAGGTGCGCGACGGCGTCACCTACATCTCCCAGCCCATGGAGGGGAGCCCGGCGCAGGCCGCGGGCCTGCGCGCCGGCGACAAGATCCTGCGCGTCGACACCGTCAACACCCTGGAGCCCAAGGGCCAGAACGTCTCCAAGCTGCTGCGCGGCGAGCCGGGCACCACGGTGCGCGTCACCGTGCAACGCCCCTGGATGCCTGCCGACCAGGACAGCGTCATGACCTTCGACATCGTGCGCCGCAAGCTCCAGCAGCCCTCCGTGCCATACTACGGGGTGGTCAACGGCGGCCGCACGGGCTATCTCCAGCTCACCTCCTTCATCGACAAGTCGCCCGAGGAGGTGCGCCAGGCCCTGCAGAGCTTCAAGGACGACCCTGAAGTCTCATCCCTGATACTCGACCTGCGCGGCAACGGCGGAGGCCTGGTGGAGAGCGCCGTCGAGATCCTCGGCGAGTTCCTGCCCAAGGGCACGGAGGTGCTCCGCACCCGCTACCGCGACCCGGGCCAGGAGAAGGTCTACAAGACCACGCGCAAGCCCCTGCTCCCCGACATCCCGATGGTGGTGCTCATCGACGGCGGATCGGCCTCCGCCTCGGAGATCACGGCCGGCGCCCTCCAGGACCTGGACCGCGCCGTGCTCGTCGGCTCGCGCAGCTTCGGCAAGGGGCTGGTGCAGGGCACCCTGCCGATGCCCTACGACGGCCTGCTGAAGGTCACGATGGCGAAGTACTACACCCCCTCCGGGCGCCTCATACAGGCCCTCGACTACTCGCGCCGCAATCCTGACGGCACGGTGGCATACACCCCCGACAGCCTCACCAACGTCTACCACACCCGCGCCGGGCGCGAGGTGCGCGACGGCGGCGGCCTGCAGCCCGACACGGTCATCACCTGGCGTGTCCCCTCCGCCCTGCTGGTGGAGCTGATGCGCGGCAACCGCATCTTCGACTACTCCACCAAGTATGCCTCCGCCCACGATTCCGCACCCGCACCCGACGATTTCGAGATCACCGACGAGATATATGCCGACTTCACCTCCACGCTCGATCCCGAGACCTTCGAGTACGAGCGGCGTTGCTCCGTGCTGCTCGACAAGCTAAGCGAGGCCATCGAGGAGGAGGGATACATGGACGACGAATCGCGCAAGGGGGTCGAGGAGCTGCGTCGTCTGCTGGAGCACGACCTGAAGCGCGACCTCGAGCTCAAGCGCCCCGAGATCTCCCAGTACCTGGCCGAGGAGATAATGACGCGCTACTACTTCGACAAGGGGCGCATACGCACCGAGCTGAAGGACGATCCGGGTCTTGACGCCGCCATAGAGATACTCAACACCCCGGGCCGCTACGCCTCGATGCTGCGCCCGGCCAAGAAGACCTCCAAGTGATGGACGCCCCCAGCAAGCCCAAAGCCTCCCGCCCCTCCATCGACACGATGACCCTGGCCGCGGCCGACGCCCTCTTCATGACCCCGGCGCGAAGCGAGGCCCTGCGCCGCGTCATGGACGACAAGAAGCTGAAGCGCGTCAGCCTGGAGGGCCTGGCCGGGAGCGCCCCGGCGATGCTCATAGCCTCCATGACGCGCAAGGGGGGCCGGAAGATGCTCGTCGTGGCCGACGACGCCGATTCGGCCGGGTATCTCTACCATGACCTGTGCCAGATAGCGGGCGCACAGGCTGCCGCCCTCTTCCCGAGCGGATACCGGCGCGACATCAAATATGGACAGCCTGACCAGGCCGCGGCCATACTGCGCACCGAGGTGCTCGACCTCTGGGACGACACACGCTCCCCGGTGAAGTGGGTCGTGTCCTATCCCGAGGCCCTGGCCGAGCGCGTGCCGGGGCGCGAGACCCTGAGCGAGGCCACCCTACAGCTCCGCTCCGGCGGAAAGGCGCGCATGAGCGACGTCGCCGCGCGTCTGCGCGAACTGGGCTTCAAGGAGGTGGACTACGTCTACGAGCCGGGGCAGTTCGCCCGCCGAGGCTCCATACTCGACGTCTTCTCATATAGCCACGAGCTCCCCTACCGCATCGACTTCTTCGACGACGAGATCGACTCCATGCGCACCTTCGACGTCGAGACGCAGCTTTCGCAGCAGCGTCTCAAGGAGCTCTCCATCGTCCCCTCGGGCCTTTGCGGCGGAGGCGCTGACGCGGGCGTATCCTTCCTGGAGTTTGTCGGGGAGACGACGCCGGTGGTGTGCGCCTCCGTGAGCTGGCTCCTGCAGAGGGTCAAGGCCATCTCGATGGAGACATACTCCCCCTCGGCCACGATAGCCGACGAGGGGGATCCCGACTCCATGAAGCAGGTGGTGGACTACGACGACTTCGAGGCGCGCCTGGAAAGGATGCGACTGTTCCAGTACAGGGGCACGGCCGACACCGCCGGATGGTTTGGCGCGCAGGCCACGCTGAGGTTCGACACCTCCCCGCAGGCCTTCTACCACAAGAACTTCGACCTCATCGCCGACTCCTTCACGCGCTTCCTCTCCGAAGGCTACCGCATGCTCATCCTCACCGACTCCCCCCAGCAGGCGGAGCGCCTGAAGA
>CAZHCM010000189.1:0-3014 GCA_964531005.1 uncultured Sangeribacter sp. | reverse complement strand
TCCTGAACCCCTCCCCTCCACACCGCGTTATAATCTATACAGCATACCATATTATAAGAGAAATTCATACCACAGAAATGAGAAAATGGAGAATCGAGGACTCGACCGAACTCTACAACGTCAACGGTTGGGGTCTGAAATACTTTTCAATCAACGACAAGGGCCACGTGCAGGTGACGCCCCGTCCCGGATGCTATCCCGTCGACATCAAGGACATTCTTGAGGAGCTGAAGCTCCGCGACGTCTCGGCCCCCCTGCTGCTGCGCTTCCCCGACATCCTCGACGACCGCATCCGCAAGATCTCCTCGTGCTTCCAGACTGCTTCCGAGCAATACCAGTACAAGGGCGACAGTTTCGTGGTATATCCCATCAAGGTCAACCAGATGCGCCAGGTCGTGGAGGAGATCGTAAGCCACGGCAACAAGTACAACATCGGCCTTGAGGCCGGCTCCAAGCCGGAGCTGACCGCCGTGCTCGGCGTCAGCACTTCGTCAGACTCCATCGTCGTCTGCAACGGATACAAGGACGAGGACTATGTCGAGCTCGCACTGCTGGCCCAGAAGATGGGGCGCCGCATCTATCTCGTGGTCGAGAAGCTCAACGAGCTAAAGCTCATCACCGACGTGGCACGCCGCCTCGACATCCGCCCCAACGTCGGCATCCGCATCAAGCTCACCTCCTCGGGGAGCGGAAAGTGGGAGGAGAGCGGAGGCGACGTCTCGAAGTTCGGCCTCAACTCCTCGGAGCTCCTCGACGCCCTGGAGTACCTGGAGAAGGAGGGTATGGCCGATTGCCTCAAGCTTATCCACTTCCACATCGGCAGCCAGATCACCAAGATACGCCGCATCAAGAACGCCCTGCGCGAGGCCATGCAGTTCTATGTGCAGCTCTCGAAGATGGGCTTCAACATCGAGTTTGTCGACATCGGCGGCGGCCTCGGTGTGGACTACGACGGCACCCGCTCCTCGCGCGGCGAGAACTCGATGAACTACTCCGTGCAGGAATACGTCAACGACGCCGTCTCCTCGCTCGTGGACGCCTGCGAGAAGAACGGCCTCGCCCACCCCAACCTCATCGCCGAGACGGGGCGCTCCCTGACAGCCCACCACTCCATCCTCATCATCGAGACCCTGGAGACCACCCACCTGCCCAAGTGGAAGGACGACGCCGAGCTTCCCCCAGACTCGCACGAGCTGGCCGTGGAGCTCTACAACATCTGGGAAAACATCAACCCCTCGCGCGTCTTCGAGGACTGGCACGACGCCATCCAGATACGCGAGGAGGCGCTCGACCGCTTCTCGCTCGGGCTGCTCGACCTCAAGACACGCGCCCAGATCGAGAAACTCTTCTGGAGCGTGGCCCGCGACGTCAACTCCATAGCCCGCTCCATGAAGCACCCTCCCGAAGAGCTGCGCAAGGTGGAGCGAATGCTGCCGGAGAAGTATTTCTGCAACTTCTCCCTCTTCCAGTCCCTCCCCGACAGCTGGGCCATCGACCAGATATTCCCAATAATGCCCATCGCCCGCCTCGACGAGAAGCCCACGCATGAGTGCACCATCCAGGACATGACCTGCGACTCCGACGGCAAGATCAACCGTTTCGTATCTCCCCAGGGCGTCTCCCACTCCCTGCCGGTCCACACCCTGCGCCCCAACGAGCCCTACTATCTCGGCGTCTTCCTGGTGGGGGCGTACCAGGAGATCCTGGGCGACCTGCACAACCTCTTCGGCGATGCCGCCGCCGTGCATGTCACCGTGGGCGACAACGGCTATGAGATCGAGCAGATCATCGACGGCGAACCCGTGGCCGACGTGCTCGACTATGTGGAGTACAGCCCCAAGAAACTCGTGCGCACCCTGGAGACATGGGTCACCGCCTCAATGAAGAAAGGGGTCATCACAGCCGAGGAGGGCCGACAGTTTCTCAACAACTACCGCTCCGGCCTCTACGGCATCACCTACCTGGAGCGCGACTGACGACCGTCATGGAGACATTCGCCCACCATCACGCCGAGCCAATGTGTGTGCCGGGAGAGTTTCAGATCCTCTCCCCGGCCTCGCACAGCGTGGCCGAACAGCGCCCGAAGACCAGGCGTTATTTCATGACCCTCGCCTATCGGGGGGCGCCCTTCCACGGCTGGCAGTCGCAGCCCAACGCCGTGAGCGTGCAGTCGGTTGTGGAGGAGGCCCTCGCGACCGTGCTACGGCGCCCCGTGCCCATCGTGGGGGCGGGACGCACGGATGCCGGCGTCAATGCCCGGCGCATGGTGGCGCATTTCGACTTCGACGGCGAGCTCCCCGACAAGGGGCGACTCCTCGTGGCGCTCAACCGCCTTTGCGGGCGCGACATCGCCATCCGCGACATCCGCGAGGTCCACACCGCAGCCCACGCCCGCTTCGACGCCACGAGTCGCACCTATAAGTATTTCGTGGCCTTCGACAAGACACCCTTCTTCCACACCCTCTCCTGGCACTGCCCCAACGGCCTCGACCTGGAGGCGATGAACGAGGCGGCGCGCCTGCTGCTGGATGTGGAGGACTTCACCTCATTCGCCAAGCTGCACTCCGACAACAAGACCAACATCTGCCACGTCACCCACGCCCGCTGGCTACCCATCCCCGACGATGACGGGCGCATGGCGGGGGCCGTCTTCACCATCACGGCCGACCGCTTCCTGCGCAACATGGTCCGAGCCGTGGTAGGCACCCTAACAGAAGTAGGTCGAGGCAAGCTGTCGTTAGAAGGCTTCAAGCAAGTCATCGAGGCCAAAGACCGTTGCGCGGCCGGCCAGTCGATGCCCGCCGAAGCCCTCTACCTCTGGGACGTAACCTATCCCTACTAAGCCGGCAGCACCCCACCCTCTCAAATCTCCCACCACTCCCAATCCTCCCACCACTCCCACCACTCCCACCACCCCCACCACCCCCACCACTCCCATCACCCCCAATCCTCCCACCGTTCCACCACTCCCACCACCCCCATGGCCCCCCAAAACCAAATCCAAGCCCTCCCCG
>CAZHCM010000188.1:0-3112 GCA_964531005.1 uncultured Sangeribacter sp. | reverse complement strand
GGAGCAAGGAGAGCCGCATCATCTACTCCAAGCGCGACGAGTTTGCCTCTCGAAGGCCTATCGACGTGATTGCCGCCAACCGCCCCATCATTATCATGGACGAGCCACAGAAGATGGAGGGGGCGGCCACCCAGAGCGCCTTGAAGAAGTTCCGGCCTCTCTTCGTACTCAACTACTCCGCTACCCACCGCACTCGCCATGATACTGTCTATGCCCTTGACGCCCTTGACGCGTACCGCGAGAGGCTCGTCAAGCGCATCCAGGTCGTGGGCTTCGAGATGAAGAACCTGCGTGGCACGAGCGGCTACATGTATCTTGACGACTTCATCCTCTCCCCTTCCAAGCCTCCCATGGCACGCATCTCGATCGAGGTCAAAAACGCCGCCGGGGAGCCACGCCGTCATTTCCGAAAACTCGGCTTTGGAGATTCCCTCTTCACCGAATCCAAGGGACTTGAGCAATATCGTGGCTACGACATCGCCGAGATCTCCCCGGGGTCGGTGAAGCAACCGACGGCCTACGTCACTTTCACTAACGGGGTCACCATCCGCAAGGGGGAGGTGGTGGGCGATCAGAACCTCCTCAATCTCCAGCGTGTGCAGATACGCGAGACCATTAAGGCCCATTTCGAGAAGGAGCGCCAGCTCTTCAAGCGGGGCATCAAGTGCCTCTCGCTCTTCTTCATCGACGAGGTGGCGAAGTATCGCGCATACGACGAGGCGGGCGAACCGATCAAAGGTGTCTTCCAGAAGATCTTCGAGGAGGAGTATGCAAGGCTTGTCAACGAGGAGTTTCATATCTGGGACGAGGACTACAACGAGTACCTGCGCCGCATGGCGCCGCATGAGACACATCGCGGCTACTTCTCCATCGACAAGAAGGGGAAGATGGTCGAGACCAAGACCAAGCGTGGTAGCGACGTGAGCGATGACGCCTCTGACTACGACCTCATACTGCGCGACAAGGAGCGGCTGCTAAGTTTCGACGAACCAACACGCTTCATCTTCTCCCACTCCGCCCTGCGCGAGGGATGGGATAACCCCAACGTCTTCCAGATCTGCACGCTACGCCACAGCGACTCTACCACCGCTAAACGCCAGGAGGTGGGTCGAGGCCTGCGTATCGCAGTTGACCGCAACGGCGTACGACAGGACAAGGACTTGCTCGGCGACGAGGTGCATAGCGTCAACGTTCTAACCGTCATTGCCAACGAGAGCTACAGCGCCTTCACATCCCAGCTTCAGAAGGAGACACGAGAGGCCCTGCGCGAGCGTCCCGTCAAAGCTACACCCGCCTACTTCGAAGGGAAGATGGTCACCGTCGACGGGGAGCCCCATGTTGTTACCGTTACAGAGGCAAGCCGCATTATGGTCTGGCTGGAGGACAATGGCTATGTGGACGACGAAGGCAATATTACACCGAAGTATCGCCAGGATGTGACAACAGGCTCACTCGCTCCTTTCAGTGAGAAACTTGCTCCTATCGCCGAGGGGGTGACCTTGCTCATTAACTCCATCTTCGACCCAGGCCTCCTTGACGAGCTGACCACGGACGGCAACAAGACCCGGATACCCGAGCCACGCCTGAATGCCAATTTCGCCAGGCCGGAGTTTCAGGAGCTTTGGAAGGCCATCAACCATCAATACGTCTACACTGTCAGCTACGACTCGGACGAACTTATAGCCAAGGCAATTCTGCATCTAAATTCCGACGAGCTGCAGGTGCGCACTCTACGGTATGTCAAAGTAGTGGGAGAGCAGGCCGAGGACGATGTCACAAAGTATGGCGACACCACTTCTACGTCACAAGAGTTGCAGGATGTCTCCACGTCGACGGTGAGATACGACCTCATCGGCCAGGTGGCGAGGGGAGCCAACCTGACCCGGCGCACCGCTGCAAAGATACTTCATGGGCTGCACCCTCAGAAATTGGCGCTCTTCCGCAACAATCCCGAGGAGTTCATCCAAAAGGTGGTGCGGATCATACGGGAGCAAAAGGCCACGATGATAGTCGACCACATCCATTATCAACTCACCGACGGAAAGTATGACTCGACCATCTTCACAGGCACGAGCCGAGCCGATATTGACAAGGCCGTGCACGCGTCGAAGCATATCACCGACTATGTGGTGACCGACAGTAATGGAGAACGCGCCTTTGCACATGATCTCGACGAGGCTGAGGAGGTTGTTGTATATGCCAAGTTGCCGCGCTCATTCTCCATCCCCACACCCGTAGGCGACTACGCCCCCGACTGGGCCATCGCCATGCAGAGAGGCGATGTGAAACACATCTTCTTCATCGCCGAGACTAAGGGATCGTTAAGCTCCCTCCAAATCAATGCCATCGAGAATGCCAAGATAGCCTGCTGCTCCCGCCTCTTCCAGACCATCTCCACCGACAAGGTCCGCTACCACAAAGTGACCTCTTACCAAGACCTCCTCGACGCCATGACCGCCACGAAGTAATCAATTGCTTTTGATGAAGCTTTAGGGGCGAGAGCCAGCGCGTGAAGTTGGCCTACTATATCTCGCAGGACAAGCAGCCCCACACGATGATCATCTTCGACGAGCCGACAACCGGCCTGCATTTCCACGACATCTCGACGCTGCTGAAGTCGCTCAACCGCCTCCTGGAGCAGGGCCACACCATGGTCATCATCGAGCACAACATGGACATGATCAAGGCCGTCGACTGGGTCATCGACATAGGTCCGGAGGGTGGAGACAAGGGAGGTGAGATAGTGGCCCCCGGCACTCCGGAGACCATTGCGACGCCTCCCGGATCGTTCACCGGGCAGTATCTGCGTCCTAAACTCAACATGAATTAACAGGGCTCTGGCCGACCGGCCATAGGTACACACAAGCGCTTCCGCCCGAATTGTTCTCTCGAAGGAACAATCGGACATTTTGTTCTTTTATCAGTACAATTTATTATTTTTGCAGAGTTTTAAAAATTTCATGCTGCTGAATACCCCAGATTGGTCATTCCGCATTATAAGTATCAATAAGCTTTTGAATTTCACTTTCCGTTGGAAGGACTCTAGATAGCCGTTCAATTTCTTCATTTAGTCTATATTCAGCTACACCCATCGGACGTTCGATACCTGCAA
>CAZHCM010000187.1:0-3136 GCA_964531005.1 uncultured Sangeribacter sp. | reverse complement strand
GTGTCCATGACCCTTGATAGTCACGATGGACGATGGCATTGCAAACGAGTTCCCTGAGCGCATCTTCCGGTAGTTCAAGAGGTTCGAGACGCTGTAGGCCATCGTAACGAATAGGGCGAATCAAGAATTTCTCCTTCAATAAAGAGAGTACTTTCTCAGGCATTTCTATCAGGTTGCCTTCGATTATGTCCTGACTCAGCAGATCGAAACTGGAAGAGCCGAAACGTCCTATTTTGAAGCTGGAGGTGGCAAAACGTCTTTGTGGATACTTGCCAAATAACAGGATCGCCCCATTGCATGGGATGCCGTCTTCCTGGAAACCAAGATTTGTGAGGACTTCTTCGATAGAAGAATCATCTGTCTCTGCTGCTAACCGTCCCTCCTTGATGGCTCTTTTCAAAAAATACGCTATGGCCTTTGGGTCTATGTCGCTTAGGGTTGCACCGAAGCATGGCGTGTCTTCCCAGCTTCGCCCAAATTTCTTCATAAGAAACTGCTGTAGGGCCATGCCGCGTAGTTCTTGATTGGTCGCTCCGCTACGCATGTAGAATACCCCCTTATAGGAAATAGGCACGTTGGAAGGCTCGATAATGATTTCGATTACATCCTTATCATCTTTTACGATATGATTGACGACAGGCACTATGCCCAACATTGTCACGATCTTGTTTGGTATGGATTCCAAATGCTCTGAAAGATGAGGGACTCCATATATTGACCTGTCATCGTCTACGCCGATGTACATATGGCCCCCCTGTGAGTTGGCGAACCCGCAGATCCATTTCAGGTATTCATCCTTCCAGATGCGTTTGAACTCTGTTTGATGTGTCTCGATTTGCATGGTTTAGAATAGATACAGCTATTATAAGGGTGCTAAACACATGGATTCAACGCCGCTAATCTTGAGATATTATATATTAAGCAGGAATGTCCGAAGCAGAGGAATGGAATATAGAGTGAACACGATGTTGCTTCAAAATGCAGACTATCGCGGTAGGACTTCGCTGAAAAGAATTGAGGATTATCGACTTAAAGAGCTAATAATTGAGGATTTGAAACTCTATAAAGAAGCAAGGATTGGAGATATAAGAGAAAGAATTGGGTCAGAAATCAGTGAAAAACGAATAAAGACTCAAATCCTTAGTCTTGAAGAAGATGGAATAGTAGGAAGACGTGGGTCAAACAGGTGGACGACTTATTATCTCGTCTCTACCCCAAAATCAAATTAGAAGAAGAGAGAAAAGGGAGAGAAGGGCGTAATGTTAATATATTTAGCGCGTTATCTCTTACCTTTAGATATTAGTGGGGTCGTGGAGCGGTGTTAGAGAATGTTAAATCTGGTATAGCCAAGCATTCGGTTCTCAAAACCTTTCGCCTAGCCGGCGACGGCAACGCCGTCAAGTACCGCCACTGACCCCCGTCCTCCCCGAGCCGTCAACGGTGACTGACGGGTCGCCGGAGGAGTCAAAATTGAGTTCATAAATACGCAGGGCCTTCGCTCCGAGGAGCGAAGGCCCTGCAATTTCATGTCTGAAGGCAGAGGTCGAAGGTTCAGAAGAAGAGGAGCAGGGGGGCTAAGAGGCGCGGGTCTGTGCGGAGGGAGGCGAGGGCCTTGGAGATCTGGTGCTCCACGGTCTTGACCGACAGGCCGAGCTCCTCGGCGATGGCGGCATAGGTCATGCCGTCGCGCTTGCTCATCAGGAATATCTCGCGCCGGCGCGGAGGCATGTCGTCGATGGCGCGCCAAAGCCGGGCGTCGCGCTCGGCTGTCTCGATTTCTTCCTCCGACACCTCGTCGGCGTCGTCAGGCAGGGGCGAGAAACGATTGGAGGTGCGCAACTGGGCCAGGGCCCGGTTGCGCACCGCGCGGTACATGTACACCTCCGGGGCATGCACATCATGCCCCTGCTGGAGAAGGTCCCACACGAGCATGAAGGATGTCTGCACCACATCGTTGGCGGTGTCGACATCCTCCACCATGCGTAGGGCATACATGCAGAGGGGCATGTACATGCGACGGTATATGGCCTGAAATTCGCGTGCTGTCATTTACGGGGCACGAAGTTACAAATTTTTTCGCTAATACCTACTACCTACTACCTAATACTTAATCAAGGGCTCCGGATTGCTCGATGAGGTCGACGATCGGGAGGGTGACCACCGAGGTGGCATAGGCGGCCACCACGCCGGCCCCTGTGGAGACGTTGCTGTAGGCATAGACGGGGGAGGCGAGCCCTATGCCTCCCAGGGCGCCGACGATGGCGTCGTTGGCCTCCCAGACGGAGAGGACGTGCTTGTAGTAGGCCTCGTCGATATGGCGCAGGGAGATGGTGATGCCGTAGTCTTTGGGGCCGGGGAGGTCCTTGGGGTTGGAGTAGTAGAAGGAGAAGGGCTCATATTCAATGCGCAGGGGATAGGTCTTGCCGTTGATCTGCCGGTCGGAGAAGATGGTGTATCCGCTGGTCTCCGCCACGGCCGACTCCAGGACGGAGACGTGCTCGGTGAATAGGGGCTCCCCCGTGAAGTCGGGATAGGCGCCGCTCAGGAAGGCGATAGCCTCGCCGTCATAGTTGTCGTAGCGGGAGATGCCCGTCTTCAGGTCGTAGTAGTTGTGGGGCGTGTCGGGGTCGGTGAAGTGGACCTGCAGCTTGAATTGTATAACGAAGTCGCAAGGGTCCTCTACGGCGGGCCATCCGGAGATGTCGCCGATCGGGGTGCACTTCAGGTCTTGCGTCACCACGCGGTCGATGGGCACCGGGTAGGGCACGGTGACTTCCGCCGAGGCCTCGCCATACTGCTCCGAGGAGGCCTCGATGCGGATGAGGTCGCCGCTGGCCGGGGCGTAGGCGCTGCGGTAGCATTTGGTGTACTTGTAGAAGGGGTGGCCCGGGTCGTAGCCGTTGTCGGTCACTCCGGGGGTCATGGTTTCGCGCAGCTCTCCGTTGACATAGAGACGCACCTCGGCGTCGTCGATCTCCACGTCGCTCTCCTCCACATCCTCGCTCCAGCGCCAGGAGCGGGAGAGGTAGAGGGTGATGGGGGTGCCCGGGGTGATCTCTGAGTTCATGCAGAGCACCGGGGTGGAGGGGATGTCGGGCTCGAAGTCGACCATGCAGGAGGTCAGGCCCGAGGCGAG
>CAZHCM010000186.1:0-3178 GCA_964531005.1 uncultured Sangeribacter sp. | reverse complement strand
CCGCGCGGCGGCATCATCCTCATGGGCAAGGACTTCGACAACCCCTGGGGCAAGAAGACCCCCAAGGGCGAGATCAAGAAGATGTCCGCACTGCTCGACAGCGCCGTCTTCCCCGGCGTGCAGGGCGGTCCGCTGGAACACGTCATCGCTGCCAAGGCTGTAGCCTTCGGAGAGGCCCTTCAGCCCGAATGGAAGGAGTATGCCATCCAGGTCAAGAAGAACGCGGCAGCACTGGCCGACGCCCTCATCAAGCGCGGATACAAGATCATCTCCGACGGCACCGACAACCACAGCATGCTCGTCGACCTGCGTCCCAAGTTCCCCGAGATGAGCGGCAAGAAGGCTGAGCGCGTGCTCGTCGAGGCCGACATCACCACCAACAAGAACATGGTGCCCTATGACAGCCGCAGCCCCTTCCTGACCTCCGGACTACGCTTCGGCACCGCCGCCATCACCACCCGAGGCGCCAAGGAGGAGGACATGGAGAAGATAGCCGACTTCATCGACCGCGTGCTGACCGACGCCGACAACCCCGAGACCATCAAGGCCGTGCGCCGCGAGGTCAACGACATGATGAACGCTTATCCGATGTTCGCATGGTAAAGGCGTTTCCGCCTGTGACATTCATCACAGGGATAGGCACGGACGTAGGCAAGTCCTACGCCACCGGTTGGCTCGCCCGCGAGCTCGCAGCCGGCGGACGCCGCGTCATCACCCAGAAATTCATCCAGACCGGCAACCGCGACTTCAGCGAGGACATCGACGTGCACCGCCGCATAATGGGTATCGCACCCACGGTGGACGACCGTCTCCATGTCACCGCTCCCGTCATCTACACCTATCCCGCATCCCCCGACCTGGCCGCACGCATCGACAGCCGCCCGCTCAACCTCACACTCATCGACGAGGCCACGGCGGCCCTCTCCTCCCGCTACGACTGCGTGCTGGTCGAAGGGGCCGGAGGCGTGATGGTGCCACTCGACGGAGACTACCTTACCATAGACTACATCGCAGAACGGCGACTCCCGACCGTGGTGGTGACCACGGGACAGCTGGGCAGCATCAACCACACCCTCCTGACCCTTTTCGCCCTGCGCCAACGCCATATCAAGCTCACGGCCATAGTCTACAATCCGCATTTCGACCGTGACCGCGTGATATGCGAGGATACCCGCAGGTACCTTCAGGAGTGGATCGCCACCCATTCCCCCGACACCCTCTGGATCGAGATGCCCGCCGACATCTGAGGCGTCACGAATACCTGACACCGGACATTCAGATTCCACTCACAGGATATTTCCATAGACCGGGCCCCGCCATCACGGCGAGGCTCGGCCTTCATATTATGCCCCCGACAACTTTTTTTGGCTAATTATTAGGAAATACGGCCGATTTTCGGTAATTTTGTCTTTCAAATCATAAACTTATAATATTTCAACAGCCCGGCAGAGCAAAGAAGCAGACTTATGGACTTCACACAAAGCGTGCCTTACGCCCTATCGATATCCAAGGACCAACTGGCCCAACTCCCCGTAGCCGACTATGACGGCAACGTTAAAGTCATCGACACCGAAGAGGATGTCGAGCGCGCTGTCAAGGCCCTCAGGAGCTGCGACATCATAGGATTCGACACCGAGACGCGCCCATCCTTCAAGAAAGGACAGTCCAACATGGTCTCCCTCCTGCAGCTCTCCACCCGCTCCACCTGCTATCTCTTCCGCCTCAACCACATCGGGCTCCCGCAGCCTGTGAAGGACCTGCTCGAAGACCCGGAAAAGATGAAAATCGGGCTTTCCCTGCATGACGACTTCCATAACATCAACAAGGTGTGGGAACTCAATCCGAAGGGATTCGTGGAGTTGCAGAAATACGCCAAGGAGTTCAACATCGCCGACACGAGTCTCACCAAGATGTTTGCCATCGTCTTCGGCAAACGCATATCCAAGGGGCAGCGACTATCCAACTGGGAGGCCGACTCCCTGAGCGAGCAACAGCAGCTCTACGCCTCCCTCGACGCCATGGCCTGCATCCATCTCTACGAGTACCTCCACCAGGGCCATTTCGACCCCGAAGCCTCCCCCTACCGCATCAACCCCGCCGAAATCCAAAACTGACGGGCCCCGACCAGCTCCTCCCCTCTCTCCCCCACCGGGCCGCGGCTTCAGCCGCGAATCCATCCCCTCTCTCCCCCACCGGGCCGCGGCTTCAGCCGCGCATCCCCTCCAATCAAAAAGCAGCAATGAGAAACAAGCGCTACATCTGGCTCCCGGCGATCCTCTTCGCCTACTTCGTCTTCATGACCGTGAAGTTCGGCCTCCCCATGCTCCGGCAGGGCCATACGTGGCGCTTCGTCATCATATGCGCAGCCGAAATCCTCGTGCTTGTCCTGCTCTCCATATCCCTGAAGAAACGCATCGTCTACCAGCAGGAACGCCTCCGCGGCTCGGACCCTGGAAAAAAGAAAAAAGGGTGATAACCTCCACGGTCGCACCCCTTTGATAAGTTTCTACAGGTAAAAAATCTTAAGGTAAAAAAGATTGTTTATTAGGTTCGATGCAAAGTTAGGCATTTTTCCCTTACCCGCCAAATAAATCTTTACATTTTGTCACAAACCTGTTATATAACATATAATTTCCACCCCAAATAGCTTTATTTTTGCATTTAATCCCCCTCCCTGGGCATACTTTCCTCATTTGATGCGTAGCCATCTGCACGCCTCCCGTCTCTCCCGGCCATGCCCCGACATAAAGAAAGCGGCGGAGACCGTCGCCGGTCTCCGCCGCCAGGATGCGGATTTAATTTTCTTCCTTATCTCTATTCTTGATTTTGGTCTGACGTTTCGTCTGGCTGCTGTTCATGTCGCTCTCCTCCTTGAGGTCGAGTTCCTTGCCAGTGTCGTCGATCACCTTATACTGCAGGTAGGCCAGGGATTCGTCGGCCACGATCTTGACGTTGCGGCCAAACTTCCTGCGCCACTTCGAGTAGAGCGAAGAGGAGAATATCCCCTTCTTGATATAGGCGTCCACAAAGGGATGGACGTACATCACGAACTTCTTGACCTGAAGATGGTTAACCAGGTAGTCCAGCTTCTCCTCCAGCTTGTCGGTGAAGAGCAGCGACGGCTGCACCTCCCCTTTGCCGAAGCATGAGGGGCAAGTCTCGCTTGTGGGTATGTCCA
>CAZHCM010000185.1:0-3216 GCA_964531005.1 uncultured Sangeribacter sp. | reverse complement strand
TCCGCCGAAGACGGGGGTGCAGCCGACGTGGTCGTAGAGTGCCACAGATGTCTTCTGCGGGTCGATGAGCAGGCGAGTCTCCTTGGGCAGGGCGGCCACGAAGTCAAGGACGCTGTCGTAGGGCTTGACCTCGAAGGCGTATTTCTTGAGGTGCTCCTCCACGGCGGGGGTGAGCTTCTCGGCGTCGATGAAGAGCACGCGGCGCTTCTCGTCGAGATAGAGGTAGGCCACGAAGATGGGGGAGAAGTTGATGTCGCCGGCCGTGCGCAGGTTGGTGGCCCAGGCGATGTCGTCGAGGGCGGAGAGCATCACGGCGTTGGCCATCTCGGCCTGCACCTCGCCCATGATGCGCGCGCATTTGGAGTCGACCGTCTCGCCGACGATCTTCTCGTCGTGGATGAAGAGCTTGTTCTTGGGACGCTCGGGGCGGTCGGGGTAGATGTAGTCGAACTGCGGGAAATCGGCGTTGAACTTGATGCCGTTGTCCGAGAACTCCTGCTGCATCCTCTGAGCCTGCGAGACGGAGAAGGTCATGCCGTCGATGCCGACGGTCTGTCCAGCCTTGGTGTTTTCCGTCACCCAGTCCACGAGGTCCACGGCGTCCGGGCCGTCCTCCTTCATCATGCGGAAGCCTGTGCCTTTGAGCTGCTCCTCGGCCTGGATGAAGTAGCGTGAGTCGGTCCAGCATAGGGCGTCGTCGGCCGTGACCACGGCAGTGCCGTTGGTGCCGTTGCCACTCCAGAAGCCTGTCAGCCATTCGCGCCCGCGCCAGTGGTGGGGAGGAAGCTCGCTCTGGTGGGGGTCGGTGCCCGAGATGATCACAGTGTCCACTCCGTGGGCACGCATGGCCTCGCGCAGTGCGGCGAGATACTGGGGGTTTTTCTTTTCCATGATATTGTGTTGATATGAGTGTTGTGTCTTTGAGGCCGTAAAGATACATCTTTCCCGGCGAATATACAAGTCCCCGGCAGCGCCTCTTGCTCGGAGGAGTGTTCCGAAAGTCCGAAAATTTTGGTTGAATTGGGAGTAAATACTAAAATGATTGGTCAAAATGTCGGTATTGTTTGTAGAAATCCATGAAAAAATTTGGTCGGAAGAAATATTTTTCACTATCTTTGCGTCAGAAAAAGGGGAAGGGAGACAAATGACAGATTTATTCATGGTGTAATGTTAAATGTCCATTTTAAAGACGATAACAATCGTTAGAAAGCAAAGCAACAGGCAAGTCAAAAGCATAAAGTAATAGTGATATAATTTTGTAAGTAAGTGATTGAGTAGGACAAGGGACGCTTGGGAAAGTGGATCAGACTCTAAAAGATCACAGCGGGGCGACTGATTGAGAAATCAAGCGCCCCGTCTGCGTTTTTTGGGGCTGTCTTGAAAAATTTTGGCCAAAAGTTGGCCATGCACGGCGAAAAAGTATTACTTTTGCATTCTGCACACGCTTCGGCGGGGCGACAGGCTTCCGGCGGAGGGATGTGCCACCCGCTATATCCTATACATGAGACACGACAGAACAATAGTGCTTTTCGACACGGAGGCCAACCATAGAAACCTGCTGCCTCTGTCATACACCCGCCCGGTGTCAGACTTCCGGGTGGGCATCACCACCATACGGCGCAAGTGGGAGACCCTGCTGCCAGGCAGCTATGTCTGCCATCCGGTGGAGTATCTCAGGGAGAAATTCGGTGGCTACGAGCCGGAGGACCCGGCTTGCGAGGCTCTGTTCATCTCCGGCTCACTGCTCCCATATCCGGAAGTGGTGAAGGCTGTGGACCTGCTCCAGAGAGGGGAGGCGCTGATGGACGGCGACGAGCCGGTGGCCTTCCGCGGCACCCTCGAGGAGCTGGAGGGGAGGATGTTCATGGCCTCAACGTCGCTCAATGTGGATGCACGCATACGCTATGTCTTCGATGTCTTCCTGCGAAACTCCGACATGCTCCGCATCGACTATGCCATGCTCACCCACGGACGCACCTCCTGCGCCCCGGGCCCCGGATGCGTCGTGATAGGCCCTGCCGAGGATGCCCAGGGGAGGCCGATGGTCTTCATAGAGGAGGGGGCCAGCGTGCAGGGGGCATTCCTCAACACTACGGAAGGCCCAATCTATGTGGGACGTGAAGCCCAGGTAATGGAGGGCTCCTGCCTGAGAGGCCCCTTGGGTCTCTGCCGCAAGTCGAAGGTCAAGATGGGGGCCAAGGTATATGGCGGCACAACGCTCGGTCCTTACTGCAAGGTGGGGGGCGAGATCGACAATGTCGTGATGTTCGGCTTCAGCAACAAGGCCCACGACGGGTATCTCGGCTCGGCAGTGATAGGGGAGTGGTGCAACATAGGAGCCGGCACCAACGCCTCCAACCTCAAGAACGACTACTCCAAGATACGCATCTGGAACTACGCCCAGCATACCTTCATGCGCACCAACCTGCAGTTTTGCGGCCTAATCATGGGCGACCACTCGAAGGCCGGGGTCAACTGCATGTTCAACACCGCCACGGTCGTCGGCGTGGGCGTCAACGTGCACGGAGCCGGCTTCCCGCGAGTCTTCCTTCCCAGCTTCATGGAGGGGAGCGCTACGGCTGGGTTCACCCACGTCCCGATGAAGAAATTCCTCACCATCGCCGAGCGCGTCATGGCCCGGCGTGGAGTCAGCGTGAGCGACGGCGACCGCCGCATATTTGACAAAGTGTACGAGATTTCATCCGCCTACAAGTGATACCCCCGAGGGGTCGCTGGCAAAGCGAAAGCGGGGCCCGAAAAATTTTTTGGCAATTTTTTACAAAAAAGATTTGCGTAAACCGCTAAAAATTAGTACCTTTGCAACGCTTTTAAGGCCCTGCTGCGGCATCTGCTGCGCTAATCCTCTGAATTTCAGGCGGATTGGTGTGGCGGTAGATGCATGTGGGAGAGCGTTGGAAGCGCAGAAATTGTGTACCCAGATAACAATCAAATAACAAAAGAGCAAGAATGCCTACAATTCAGCAATTAGTAAGAAAGGGCCGCACGGTGCTCAAGGACAAGAGCAAGTCGCCCGCACTTGATTCGTGCCCTCAGCGTCGCGGCGTGTGCGTGCGTGTCTACACCACCACCCCCAAGAAGCCTAACTCGGCTATGCGTAAGGTGGCCCGTGTGCGCCTCACCAACGGCAAGGAAGTCAACAGCTACATCCCCGGCGAGGGTCACAACCTCCAGGAGCACTCGATCGTGCTCGTTCGC
>CAZHCM010000184.1:0-3244 GCA_964531005.1 uncultured Sangeribacter sp. | reverse complement strand
AGGGTGTTGAGCAGGGTCGACTTGCCCGAGCCCGACGTGCCCATGATGGTCACGAACTCACCCTCGTGGATGGTGAAGGAGACACCCCTGAGCGCCTTGACGGTCTCGTCGCCGACCTTGAAGTATCGCTTGAGATTCTCGATTTTGATTATTTCCTTTGACATTAGCTGAGGGGTGAGGTATTACTTTTTGGCTCCCCCTTTCTTCCCCGGGGGCTTGGGCATGAAGGGGCTTTGCTGGGCATTGTCTTTCTGCGCCTCACCCTGCATGACATTGTATTGCAGGGCCACCTTGTCCCCTTTCTTGAGACCGGAGGTGATCTGCTGGTAGACGCTGTTGACCATTCCCAGCTCGACGTCGGTCTGCACGAGCTTGTCGCCGCGCTCTACCCAGACGGTGTGCTTGCCGGGATTCTTGGCTGCCACCGGGGTGGGAAGGCCACTTTTCTCCTTGCCCCCTTCCTGAGGCTGGAACTTAAGCGCCTTCAGCGGCACGGCGAAGATGTCGTTGAGCTCCAGGGTGTAGATGGAGAGGTTGGCTGTCATGCCCGGGATGAGCTTATGGTCGGGATTGGCGGCCTTGACGATGACCTCGTATGTCACCACGTTCGATTCCGTGGTGGGGTTGAGGCGCACCTGCGTGACGGTGCCGTCGAAGGTGTCGTCGGGATAGGCGTCCACTGTGAAGGTCACATGCTGCCCTGTCTTGACCTGGCCTATGTCGGCCTCGTCGACATTGCCGACGACCTGCATGTTGTCAAGGTCGGCGATGGTGTAGAGGTTAGCCACGTTCATGCTCGACACGACTGTCTGTCCCACCTCTACCTCGCGCGATATGACGATGCCGTCCATCGGGGCGTAGATCTCGGCGTAGTTGAGGTTCTTGGCCGCGCGCACGCGGTCGGCCTGCGATTTCTCGTACGACATGCGGGCCACCTCGTAGTCGCGCTGCGAGGTCTGGAACTCGTAGTCGGAGATGAGCTTCTCCTTGTGCAGGGCGCGGTCGCGCTCGAAGTTGGTCTTGGCATACTCGTAGCTTGCCTTGGCAGAGGCCATGTTGGCGTCGGCGCTCTTCAGCTCGCTGTCGAGCAGGGTCTTTTCGAGCTCGGCTATGAGCTGCCCTTTCTTCACGGTGTCGTTGTAGTCGGCGTAGAGGTGCTCGATGATGCCTGTGACCTGGGTGCCGACATCGACCTGCGTGACGGACTCCATGGTGCCTGTGGCGGTGACCACTTCAGACATGGATGTGGGCTCCACGGTGTATGTCTCGAGCTCAACGGATTCCTTCTTCGAGCATGAGACGGCTGATATGGCGATGGCCGCCAGGGATAGGATGGTGGAATATCTTGCGGTTCTATTCATAGGGAAGCGGAGGATGTGGCGTAATAATTGATGGTCTTGTTGGCCAAGATAGCCATGAATTTGCTTTGGAGGAGTTCGAGGCGTGCGTTGATGAGGTTGTTGTGTGCCGTCAGGAGCTCCAGGGGGTTGACAAGGCCGAGCTCGAACTGGCGGTTGACCAGGTCGGCGGTGGCCTGCGTTGCCTCCAGCTGCTTGAGGCCGCTGGCGTACCTGGCCTTGGCATTGTCGGCGTCAAGGTAGAGGTTTTCGATTGTCTGTGAGAGGTCGTTGAGGAGTTGCTGGCGGTTGACGTCATAGTCGAGCGCCGACAGGCGCGCCTTCGCCACGGCCCGCCGGGTGGCGTTGCCGTGATAGATGGGGACGTTGACAGTGAGGCCCACATGTTCGTTGAGCCCGTGGCCCATCTGCCATCCCCAGCCGTTGCCTCCGGAGTTGTATCCGGTGCCCACTGAGCCTTGGAGGGATATGTCGGGGAGGTAGCCGGCCTTGGCAATCTTGATGTCGTTGGCATAGACGTCCTGGCTCAGCTCGTTGCTTTGTATTTCCGGGAGCCATGCGGCGGCGATGTCGTAGGTCTGCTGCATGGAGGGGAGGGGGGAGAGGATTTCCGAGTCGGGGAGGGCGGGCTGGGCAAGGGCCATGTCGTGGTCAAGGCCGAGATTGAGGATTTTCTTCAAGGTGAGCTTGGCGGAGGCCAGGGTGTTGCGTGCCTGGACGAGGTTATATTGGTCCTGCGCCATCTGGCTCTCTATCTGGGCCACGTCCACCTTGGAGGAGCGGCCGGCCTCCATGAGCTTGCGGGCCCTTTCGGTCTGCGACGTGCTGACCTCGAGTGTCTGCTGGGCGATTCCGACTGCCTCCTGCGCATACATGATGTTGAGATAGGCCGAGAGTATGCCGAGCGTCAGGTCCTTGACCACTCCGTCGCCGGCCAGTTCCTGCTGCTGGCGCAGGATCTTGGCGGATTCGAGTCGGTATTTGCGGATGTTGCCTTCCCACACCGTCCAGGAGGCGTTGACGCCGTATGAACTAAGGTAGGAGTTGGAGTTCCGGCCAGCAGTAGAGACGGGGTAGTTGGTGAATCCTTGGGTGGTGTTGAAGCCTACCGAGGGGAGCCAGGCATCCTTGGCCGAGCCTATGTCCTGGTCGGCCTGGAGTATCGACAATAGGGCGCGGCGCACATCGGTGCTGTTGGCGATGGCAAACTGCAGGCAGTCGTCAAAGGTCCATTTTTCCGGGAGCGCTTCGGGAGCCGGTGCAGAGACGTCGTAGACGCTGACCTCCGTGAATGTGGAAGTGGTCTGCGCAGTCAGGCCCGGGGCGCATCCTAACGCCATGAAGGCAAGATAGATTGATGGTTTTTTCATACTATATTTAGACAAAGGCGCCCCCCCTTTGGTTTATTTGGAAATCGCGTTAATCGGCATGATTGGCATTGAATCTAAGGAAATTAAGGCAAGAAGAAGCCCCGCCTCCTGCGAAGGGGGCGGGACTCGTATGAAGAAAGTGAATAGTGTCGGGGGGCTTAGTCGTCCTGCTGGGTGGCGGCGTACTCGGCGAGGAGCTTCTCCTGCACGTCGGAGGGGACGAGCTCGTAGTCGGCAAACTGCATCGAGAAGGATGCGCGGCCGCCGGTCAGGGAGCTGAGGGTGGTGGCGTAGGAGGCCATTTCCTTGAGAGGCACCTTGGCCTGGATCTTGTTGAGGCCGTTCTCGCTGTCGGTGCCCATGAGGATGCCTCGGCGTCCGGGCAGGTCGCTCATGACGTCGCCCATGGCGTCGTCGGTGGTGAGCACCTCCACGTCGTAGACGGGCTCAAGAATCTTGGGCTTGGCCTCGCGGAAGGCCTGCGAGAAGGCGTTGCGGCCTGCGAGACGGAAGGAG
>CAZHCM010000183.1:0-3265 GCA_964531005.1 uncultured Sangeribacter sp. | reverse complement strand
ATGTCTATGTCCAAGTCGAAGACGGGGGCGCTGATATGCCTTCAGCGAAAGGTGCGTCTGACCGACTTCGAGAAGACGGGCGACATCATCGACGCCGACATCAACGCCCGCCTCATAGAGAACATCTTCTTCAAGAACTCCCCCCTGCACGACGGGGCCATGATCATCGCCTCGCACCGCATCATGTCGGTGGGCTGCATCCTCCCCGTGAGCCATGACATGAACATCCCGAAGAGCCTCGGCCTGCGCCACCGCGCAGCCCTGGGCCTCAGCCAGGTCACGGACGCCGTCTGCGTCATCGTCAGCGAGGAGACGGGCGGCATATCCGTGGCCCAGGACGGTGCCCTACAAGTCAAGATCTCGGGTCCCGACCTGGAACACATCCTCTCCAAGGCCTTCCTGACAGACAACGCCTGACCCCCGTACGTCATGACCATCCCCCCCGGGCCCCGATTCTCCCTTCCTCCAATTCTCCCAACCCTTTAACCTTCCCTCCCGATTCTCCCTTCCTCCAATTCTCCCAGCCCTTTATCCTTCCATCCCGATTCTCCCAGAAAGTATTTGGCGGTTTGGGGAAAAATTTGTAACTTTGCATCGCTTTTGCAGAAAAGGTGTGTCTGCCCGCAGGGCCCCTGCCCGGCGGGAGACGGTGAGAGTCCATGGTGACACGCCCTTTTGACCAAAGGTACCAATCAATATTTCAACAATTTAAATCTCACACCACCATGCATCTTTCAAAGGAAGAAAAAGAGCAGATTTTCGAAACCTACGGCCAGGGCAAGACCGACACCGGCAGCCCTGAAAGCCAGATCGCCCTCTTCTCGATTCGCATCAAGCACCTCACCGAGCACCTGAAGTCCAACCACAAGGACCACACCACCGCCCGCGCACTGAAGGCCCTCGTAGGCCAGCGTCGCAGCCTGCTGGACTATCTGATCCGCAAGGACATCAACCGCTATCGCGCCATCATCGCCAAGAAGGAGCTCGGCATCCGCAAGTAACGCTCCCAGCCTAAGACACACACGTTCCGGTGCCCCCTGCAGCAGGTGGCACCGGAATTTTTTTAGGGCAGAGGGCAGAGGGCAGAGGCAGAGTGCAGAAGTGAATTAAGATGGAGAGAATTATGAGATGGATGCTGCGGCTTCCGCCGTGGATATTGACGGCCGTGTGCTCCGTGGCCATCGCATGGCTCACGCTGGCGCCCCGGCCGATTGGCGACGTGGAGGTGCCGCTGTTTCCGGGCGCCGACAAACTGGTGCATGGCATCATGTTTGGCGGCCTGGCGTTGTGCATCCTGCTCGACAGGATGCGTCGCGGCCATCGGTGGCACCCCTTCAGCTGGAGGCAATGGCTTATGGCAGCAGCCATTGCGTCGTTGGCCGGCCTGGGGGTGGAGTGTTGTCAGTTGGCCATGGGGTACGGAAGGTCGTTTGAATGGGCCGACTGGGGTGCGGACACCGTAGGAGCCTTCCTGCTCCCCCTGGTGGCAGGGAAGGTTGAGAGGGCGCCATAATAAGTGGATTTAGACGGGAAGATTTGGTTTTACCCTTGAAAATGTGTAAATTTGCATGTATGTTTACCCTTGAAAACGTGAATTTTTGCCATACTTTTACTCTTGAAAACGTGATTTAAAACATGAAAAGAAAACTATATCAACGACTTACGAGCTGGAAGGAACGCAATGGAAAATCAGCTCTTCTAATCAAGGGTGCACGTCGTGTAGGAAAGAGCTACATTGCTGAGCAATTCGCACGCGAAAACTATGCCTCGTATATAAAAATCGACTTCAACGATATTTCGGATGATAACCTCAGACTGATACTCGATAGTCTCCATGACCGTGACAGGCTCTTTTCGTATCTTCAGGTGCTCTACAACACTCCTCTACACGAACGCAACTCCCTCATTATCTTTGACGAGATACAGGAGTGCCCTAAGGTAAGGGCAGCCATAAAGTACCTTGTAGCCGACGGTCGATATGACTATATCGAGACAGGGTCGCTGCTCTCGATACGCAAGAATACCCAAGACATCGTCATCCCCTCGGAAGAAGAGCATCTTGACATGTTCCCGATGGACTTTGAGGAATATCTGTGGGCAGCCGGGCAGTCAATGCTGGTCGATTTTATCCGTGACAGCTATGACAAGCGCACTCCCCTCCCCGATGCCATACATCGCAAGGCCATGCAGCATTTCAAGGAATACATGATAGTGGGAGGAATGCCGCAGGTGGTCAAAGCCTTCTTGACCAGTCGTGATTTCAATGAGGCAGACCGGGAGAAGGATACCATCCTGTCTCTTTATCGGGGCGACATTGCCAAACATGCAGGTGCCTACACTCTGAAAGTAGAGAGCATATTCGATGCCATACCTTCCCAACTTGCGAAGCATGAGAAGAAGTTCCGCCTATCCTCCATATCCGAAACTGCAAGGATGAGAGAGTATGTTGAGCCCTTCACTTGGCTTGAGGATGCACGGTTTGTCAACCTGTGTTTCGGAAGCACCGAGCCCAGCATGGGACTCTCGATAAATGCAGATCGCACGACCATCAAATGTTACTTGGCAGATACCGGTCTACTCTATGCTTTGGCATTTTCCAATCTCCAAGAGAAGAACGATGTATATCGCAAGATCATCCTGGGCAAACTGGCGCTAAACAACGGGATGTTGATGGAAAACATTGTCGCACAGATGCTGGCTGCCAATGGCCATAAGCTGTTTTTCTATTCCAATCCAGACCGGGAGGTGAAGGAAAACCGCATGGAGCTGGACTTCCTTCTCCCGAAGAGCAAGATCACCAATCAGCATAACATCAACTTCGTCGAAGTGAAGTCAGGGACGAGGTATGATCTGACATCATTAGAGAAAGCCATGGCAAAATATCGCAAGGAGATGCACGAAGCCATAGTGCTCCATCCAGCCAATCTCAAATCTGATGGGCCTATCCTATGTCTCCCTCTCTATATGGCCTTTCTTCTCTGATTCTATCCCTGGCCGGTGGCTCTGGGGCCGAGGAGGGAGGCGAGGCGCTCGGGCGCCACGCCGCGGCGACGGGCGTAGTCGGCGAGAGCCTCGGGGCCTACTGCGCCGAGGTCGAAGTAGCGGGCCTCGGGAGAGGCGAAGATGAAACCGGTCGTAGTGGCCGACGGGGCCAGGGCGCCGTTTTCGGTCAGGCGTATGCCGAGGTCTTCATAGCGTAGCAACGGGGCGACGACGTGGGTCAACGTCTGGTCGGGCAACGACGGATAACCGATCGCAGGCCTCG
>CAZHCM010000182.1:0-3304 GCA_964531005.1 uncultured Sangeribacter sp. | reverse complement strand
CGGCCCGCGAGGCCATCGAATCCGGCAAACCGGTAGTCATCGACTTTTGGGCCACATGGTGCGGCCCCTGCATCAAGCTCGGTCCCGTAGTGGAGGAGCTCGCAGAGAAGTACGCCGGCCAGGCCATCATCGGCAAGCTCAACATCGACGAAAACGATGAGATCGCTTCCGAGAACCGTGTACGCAACATCCCCACCGTGCTCTTCTTCAAGGACGGCGAGATGAAGGAGCGCAGCGTAGGTCTCGTCAGCCTCCACGACCTCGAGGAGAAGCTCATGAAGATCCTCTGATCCAGCCTACAAACCAAAGGAAAAACGGCGCGTGGCTCCCGTATGGAGCCACGCGCCGCTTCCTTATACCCTGTCCCTCCGGCAGCGCCGCCCTACTTCACCGTGCCATATTGGATGAAGGTGCGCTGGTAATAGGGAGTGTTGACGTCCGACACCACCACACCCTTGGACGTGGAGGCATGGATGAAGTATTCGGGGGTGACCATGATGCCGACATGGGATATCTTCTTCGGGTCCTTCCCCGTGGCGAAAAACACGAGGTCGCCTGTGCGCACCTTGTCGCGCTTGATTTTCTTGCAGTACTCCGCCTGCTTGGCGCTGTTGCGTGGCAGCTTCACCCCCGCCACGTCCTCGTAGACCCGCAACACCATCCCAGAGCAATCGGTGCCCTTCTTCTTGTCGGCACCGCCATATTTATATGGAGCGCCGAGCCATGTGTACGCCTCCTCCACTAAACGCTTCTGCTTCTTGTCGACATGCTGGCCTGCAAGGGCCTCCGACGCCGACTTGGGCCCGGCACCCCACGCCCCGCCCTTGGAGGCATGACGAGAGGAGTGGCAGCTTGTCAGCAGCAACACGGCCATCACCAAGACGATCCACCTGACGCAGACTCCGCGAAAAACGTGGGTATCGAAAGAGAGTGTAGATTTCATGTCGCAAAATTACTATCATCGCCCCAATTGTCAAAATCTTGTTAACATTTCTTGCACATAAGGCCCGATGAAGATTAAAAGATTTTAAAATGCGCGCCTCTCCCTGCACCCAGCACACTATTTGCATGTCTGAAGGGTATAAAGAATATACGGGGAGTCCGCGAGACCTGCTCCACCAGGCCGACTCTCCAGGTCATAAATAGATATCATGAACATGAAGCATCTCCTTTTCACGGCTTTCGCCGCAACCCTGCTCCTCTCCACTGTACCCGCCTGCCACGCCGACGGCCAGGCACCGCAGTTTCTCAATATAGGTCGCTCCCAGGGGTTTGAGACGGACTTCACCAAGGCCGCCGAGACCACTGTCAACTCCGTCGTGTGCATCAAGAGCTACGCCACCCGACAGCAGAACCCCTACAATTCCTACGGAGGCATGGATCCCTTCGGGATGTTCGACTTCTTCTTCGGCCCACAGCAGCGCCAGCCCCAACAGCCCCAGCAGCGCAAGAGCGAACCTGTGCAGACAGGTCTCGGCTCCGGCGTGATCCTGAGCGAGGACGGGTATATCGTCACCAACAACCACGTCATCGACGGGGCCGACAAGCTGGAGGTGCTCCTTAACGACAACTCCACCTACGAGGCCCGCATCATCGGCACCGACGAGATGACCGACCTGGCCCTCATCAAGATCGACGCCAAGGGGCTCAACGCCATCCCCTTCGGCGACAGTGAGACGCTCAAGGTCGGAGAATGGGTGCTCGCCGTCGGCAATCCCTTCGGTTTCAACTCCACCGTAACCGCAGGCATCGTCAGCGCCAAGGCCCGCAGCCTTGCCTCGGGCAACAACTCCCGGGGGCAGCAGCGCATGGGCATCGAGTCTTTCATCCAGACTGACGCGGCCCTCAATCCCGGCAACTCCGGCGGCGCCCTCGTCAATCTCGCCGGCGAACTGGTGGGTATCAACTCTGCCATATATTCCAACACCGGCAGCTACTCCGGATTCTCCTTCGCCATCCCGACCACGATAGTCAAGAAGGTCATGACCGACCTGCGCCAGTATGGCACCGTCCAGCGCGCAGTGCTCGGCATCACCATCGGCGAGCTCACCCCGGAGATTGTCAAGGAGAAAGGGATCAAGGGCACCAAGACCGGCGTCATCGTCGCTTCGGTCAACGACCGCTCCACCGGCCGCGAACTGGGCTTGGAGGCCGACGACGTCATCACGGCCATCGATGGCGTGGAGGTGCAGAACATGGCACAGCTCCACGAGCAGCTCGCCAAATTCCGCCCCGGCGACAAGATCAGCGTCACCTATGTGCGCGACGGCAAGACCATCACCCGCTCGGCCACCTTGCGCAATTCGCAGGGCAACACCGACATCACCAAGAAGGGTGACTTCGCCTCCCTCGGAGCCGCCTTCATGAAGGTGTCGCCCGAGACCAAGAGCAACCTCGGCATCTCCAACGGCGTGCAGGTCACCGGCATCAAGTCGGGGCTTCTGAAAGAAGCTGGCATCAAGGACGGGTTCATCATCACCGAAATCAACGACGCCCCTGTCAACTCCCCCGACGACGTTGAATACGTCTACAACGCCATCATGCGCGACGACGACCGCGAGAAGGTGCTCTTCATAGCCGGTGTCTATCCCACGGGCAAGCGCCGCTACTACGCAGTGGACCTCTCCGACGAGTGACCCCTATGCTCTCCCTCACCCCCTAAAATGGACGAGGAGAGCATGGCCCGACCCCCTTTAGTGTTAAAAATTTCACACTGTCCCCCGCATCTCAAAACTACGGGGGGCTTTGTGTGTTCTATGATATGGAGGGGGTGATTCCGATGCTTCTCCGCTGCCGGCTGCCACGGCGGACGGGGAGGCGACACGCTATGCTTGTGCGTGTGGGAAAAAATTGTTAACTTTGCACCAATTTTTGGTAAATATTTTATGCGCCAGTTAAAGATAACCAAATCAATCACCAATCGCGAGAGTGCCTCTCTTGACAAGTACCTGCAGGAAATCGGCCGTGAGGAGCTGATTTCCGTAGCCGAAGAGGTGGAGCTTGCACAGCGTATCAAGAAAGGGGACCAGAAGGCCCTCGACAAGCTGACACGCGCCAACCTCCGTTTCGTGGTCTCTGTCGCCAAGCAGTACCAGAACCAGGGTCTCAGCCTTCCCGACCTTATCAACGAAGGCAACCTCGGCCTGATACGCGCCGCGCAGAAGTTTGACGAGACGCGGGGATTCAAGTTCATCTCCTATGCCGTGTGGTGGATTCGCCAGTCGATCCTTCAGGCTCTTGCCGAGCAGTCGCGCATTGTCCGCCTCCCCCTCAACCAGGTAGGCTCGCTCAACAAGATCAGCAA
>CAZHCM010000181.1:0-3328 GCA_964531005.1 uncultured Sangeribacter sp. | reverse complement strand
CGCGCTGCGGGCCGCCGAGCAGCTCGATGAGGTTGACGTGGTTGACGGTGTCCTGAGCTGCATATGCTGCGGCAAACCTGTTGAGGTCGGATGCGATCTCGTTGTAGTTGTACACTTCATAGAACTCCAGGTTGGCCGAAGACTTCAGCAGGTCGGTCACACGCTCGGGCTCCTTGACGCCGGGAAGCTCCAGCAGGATCTGTCCGTTCTTGTCCTGGAGCTTCTGGATGTTGGGCGCCACGACGCCGAATTGGTCGATACGGGTGCGGAAGATGTTGAAGGCGGCGTCCACCTGGCTGTTGACCTGCTGCTGCAGGGCCTCCTCCACCTGGGCGTTGGAGGCGTTGCTCTTGAGCTTGCCGAGGAACTCTCCCTCGCGCACGAACAGGCCGGCCATGGCCCCCGGCTGGATGTAGGAGCCGAAGCGCTGGATGAAGTCCTTGTCAGAGGGTTTGCTGCCCGCTGCCTGTGCCTTGGCGATGGCGGCGTTGATCTCCTTGAGCTGCGTCTCGCCCGAGGCATACTGGCGCAGTATGTCAGGCACTGAAATCTCGAGCACGACGTTCATGCCGCCCTTGAGGTCGAGACCCAGGCCGATCTCCATCTTGCGCACCTGGTTGTAGGTGTAGCCAAGATAGACCTTCTCCTTGTCGATTGAGTCGTTGTACTGCTTCAGACTCTGCTTGTAGACATCATTGGTCACGTCCGTGGTCCCCGCCATCAGGGCTGCGTACTCCTCCGCCTTCTTCTCGTAGTGCGACGTCACGAACGAGAAGGAGATGTAGAAACCGCAAATGAGGATCAAAAGGACGGCAATGGTGCTGATGAACCCTTTGTTCTGCATTGTTTAAGTTAGTTGTTATGTTATGCTATTTTATTGTATTTCAATGATGTAAGTTGACATACCGCGCCTCTCCGCCCAAGCAGGGCGGAAAGGCGTGGCATTTCAACTTGCAAATATAGTGCAAAAAATTGATTCTAAGGCAAAGAAACGCCCTAAAAAACAGTAAAATCACAGTTTTCGGGGTGACTTGGCATTCTGGAAGGGGTTGTAGTTGCCCGTGCGGCGAGCCTCTTCCTCGGCTGCGGCCTCCTCTTCCTCCTCCTGCAGCTGGGCCGGATCCTTCTCTCCCTTGATGCGCTCGGGACGGTTCTTCTTGATGGCGTAGGGCTTCATCTCGTCCACGGCCGTGGCGAAGACGTCCCAGTCCTGCTCGGAGTCCCAGTTCTTGCGAACGTTGACGAGTTTCGGGCAGTAGAAGGCCACCTCCGGCAGCCGCCCGTTCTCGAAGTCGCCGGGGGTCCACCTCCCGTCGCCGTCCGAGTCAATGACGAGGCGCAGGTAGTACTTGCCGCCGCGAAGGTCGGGCATGTACGCCACCCCTCCCTCCACGGGCGCGCGCCTGACCACGCTCTCCGACTTGTCGAGCAGGTCCACATAGGCCGGTATGCTGTCGGGCACTCCCCTTATGTTGAGCTTCAACGTGCCGTATTCGTTCTCGGCCGGTATGCTGAACTCCTGCGACCAGGGATCGCTCGCCACGCCATAGATATCCGTGACGGCGAGCGTGTCGGCCAGTATGCGGTAGGTCGTCCCGTAGGCCCAGGGGGCAAGCAGCCTCATGCGCCGGGGGGAGGTGCTGTCAGGCAACTCCATCCTCAGCGGCAGCGACAGGGGCGCCCACAGGGTGTCCACCTTCTCCTCCACCTTGATGGCCAGGGTGTCGAGCACGGCCACCGGGCGGCTGAACTCCACGGTGACCGGCGCCCCGACGTTGACCTGCGAGCCTCCGGCAAGGTGCATCGTCATCAGCGACGGCGGCCGCTTGGTCTCCTCCTCCCCTTTCTTCTTGTCGGAGGCTTTCTCCTCCTTCTGCGCCTTGCGGCGGGGCGTGATCAGGCTCAGTGTGTCGTAGACCTGCACCGGATGCGCCAGCGAGTCGAGACGTGCGTACCCCACCGACAGGCGCAGCGTGTCGACTGCCGCCAGGGCCGGGGGCAGCCAGTATGTGATCGTGTCGTTGGTGGCGTTCAGCTCAGGCATCATCAGGCTCGACTCCTCGCTGCGCCCCACGATGTCGATCACAGGAGGGGCCGGCGCCGCGGTGTTGAACCGCAGCAGGATGCGCGCCGAGTCGGGACGCTGGTATTGGGCCACGAACTGCTGGCGCCGCCCGCTGTTGTACGAGCGCAGCAGAAGGTCGTTGGGCAGATAGCGCGTGCGCATGCGCTGGATCGTGGTGTCCACGGCCCCCGTCAGGAGGTTGAATATGGTGTCCGTCACCTCGACGCGCTCAGACGTGGGGGTCACGCTTATGGGCAGGAAAGCCAGGTCCTCCTCGGGATTGGCATATTTCATGTCGCCGTCCATGTCGTTGAGGGCATAGACGCGGTAGGGCACCCCCTTGAGGCCGTAGATGGTGAAGCGTCCCCGGTCGTCGGTCTTGGCCACGCGCTCGAACCGGCGAGAGACGAAGGCCGAGTCGCCCAAGTCGGTGTAGGCGCCGACCAGGATCCCCTGCTGTGGCTCGAGGGTCAGGGCGTCAAGCACCATCCCGGAGATGCGCATCGTGTCGATCTCCTCTCCGGTGGAGAAGGTGTAGGTGAATCCCTGGAGCTTGTTGCCTTCGTTGTTGTCCTCGATGGCGTTGCCGAAGTCTATGGTGTATGTGGTGTTGGGCAGGAGCGTGTCGCGAAACTCCACGCTGACCCTGCGCCCCTGGCTGCTGACGCGGGGTATCATGGCGCTCGGCGGGGAGACGACCACCTTGGTGGTGGGGTCCTTGACGTTGACCAGCTCGTTGAAGTCTATGGTGATGCGGTTGCCGCTGAAGCCCAACGTGCCTTTCGCAGGATTGGCGCGCACGGGGCGCGGGGGATCCTCGTCGCGCGGCCCTCCCGAGGGATTGCCGATCGAGGCGCAGGCTGCCAGGAGCAGGGCCGTCATCATGCCTACGCATGAGAGGGCCTTGTGCCGCAGGGTGTTCTTGAGGGAATTGTGCATGTATGGAATGAAGTATGCAAGTCTGGGAAATTGATGGAGAGAAGACGGGGAGTGTAGATTGGAAATTGCGCCGCCGCATCCCGTCGCGCCTCCGGTGTGGGGGCTGACGGATGCGGCGGCGTTTTCATGGCAGCTCCGGTCGCCGCCTCAGAGGGGCGACCGGAGCGAGGGGTCATTCCTTGAACTTGGCCGCGATGTAGTGGCGGTTCATGCGGCCGATGTTGTAGAGCTTGATGTTCTTCGGGCACTCTGCGGCGCAGGCGCCGGTGTTGGTGCAGTTGCCGAATCCGAGCTCGTCCATCTTCTTCACCATGGCGCGGGCGC
>CAZHCM010000180.1:0-3367 GCA_964531005.1 uncultured Sangeribacter sp. | reverse complement strand
CCTTCATCCAGCTCAAATGGGCCCAAAGCGCCGACGGCTTCATGGCCGCAGGCTCTCCCGAAGCCCCCGCGCCCCAGAACTACTCCACCCCCCTGTCGGCGGTGCTGATGCACCGCGAGCGCGCCCGTGCCGACGCCATCCTCGTGGGCACGGGCACTGTCAAGGCCGACGACCCGGCCCTGACAGTGCGCCTATGGCCGGGCCACGACCCCCTGAAAGTGACCTTCGACTCCCCTGAACTGCCGCGAAACGCCCGCATGCTCGGCGACCGCACGGTGCTACTCGACCCCTCTCTTTCGCTCGCAGAGCAGATGCAGACGCTATATGCCGACCACGGCATTACATCCCTCATGGTCGAGGGGGGTGCGGACACGCTGAGCCGCTTCATCGACGCGGGGTTTTGGGACGAGATCAGGCGCGAGACCTCTCCCGCGCTGACACGCCAAGGCCTCCCGGCCCCGGCAATCCCGCAGGGGGCAACGCTTGCGGAGGCCGTTTCCTGCCAGGTGAATCTCCTCGAGACCTTCCGGCCAGGGCAAGGGGCGCAAGAACCGACACGAAATAGTTAAAAAGCTATAAAATCGCCCCTGAGGGCATTTTCAAAGGGAAACTTTGCCCTCATTTTGCCGAGAAATGCTAATTTTGCAGGTTGAAACCGAAGCACGCCCCGACCCAAAAGGCCGGGACTGGCCGAAGTCGCACACTCCGAAGTGTTAAAAATAAACAGCTCTGACGTGAATATCACCGCTTTCCGCCACCCCCTGAGACGCCTGACGCGATACGCCGCCATGCTCCTCGCCACGGGTCTGGCCCTGACATCCTGCAACTCCAAATCCGACCCCTCGTCGGTCACATACGTGCCGTCATCCAGCGTGGCGGTCACCTCCTTCACGCTCAAGGCCGACTCCAAGGTGGCCGAGTATCTTGACTCGGTGTTCTTCTCCATCGACCTCGACGGGGGTGTCATAGCCAATCCGGACTCGCTGCCCAAGGGGAGCCGGGTGAACAAGCTCGTGCCCGTCATCTCCTATCCGGCCTCCGTCTCGGAAGCCACCATCACCATGACCGGGGGCGAGACACGCACCGGCACTGTCGACTACCGCTCCAACCCCTCCGACTCGCTCGACTTCACAGGGCGCGTCGTGCTGCATCTCGTGGCCGAGGATGGCGTGACGGCCCGCGACTACCTGCTGAAGGTCAACGTCCACACCTCGGACCCCGACACCCTGGCGTGGACCAACCTCGGCACCTCCTCCCTCCCTTCCCGCTACGCCTATCCTCTGGAGCAGCGCACGGTGTCGTACCGCGACCGCGCCACATGCCTCGTGGAGGAGCGCGACGGCTCCTTCACACTCTCCACATCTGAGGAGCCTGCCGCGGGCAACTGGACACACCTCACGCCACGCCTGCCCCAAGGAGCCCTGATACGCACCCTGACAGCCACCGACGACGCCCTCTACCTGCTTGACGGCCGAGGTGCACTCTTCCGCTCCGCCGACGGCGTGGACTGGACCGACACCGGGGCCGTCTGGACCTCCATCACAGGCGGGTACGGCGAACTGCTGCTCGGCGTGCGCGCCACCGACGAGGGCCTGATGCACACATGCCATCCGGCGGCCGCCGACATAGCGGAGTCGGCCGTGGAGGAGGGGTTCCCTCTCGAAGGTACCACCACCTTCGGCCTCTTCACCTCGCGCTGGGCCCTGCGCCCCATCGGCTTCCTGACCGGCGGACGCACCGCCTCCGGAGCCCTTAACGCCGACACATGGGCCTTCGACGGCACACGATGGGCCGACATCAGCGAAAACCGTCCCCCGGCCCTTGAAGGGGCCGCGATGGTGCCCTACTACGCCTATACCTCCACCTCCACGCTCTGGATCAAGAATGAGTTTTCGGTATGGCTCCTAATTGGCGGCCGCCTCGCCGACGGCACCATCAACACCTGCGTGTGGATGACCTACGACAACGGGGCCAACTGGCGCGAGGCGCCCGTCTCACTGCAGCTCCCCGCCAACTTCCCGGCCCTGACGGATGCCGACGGCGTGGTGCTTGACCACCCCATGAACGCCGACATCAACGCCGGATGGACCTTCGAGCCCACGCGCCGCTCCCCCTGGACTCGCGCCGTGGCCCCTGGCGACGTGATCAACGGCGAGGTGAAGTGGCAATGCCCCTACATCTACATCTTCGGCGGCCGCGACTCCCAAGACCGTCTGCGCGACGCCGTGATGCGCGGCGTAATCACCCGCCTCGAATACACCCCCCTCCTCTAACCCCAAAAACCCTCCCAACCCTCCCAAAAATCCCACCATTCCCAAAAATCCCACCACTCCCAAATCTCCCAAATCTCCCATGACCCCCAAGCCCCTACTGACAATCCTCTGCGCCCTCCTCGGGATGGTGCTGCCCGCAAGGGTGGGCGCCCAGGAAGACTACCGCTTCGAGATAGGCGGAGGCATAGGCATGACCGGATACCTGGGAGACGCCAACATGGCCAACCTCTACCAGAACCCCGGAGTGGCGGCCGAGGGAGTCTTCCGATACATGATGAATCCCCGCCTGGCACTGCGCACCAACATCTTCGGCGGCACGCTGCGCGGAGACTCGTCGCAGATGACCGACGTGCTCCCGGGTGGGGAGAATTTCAAGTTCTCTACCACCTTCTTCGAGGCGTCGGAGCTTTTCGAGTTCAACTTCTTCTCCTTCGGCCAGCCGGGCGACTACCGCAAGCTGCGCCGCTTCACCCCCTACATCACCGCCGGCCTGGGCGTGACCCTCTGGCTGACGGACGGATACACGGGCGTGGCCCCGGTGCTCCCGATGGGAGTCGGATTCAAGGTCAAGCTCCGCGAACGCCTCAACATCGGGGTGGAATGGCTGATGAAGAAGGCCTTCACCGACAAGCTCGACTCCCCGGCCCTCTCCGACCCGCACGGCATCAAAAGCTCCTTCGCCAAGAACACTGACTGGTATTCCACCCTGACCGTGACGCTCACCTACGAGTTTAGCAAGCGTTGCGCCGTCTGCAACTATAAAGAATGACCCATCATGGATGAATTGCAAGAAATAATATCCCGACTCGACCCTAAACGCATGCCCCGCCACGTCGCCATGATCATGGACGGCAACGGCCGCTGGGCCAAGAAGCAGGGGCGCAACCGCAGCGACGGCCACTACGAGGGCATCACGAGCGTGCACAACGTCACCGAGTTCTCGTCAGACATGGGGATAGAATACCTCACCCTCTACGCCTTCTCGACCGAAAACTGGAATCGCCCTGCCGAGGAGGTGGAGACGCTGATGTACCTCATCGGATGGGCCATCGAGCGCGAGCTCCCCGAGCTGCTGCGCAACAATGTGCGCATCC
>CAZHCM010000179.1:0-3393 GCA_964531005.1 uncultured Sangeribacter sp. | reverse complement strand
CTTGTCGTAGGCCTTGCCGTTGCGCTTCAGGGTCTTCCCCTTGCCGCGCACGATGCCGCACGACACCTCGTCGCTCCCGCCGGTCTCTGTGACGAACTCCCCCTTCACCATCAGCATCTCCTGGCCGTGGCGTATGAGGGCGCTTTCGGGGATGCTCGACATGGCGCGCGCCAGACACAGGAAGTGGATGGCTTCGAGAAGGTTGCTCTTGCCCATCCCGTTGTTGCCCAAGAGACAGTTGACCCCGGCCGAAAACTCCAGACGGGCCTCGGGGATGTTCTTGAAATTCAGTATGTCGACGTTGCGCAGCAGCATGGCTCAACTGTCGAGTTTCTCGCCATAGGCCAGGTCGCCGGCGTCGCCGAGCCCGGGCACGATGTAGGAGTGGGAATTTATCTCGGGGTCGATGGCCCCCACCCACACCGTGGTCTTGTCTGCGGGGAAGTGCTCCTTGACGTATTCGATGCTCTGGGCCGAGGCTATGACGGAGGCCACATGTATGTGGGCCGGCGTCCCCTTGGTCAGCATGGCCTGGTAGCCCAGCTCCATCGAGCTGCCGGTGGCCAGCATGGGGTCGATGAGGATGAGGGTCTTCCCCTCGATGGAGGGGGAGGCGAGGTACTCCACGAGCACGTCGAACGACTCCCCTTTCTCCTTGTAGCGGCGATAGGCGCTCACAAAGGCGTTCTCGGCACGGTCGAAGTAGCTGAGGAAACCGTGGTGGAACGGCAGCCCGGCTCTCAGGATGGTGGCCAGCACCACCTTCTCCGCAGGCTCCTGGCACACGGCTTCGCCCAATGGCGTGCTTACGGTCACGTCCTTGTAGGCCAGACGCTTGGAAATCTCGTAGGCCATGATCTGGCCTATGCGGTCAAGGTTGGCGCGGAAGCGCATGGGGTCGTGCTGGATGGTGACGTCGCGCAGCTCCATCATGTAGCGGCTGACCAGCGACGGGGTGTCTGCAAAATTGATTATCTCCATATCGGTAGGGTTGGTTTTCATGGTGAATCGTTAAAATGTCTTTCTCACAACTTGTCTTCTCTGTCTGCGAGCCTGGCATGTGCTTCCTCGGCGTCCTTTCGTATCTGCGCCTTAAGCGCGTCGAGGCCGGAAAACTTCTGCTCGTCGCGTATGCGGGAGTCAAACTCCAGCCGCAGCAGGGTGTCGTAGAGGTCGCCGTCATAGTCGAGCAGGGTGGCCTCGACGGTGGGGGTGGTGAACTTCCCGACCGTGGGGCGCACGCCCACGTTGACAACAGCCGGGACCCTCTCCCCTTTCGAGGTGACGGCCCAGGCCGCGTAGACGCCGTAGGCGGGGAGCAGCTGGTCGGGCGCCGGCTCCACGTTGGCCGTCGGGAAGCCCAACTGGCGTCCGAGCCCCTGTCCGTGACCCACCAGGCCTTCGAGGGCGTAGGGGCGCCCAAGCATTTCCGCGGCCTTCTCCATATCGCCGGCCCGCACCGCGCGTCGCACCGCCGAACTGCTCACGTCCGCCAGCATCGGAGCCTCCTCCACCCGTATGCCAAGCGTCTCGCCGATGGCGCGGTAGTCGTCGGTCGACATGTCCAGGCCGTCACACCCGAAGGTGTTGTCATAGCCCACGAGCAGGAGCTCCACCCCGTGGCGGTCGCGCAGTCGGCGCATCCACTCGGCCACCGTCAGGCGGCGCAGCCCCTCGTCGAAACGCATCATCAGGGGCTGCACCCCTTCCTTCCGAAGCAGCTCCATGCGCTCGGAGGGAGTGGCGAGGAGCCCGGGCGCGCGCTCCGGGGCCACAAGACACAGGGGATGGGGATCGAAGGTCACGACAAGAGGCACCAGCCCCTCCTCGGAGGCACGGCGCCGGAGCATGTCGATGACCAGACGGTGTCCGCGATGCACGCCGTCGAAGGTGCCCACGGTCGCGGCGCGTCTCTCCTTGCCCTTCCCTGCGGCAGGCTGGGTCATAGTCCCCGGTTGGCAAGCATCCATGAGCAAATGGCTATCATGTCGTCATCCTCCTCCTTGCCCACCTTGAGGGCGTGCAGGCCCACTCCGGCAGCCGCCTGGCAGTTGGCCTCGGAGTCGTCGAGCATCAGGGTCTGCGCCGGGTCGAGCCCGTAGCGAGCCACGACCCTCCTGAAGATTTCCGGATCAGGCTTGCAGCATAGCTCCTCGAAGGAGGTGACGATGCCGTCGAAATAGTCGTTGATGCTCCCCCCCTCGGCCCGGAAGGCCTCGGCGATCCAGGAGTTGTACATCACCGGATTGGTGTTGGAGAGCACGAAGATGCGATACCCCGCCATGCGCATCCGCCTCAGCATCTCAAGGCGCTTGGGAGGGATGCGGACCAGAAAGGCATTGAAGGCCTGTGTCAGGTCCTTGTCGGTGGCGCCGGGGCATTTGTCGCGCAGGATGTCGAAAAACTCCCCTGCTGTCAGGCGTCCGGTCTCCAGGGCGAGGAACGGGCCCTCCTGGCGATACTCCCCGAGCAGCTCCCCGGCGTCTGTCATGCCCAGACGCTCCAGCGACTGCACGGCGTTGGTGCGGGCGAGGTCAATGACGACTCCGCCAAGGTCGAAAATCACGTTTTCGATTCCGTTGATCCAGTGTTGTGATTCCATAATGTGCAAAGTTAGCAAAAATTTCCCGCAATCGGCCATCATATCCCCCTTAATCCGCCCCTGCGAAGGCACATGCTTCCAAAAAAACCGCATTTTTCAGAACCAAAGCCCCCTCCGCAGTGTATAATCATTGACAACAATTATACCCAAGCAGTAAATCATGAGCAACATCAAGTCAATCGGCATACTCACCTCCGGAGGCGACGCCCCCGGCATGAACGCGGCCATCCGCGCCGTCACACGCGCCGCCATCTTCTCCGGTTTCAAGGTCTACGGCATCTATCGCGGATACAGCGGCCTGATCAAGGACGAGATCGAGGAGTTCTCCACGCAGAACGTCTCCAACATCATACAGCGCGGCGGCACCATCCTCAAGACCGCACGCTGCAAGGAGTTCCAGACCCCGGAGGGGCGCCAGTGCGCCTATGACGTGATGAAGCGACGCGGCATCGACGCCCTCTGCGTCATCGGCGGCGACGGCTCGCTGACCGGCGCCCGCATCTTCGGCAATGAATTCAACGGGCCCATCGTCGGCCTGCCCGGCACCATCGACAACGACCTCTACGGCACCGACTCCACCATCGGATACGACACCGCCCTCAACACCATCATGGAGTGTGTCGACAAAATCCGCGACACGGCCACCTCGCACGAGCGCCTATTCTTCATCGAGGTCATGGGGCGCGACGCAGGGTTCCTGGCCCTCAACGGCGCCATCGCATCGGGTGCCGAGGCCGCCATCATCCCGGAGATCTCGACCGAGGTCGACCAGCTCGCCGAGCTGATCCAGA
>CAZHCM010000178.1:0-3401 GCA_964531005.1 uncultured Sangeribacter sp. | reverse complement strand
GGGTGGCTCGACTTCTGGAGCCCCGGCAACCACGACGACCGCACCATAGCAATCCTCTACTGAGACAGACACCAACCAGGGAAAGCCCCAACGCCGGGGCTTTCCCCCACACAATGACCAAGAGAATGGCAAAGACAATCAGGCTTACGGCCACCGACGGCTCCCGGGTGGAGTTTGTCGACACGAAGATAGGGGAGGGGGCGATGAAGGATGTCTACTTCAGCCCCGACAAGAGCTACGTCGTGGGTTTTTTCAAGAAGCCCCAGGACGCCAACTCGCGCGACCGTCTGGAGAACATCGTCGGCAAGTATCGCGAAAGGATATTCGGCCAGGAGGGGGGAGCATATTGGGAAAACCTCTTCTGCTGGCCCACGAAGCTCGTGGAGTGGGAGGGTAAGCTGGGCATCGTCTGCCCTACATACCAGCCGCAGTTCTTCTTCAAGGGGGGAATGTTTGACGGGCAGGAGAAGGAGGGTAAATGGTTTGCTTCTGCCAAACTGCGCAACAAGTTCCTGACCCCCAAGGAGAAGGGCACCTGGCTGTCGCACTACCACATGTGCCTTCAAATAGCCCGCGCCGTGCGCCGACTGCACGCGGCCGGACTGGCCCACTCCGACCTCTCCTACAAAAACGTGCTCGTGGACCCCGAGACGGGACGCGCCGCCGTCATCGACTGCGACGGCCTCGTGGTGCCCGGCAAGTACCCTCCTGACGTGGTCGGCACCCCCGACTTCATCGCCCCAGAGGTGCTCCAGACCCGCTCCCTCAAGATGGACGACCCCGCCAAGAAGCTCCCGAGCATCCACACCGACCGCCATGCTCTGGCGGTGCTGATCTACATGTACCTGCTCAACCGCCATCCCCTGCGCGGCCACAAGGTGCACGACACGGATGCAGCCCGGGACGAGGAGCTTTCGATGGGAGCCAAGGCCCTCTTCGTGGAGCATCCAACGGACAAGAGCAATCGCCCGAAGGTGGACCAGCTCGACCCCAAGGAGCTGCCGCAGGGTGACGTCTCCAAGCGCCCCTACACCATCTGCGGGCCCTACCTGAAGAAGCTCTTCGACCGCGCCTTCATCGACGGCCTTCACGACCCCTCGAAGCGCCCGACGGCCGACGAGTGGGAGACGGCGCTGGTGAAGACCACCGACCTCATGCAGCCCTGCCAGAACAAGAACTGCGAGGCGCATTGGTTCGTATTCGACAACTCCACCAAGCCCCGATGCCCCTTCTGCGGCACGGAGTACCACGGCCAGCTCCCGGTGCTCAACCTTTACTTCTCGCCCACGCACGGACGCTTCCTGCCCGAGGATCACCGGCTGATGGTCTACGACAAGCAGTCGCTCTACATGTGGCATGTCAACCGCTTCGTGACCCCCAACGAGCGCACCAAGCCCGAAGACAAGAAGCCGGTGGGGGACTTCCATTTCCATAACGGGCGTTGGATCCTGATCAACCGCCGGCTGGACGACATGTGGGACGTCACGGAGCCCGAGAAGCGCCAGATCAAGATAGGGGAGTATGTGGAGCTGACCGAGGGGCGCAAGATATTGCTCTCGACCAAGGACGGGGGGCGGCTCATAGTCGTTCAACTCGTCAACAACTGACCGGGGCCATGGGAAAGTGCAGATATTGCGGCCGGGACGCGGGATTTCTCCGCACTCGCCATGCAGAATGCGAGCGCAGGCATGACGAGGGGGTGGAGCGGATTCGCGCGGTCCTGGCCGGGTGTTTCGCCCGCAAGGAGGATTTCTACGGGCGCAGGGACGAGCTGATGCGCATAGCCTCGGAGGGGCATGTCTCGCAGGAGACGTGCCGCAAGGTCTATTGCGAGGCGTTTGACGCGGCCATCGACCGCTATCTCGACGACGGCATAATCGACACTGCGGAAGAGAGGACAGTGGCAAGGTTCATGCAGTTTTCGGAGCTTCCGCAGGAGGCACTCAACGCCCGGCGGTCGCTGGAGAAGGTGGTGCAGTCGAAAGTGCTTGAAGACATCCTCAACGGGCGCACCCCCGCGCCGCGCATCACTGTCGGCGCACCCTTCCCGTTCATGCTCAGCAAGACGGAGCATCTGGTGTGGCTCTTTCGCGACGTCACGCTCCGCGAGCAGAAGGTGCGCCGCGAGACTGTGGGGCGCACGCGGGGCGTGAGTGTCAGGATATGCCGGGGGGTGTATTACCGCACCGGCGGCTTCCGCGGCCATCCCGTGGAGACGACCTACATGCAGCTCGTCGGCACCGGCATGGTGTGCCTGACCGACAAGCACCTCTACTTCCACTGCCCGGCCAAGAGCCTGAAAATCCCCCTGAACAAGATCCTCTCCCTGGACCCCTACGCCAACGGCCTGGGCGTGCAGAAAGAGGGGGTGACAGCCCGCCCCCTCTTCTTCGAAAACCTCGACAGCTGGTTTTGCTACAACGCCATCTCCAACCTTATATGAGGCGGCGGAAGATGCGGGCGTAGAGGATTTCGCGGTCGGGTGCGGCTATCAGGAACTCGCTGAGATCCTCGCCGTCGCGAGCTACGTCGCGGCGGCGGATGTCCACGCTTTCGCCGTAACGGGCTTCGTGGAGGAACGAGAGCTCCAGGCGGTGCACGCGTGTGGCGTCCATCTGCTCGAGGGTGAAGGAGTTGAGGAGCAGGGAGACGTAGCGCACGGTGTTGACGTGGCGATAGTAGTCTATGTCGCAGTAGGCGAAGGTGTAGCGGGTGTCCTTGGCGTCGTCGGGGTCGATGTGCTCGTGTCGGGCCTGGCGGGGGATGGGGCAGGGACGGGCGGAGATCAGCGATTCGTCAAGATGCAGGTGGGAGAGGCCTTCGTTTTCGCGGGTGCGAGTGTTCATGACCATCCAGATGGAGCGGGCGTAGCCCAGGGGGTTGCCTTCGGAGTCGGAGACGCAGAAGCAGCGCACGGAGAAATGGCGGTTCCAGCTCTCGACCCAGGTGGTGAGGGAATATGTGTCGTTGACTTTCGGGAAGCGGTCCATCTCGATGCTCAGGCGCGAGAGCACCCAGCCGGCACCGCGGTCCTCCATGGAGGGGTTGCCGATGCCCAGTGAATTGGCATGGGCTGTGGCGATGTCGATGATCTTGGATGTGAGCAGGGGGAGGGAGAGCTCGGCCTCCGCGTTGACCTCTCCGGCGGAGAGGAAGAATGACTGGGTAAATTCTGGTGACATGGTGCAAAAGTAGGGAAAAAAGTCGAGGCGGCAAAAGGAAAAGGCGCAGATTATGCACTGGAGGGGGAAAAGCGGCGGTGGAGGAGAGGATTTTTGGGCTTGAGGTGAAAAAATAGGGGCTTAGATTTTGCCGGATGAAATATTATGCTTAACTTTGCAGTGCAAACGCCGCAATAGCTCAGTTGGTAGAGCATTTCATTCGTAACGAAAAGGTCGTGG
>CAZHCM010000177.1:0-3456 GCA_964531005.1 uncultured Sangeribacter sp. | reverse complement strand
GCCTTCGGATGGACCGACACGATGCCGCAGTTCGTGCACCTGCCCCTGCTGCTCAAACCCGTGGGCAACGGCAAGCTGTCGAAACGCGACGGCGACAAGCTCGGCTTCCCTGTCTTCCCGCTCGAATGGCATGACCCGAAGTCGGGCGAGGTGTCGTCGGGATACCGCGAGAAGGGGTACCTGCCCGAGGCGGTGGTCAACTTCCTGGCTCTCCTCGGCTGGAACCCGGGCGACGACAGCGAAGTGATGTCGATGCAGGAGCTCATCGACAAGTTCTCGTTTGACCACTGCTCGAAGTCGGGCGCGAAGTTCGATTTCAAGAAGGGGCTCTGGTTCAACCACGAGTATATCGCCGCCACCGACGACCACGAGCTGGCACGCCTCTTCATGCCCGTGCTGGAGGCCAAGGGGGTCGAAGGCTTCGACGAGGACTACGTGGCCCGTGCCGTCGGGATGGTCAAGGGGCGCGTCGAGCTCGTGCCCGAGCTCTGGGACCAGGCCGACTTCTTCTTCAAGGCTCCCACGGAATACGCCCCCAAGGACGTCAAGAAGCGCTGGAGCGCCCAGATGCCCGGCATCATGGAGGAGCTCGTCGGAGTGCTCGAAGAGATCGACGACATGACCTCGGCCAATGCCGAGAAGATCGTGCTCGACTGGATCGCCTCCAAGGGGTATCACTTGGGCAACGTGATGAACGCCTTCCGCCTGGCCGTCGTCGGCTCCTGCCGCGGCCCGCACATGTTCGACATCACCGAACTGATGCCCAAGCAGGAGGTCATCGCCCGCATCCGCCGCGCCATCGACACCATCCCCGCGCCTGAGGCCTGAGCCGGCCCTCCCATCCTGATCAAGATGATAGAATCAGCAATCTACAACACCGCCCTCGGAGCCTACGCTCTGGGGGCGCGTCTTGCCGGGCGACTGGGACACGTCAAGGCCCGGCTGATGACCCGCGGGCAGAGGGAGACGATGCGCCGCCTGCGCGCCGTGCGCCACGACGGGGAGCGTTGGGTCTGGATCCACGCTGCCTCGCTCGGGGAGTTCGAGCAGGGGCGCCCCCTCATCGAGCGCCTGAAGCGCGAACGACCCGAGCTGCGCGTATGCCTGACCTTCTTCTCACCCTCCGGATATGAGGTGCGCGCCGACTACAAACATGCCGACGCAGTGCTCTACCTCCCTTTCGACACCCCGCGCGCTGCGCGCCGTTTCGTGGAGACATTGCGCCCGGAGTGGGCGGTCTTCGTCAAATACGAGTTCTGGCGCAACTACCTCCGCGAACTTCGCCGCCTCGACATACCGACCTATCTGATCAGCGCCCTCTTCCGTCCCGAACAGGCCTTCTTCAAGCCCTGGGGAAAGTTCTACCTCAACTGGCTGCGCCTCTTCACCCGCATCTTCGTGCAGACCGAAGAGAGCCGTCGCCTCTTGGAGGAGCATGGGATAAGGGATGTCACCGTGGCGGGAGACACCCGCTTCGACCGCGTGACAGACATCATGCGCGGCTGCAAGCCCATACCTCAGCTTGAGCGTTTCTGCGGTTCGCGCGAGTCGCGCCCGGAGTCGGAGTTTGTGCTCATGGCCGGCAGCAGTTGGCCAGCCGACGAGGACGTGTACGCCCCTTGGGTCGATGAGCATCCGGACGTGAAGGTGGTCATCGCCCCCCACGAGTTTGACGCCCGTCGCCTTGAGAAGCTGAAGGCCCGTTTCAAGGGGAAGGTGGTGCTTCTGAGCGAGACGGAGAAGGAGCCGGCGGCGGCCGACGATGCCCAGGTGCTCGTCCTGGACTGTTTCGGGCTGTTGGCGTCGGCCTACGGATACGCCGACGTGGCCTACGTCGGCGGAGGGTTCGGGGTGAGCATCCACAACCTCAACGAGGCGGCCGTCTACGGCATCCCGGTGATGTTCGGGCCCGAGAACCGGAAGTTTGTGGAAGCCCAGGACCTCAAGGCCCTCGGCGGGGGCCTTGAAGTGTCGAGCGCGGAGAGTTTCTCCCGGCAGGCATCTCGCCTGCTCCACGACCGCGTGGAGCGGCTCAAGCGCGGCCGCTGGGCCGGCGAATACATCGCCGACCAGCTCGGCGCCACCGACAAGGTCTGGCAAGCCCTCCCAAGATAAGGAGCCCAATCAGGCTTAATCAGGCTTCTTAGCCTGAATCGGCTTGATTGGGGCCAGATTTGGATATTTGCCGGAAGATGAGTAATTTTGCAGGTGAATATGAAGGAAAATCTTAAGGTTTACAGCCATCAGGCGCCTTTGACGCTTGAGGATGGCTCCATATTGCCCGGCGTCGACATCGCCTACCACACCTACGGCACCCTCAACGAGGATGCCTCCAACGTCATATGGGTGCTCCACGCATTGACGGCCGACAGCGACGTGGCCGAATGGTGGCCCCACACGGTGGAGAGCGGGAAGTTTCTTGACCCGGACAAGTATTTCATCGTCTGCGCCAACGTACTCGGCTCCTGCTACGGCACCACGGGGCCCCTGTCGGTCAATCCCCGGACCGGAAGCCCGTGGTACGACTCCTTTCCGCGCATGACCATCCGCGACATGGTGGCCTGCCACCGCCTCCTGGCCCGGCATCTCGGCATCGACCACGCCTATGCGCTCATCGGCAGCTCGATGGGAGGCTACCAGGCCATCGAATGGCTGGCCACGGATCCGGACTTCGCGGAGCGTGCCGTGCTCATAGCCACAGGCAGCCACACGCGCCCCTGGCAGGCTGCCTTCAACGAGACCATGCGCATGGCCATTGAAGCCGACCAGACCTATGGCCAGGACCGCCCCGATGCCGGAGCGGCCGGAATGGGGGTGGCACGCGCCATAGGGCTCATGTCCTATCGCGGACGCACCGCCTATGACCTCACCCAGCCCGATTCGGAGCCACGCACGGAAATTTTCCCCCGCCGCGTCCATTCCTACCAGCGACACCAGGGCAAGAAACTGATAGAGCGTTTCAACGCCTACTCCTATCATCGCCTCTGCAGCGCGGTCGACTCGCACGACATCGAGCGCGGACGCGCCCCGCGTGCCGAAGTGCTTGCGGGCATCAAGGCCAAATGCCTGGTCATCGCCATAACCTCCGACCTCGTCTTCCCTCCCTGCGACCACCAGGACATGCGCACCCTCATCCCGGGGGCGCGGTACGCCGAGATAGAGTCGGAATTCGCCCACGACGGCTTCCTGATAGAGCACGAAAAACTTGACACCCTCATCCAAAACTTCTTCAAGCAATCATGACCAACAACCGAAATAAGAAAATGCTCCGCATCGGCCTCTTCGGCTTCGGCACCGTGGGGCGCGGACTCTACGACCTGCTGAAGGCCATCCCCTCGGACCAGGTGGAGATAGCCCGCGTCTGCGTGCGCGACATCTCGAAGCACCGCGATGCCGACGACGTGGAGTTTACCGACGACCGCGACGCCATCTTCGACGACCCGTCGATCAACTTCA
>CAZHCM010000176.1:0-3532 GCA_964531005.1 uncultured Sangeribacter sp. | reverse complement strand
GGGCCTTGTCCTTGAAGGAGGCGGTGCGCATCAGCTCGCCGATGCCCACGTGCATGTTGAGCAGCAGGTACATTTCCGAAATCTCCGGGACGTCGCTCTGCACGTAGATGGTGTTCTTCTCGGGGTCGAGGCCCGCGGCGATGTATTCGGCCAGCACGCTCTTCACGCTCTCGTGGAGCGCCTTCGGGTCGGGATTGGTGGTCAGGGCGTGAAGGTCGGCTATGAAATATCGGGTGTCGAAGTCGTCTTGCATCTTGACAAACTTCTGGAGGGCGCCGAAATAGTTGCCCAGATGAAGATTGCCCGTGGAGCGGATGCCGGAGACCACGATTTTCTTCTTGTCGTCGTTTTCCATTCTTTTCAGATTATTACTCGGTTTGAAGTGCAAATTTAGCAAAAGTTTGCGAATCGGCCAAGGGGGATGTTCACCACGGCGAATAATGATACAGAGATGCGGCGCGCTCCCGCACCCTTTCGAGGCGGAGCCTGAACCCCTCGGCCTCCCCGAAGGTGTCTTCGGGTGGATATGCCTGGTCGATGTAGACGGCGGCGGTGTCTACGTTTTTCTTGATGCTTGACCGGTAGGAGAGGCGTCGCCATCTCCCTTCGAGCCATTTGCACTGCATTTCCGCTATGTAGAGCAGCAGGTCGGCCACCGCCTCGCGGTCGAACACCTGAGAGGTGAAATCGCGCGCAATGCGGTTGAGGTCGGTCAGCGAAGGGCGTTTCCGCGGACGGTCCACCGAGGTGTAGAACACTTTCTCGACCATCTTGCGCGCCTTTTCCAGGGCCTTGGGCGTGTCCGGCTCCAGCCAGAATTCCAGATACTCCTTGGCTTCCTTGCGTGCCTCGTACAGCTCGAGCACCAGTTCCGCTATCTCGGAGGCGGGCATTGCCGCGAGAGTCTTTTTCAGTTTCGCCTTGCTCATCTCGGATTCATGCTTTTTTCTGTCCTTGGCCTTGTCATTTCTTGACCATTGAGGCCCCCGACTCGCGGTTCATGCGGTCGAGCGACGTGACGGCATACCTCATCCCCTCGGTCTCTGCCTCCGTGTCGGCCACGCGCACCGAGGTATGCGGCGTCACGGCCACGATAGTCTCCGGATCGTTTATGTCCATCTCCTCGTCGGGGAAGAAACTGTAGACCACGAATCGCACGGCGTCCGTCTCATGCCCCTTGCGGTGGTCCTTGGCGCCGTGGGGGGCGTCATACTCCACATACATGCCGTCGGCCTTCTTCACCAGGCGGGGGTTGTGGGGGGAGTCGGGATGCTTCGAGCGGTCGCCGAAGGCGGGAGGCAGGGCTGGGACGCTCTGGTAGTTGAGGGAGAGGGAGTCGAGCACCCCCTTGTAGTTGTCGGTCACCCAGTAGCCGTGCCACCATACGTTGCCGTCCACGTTGGGGAGGTCTCGCGAGAGCTTGATTTTGGTATAGAGCTCGTTGGGGCGGTGGGCCTTGGGGTCGGCGGAGTCCATCGTGCGCTTGGTGTCCTGGCCGATGTAGAGCTGCACGTTGGGGTTGGTGATGGCGTCGTTCCACCACTTGGCCAGCGAGCGGCTGGGGGCCACCTTCAGGTCGAGGCTCCAGTAGAGCTGCGGGGCGAGATAGTCGATCCATCCCTTGTCGGCCCAGAGGAGCACGTCGGCATAGAGGTCGTCATAGTTCTGGAGGCCGTTGGAGGCCGAGCCTCGGGGGTCGGACGACTTGTTGCGCCAGATTCCGAAAGGCGACACCCCGAAGCGCACCCAGGGCTTGGTCTTCTTGATGGTGGAGTGGAGCTGCTCGATGAGGAGGTCGACGTTGTGGCGGCGCCAGTCGTTGCGCGACATGTCGCCCCCGAACTTGTCGTAGCTCAGGTCGTCGGCATTGAACTTCTTGCCGTTCGCAGGGTAGGGGTAGAAATAGTCGTCGATATGGATGGCGTCCACGTCGTAGCGCTTGGTGATGTCCTCTACCACCTGGCAGATGAAGTCGCGGTTTTCGGGATATGCAGGGTCGAAGAATGTCTGCCCGTTGAATTTCACGAACCTCTCCGGATGCTTGCGCGACATGTGGTCCACGGGAAGGGTCTCCTTCGGGTTGGAGGTGACGCGGTAGGGGTTGAGCCAGGCATGAAACTCCATCCCCCTCTCGTGCGCCTCGCGGATGGTGTATTCCATGGGGTCCCACATCGGCGAGGGAGCCTTGCCACGGCGCCCGGTGAGCCAGGTCGACCACGGCTCCAGCTCCGATTCATACATCGCGTCGGCCGTGGGGCGCACCTGGAAGATGACGGCGTTGCAGCCGGCCTCCTGCAGGCGGTCGAGCTGCCGGGATATGTACTTGCGGCATTGCTCGGGAGTCATGCCTTGGTACTGCGACTGTCCGATGACATGGAGCCAGGCGCCCCGAAACTCGCGCTTCGGGGAGTCTGTAGCAAAGGCAAGCGCCGCCCAAGAGAGCAGCGCCGCTATGATGATTATGAATTTCTTCACTTCAGATTCAGATTTTTCCGCGAGGGGTGAGACTCGCGGGGGTATTACTTGCGCAGGGCAGCCAGGGCGGAGTTGATGGCCGCGATCTTCTCGGTGGCGTCGGCCTTCTTCTTGCGCTCAAGGGCCACGACAGACTCCGGAGCCGAAGATACGAAACGCTCGTTGGCGAGCTTCTTCTCCACTCCGGCCAGGAAGCCGGTGTATCGCTTGAGGTCGGCCTCCAGCTTGGCTATCTCGGCCTCGACGTCGATGCTGCCCTCCAGGGGGATGGCATACTCCACGGCGCCGGCGATGAAGGATGCCGCAGTGGGCGACTTCTCCGTGACAGCCTCGATGCTCTCGATGCCCCCCATCTTGGTGATGATGGCGTCAAGGGTGGCGTCGTGCGCACCCTTGACATGGAGTGTCAGGGGGTCGCGCTGCGGTATCTGGCGCTGCTTGCGGATGGTGCGGATGCCGGCCACGACGTCCTTCAGGTGCTCGAAGCGGGAGAGCACCTTGTCGTCATACTCCGAAGCCTCTGGGAGGCGGGCATACATGATGCTTTCGCCATCCTTGCGGTCGTAGAGATGCTGCCAAAGCTCCTCGGTGATGAAGGGCATGAAGGGATGGAGCATCTTAAGCAGGGTGTCGAAGAAGTTGAGGGTCGCGTCGTAGGTCTTGCGGTCGAGCGGGGAGCCGTAGGCCGGCTTCACGATCTCGAGATACCAGGAGGAGAACTCGTCCCAGAAGAGCTTGTAGACGGCCATCAGGGCCTCCGAGATGCGGAACTTGCCCATGAGGTCTTCCATCTCTGCGAGCGTGGCGGCCAGGCGGGCGTCAAACCACTCGACGGCCAGGCGTGATGCCTCGGGCTGCTCGGCGTCAGCCACCTGCCATCCCTTGACGAGGCGGAAGGCGTTCCAGATCTTGTTGCAGAAATTGCGCCCCTGCTCCACCAGCGCGTCGTCATACATGATGTCGTGGCCTGCCGGGGCGGCGAGCATGAGGCCCATGCGCACGCCGTCGGCGCCAAACTTGTCGATGAGCTCGATGGGGTCGGGGGAGTTGCCGAGCG
>CAZHCM010000175.1:0-3547 GCA_964531005.1 uncultured Sangeribacter sp. | reverse complement strand
CGCAGTCGAAGTCGAGGCCGAAGCGGAGATTGGCCGAGGTCAGCGTCAGGGGCTCACGAAGGCGCTTGGCACCGCTGCGGCGCCGGCAGGCACCGAGCTCGCGCAGGATGCAGTGGCGGGTGACCATGACCGTGTCGCCGGAGAGGGCTTTACCCCCGGCCTCCAGGGCCTTGGCCATGCGCTCCACACCGTGATCGAGATAAAACTCCCGCGCCTTGGCGTTGGCCACGTTGTCGCTGCTGATAAGGTGTCGGTCAGGATATGGATATCCCCTATTCTCCTCGCGTCGAATGTCGAAACGGTAGGTCGCACGCGCCGCCGTGTCAAGGGCCTCGATGAGGCGGCGGCGCACTTCGGTCAGTTGTGATGCCGGGATGAAAGTCGCCGGGTCGAGACGATTCTCAAACTCCCCCAACCGATATGGCGTGTTGCCGAGCTTTTCGAATATGCCGCGCGGCTCCATAGGACGCCGTGCGACGTCGCGGTCGCCGTCGAGGCTCACACGTGCAGAGACGCCCCGCTCGTCACGGGCGCTTACCCCCGTCTCGTCAATCGAGATGTCTACGCGCAGCTTGCGCACCGCCGTGTCCTTGGCCAGACGGGTGCTAAATTCACGGTCAAACGTACGGTGGATCTTCGCTCCGCGCGGGAGGGTGAAGGGGCGCGACCCGATGATGCGGCCGTCGCGCACACCATTGACCATCACTCCCTGGTAGACTCCCTGCTCGTCGAAGTAGCTGATGCCGTCGCCATTGTGTAGCTCCCCTACATCCTTGATGACCTCCCCCATCGACTTGGGGGTCGAGGGCTGGGAGATGGCGGCAGGGCGCCGCGACTCCAGGAAGTAAGTGGTGAAGCCGCGATTGAAACTCTTGGCCAGCGCAGGCTCGAAAGCCACCTCGCTGCGTCCGAACGAGCTGCGGCAATACTCCCCGGGATGAGCGGCGATGAAGGCATCGAGTATGCGCGAGTAGGCGGCAGTGACATTCTTGACGTAGGCCGCATCCTTCAGACGCCCCTCGATCTTGAAACTCCGCACCCCCGCCTCTGCCATGGCCGGGATGAGGGCCGAGGCGTTGAAGTCGCGCAGCGAGAGCAGATGGCGGTCACTGGCTATGACCTTGCCGTCGCCGTCGGTCAGTGTGAAAGGCAGACGGCATATCTGGGCGCACTCTCCACGGTTGGCGCTACGGCCGAAACATGCCTGGCTCGCCTGGCACCGTCCAGAGTAGCTGACACATAAAGCCCCGTGCACAAAACACTCCACCGGCACCGTGACAGCCCGGCAGATCTCCCCTATCTCCTCCAGCGTGAGCTCGCGGGCGAGTACAATCTGCGAAAAGCCGACCTCCTCAAGGAAGCGGGCTTTCTCGACGGTGCGCGTGTCGCACTGCGTGCTGGCATGAAGGGCGATGGGTGGCAGGTCGAGCCGAAGCAGACCAATGTCCTGCACTATGATGGCGTCCACGCCGATGCGGTACAGGTCCCATATCAGGGCCTGCACTGCGGGCAGCTCCTCGTCCTTAACGAGTGTGTTGACTGTGACATATACCCGGGCACGGTAGACGTGGGCGAAGTCCACAACCCTTTTGATGTCTTCGATGGAGTTGGAGGCCTTGCGGCGCGCGCCATGGCTCGGACCGCCCATATACACCGCGTCGGCGCCATGCAGGATGGCCTGGATGGCGATGGCGGCGTCGGCGGCCGGTGACAGAAGTTCGAGTTCCCTCATCACGGTGGTCACTTCTTCATCATGCGGTCGAGCATGCGCTTGTCGTCGCGCTCGCGTATCGACTGCCGCTTGTCATACTGCTTCTTGCCCCGGGCCACGCCGATGACCAGCTTAGCATAGCCCCGGTCGTTGATGAATATGCGCAGGGGGATGATGGTGTAGCCAGGGTCGTCGGCTGCCTTGGCCAGTTTTGCGATCTCCTTCTTGGAGAGCAGGAGCTTGCGGTCGCGGCGGGTCGCGTGGTTGTTGTACGACCCGTAGAAATACTCGGCCACGTGCATCCCCTTGACCCACACCTCGCCATTGTCGATCAGGCAATAGCTGTCGGCCAGGGAGGCCTTTCCGGCGCGTATCGACTTGATCTCGGTGCCGGTCAGCACCAGTCCGGCGGTATAGGTGTCGCCTATCTCATAGTCGAACGTCGCGCGACGGTTCTTTATGTTGACTTGACTTGCTTTCATTTTTTCGTGCAATGGATTTACCGTGCAAAGTAATTACAAGGTGAGAATCTTGCTGAAGAGCCACCAATAGGCCATCGGCGTGCCTACGATCAGCACGCTCATTATGATGCTGACACGCGTCTCTCCGTCAGAGGGCACTCGCAGGAAGCGCACTCCCCGGCAAACGATGTAGATGGTCCACAGCGGCAGGAACACTATCACCGGCTCCAGCATCGGCAGAAGGGTGAGAAAGATTGTGAAAAGTGCAAGGGTGGACATCGAGAACGCCACGTATTCCTTGCCAAAGGGGGTCTCTACCCATTCGCCGCTGTCCTTGCGCATCAGTGAGCGTGCCACTCCCACGACCGTGAAGTAGCCGAAGAAGAAGGCGATGAAAGTCACCACCGCCCCGATCACCACCCCCGCAATCGATGCGTTGGCATCATAGAAGAGGTTGGCAAGCTGGGAGGCGGCGGCTCCCGCCGTCAGCGGATAGAGGAGACGTGAGAGGACTTCCTGCGGCGTGTAGCGCTGCCGGCGCATGGTCTTCCATCCCTGCACGGGGCCTGCCATGATGTCGAGCATCACCTTAAAGGGGCTTTTCTTGTGGGCGCCGTCGGGCGCCTCGCTCTCGGGGGCCGGCTGCGGAGCCTCGTCCTCAGGCAGCACATAGAGGGGTTCCGCCTCAGCCTCCTCCTGCCGGCGCGGCGTCTGCTCCCTGGCGCGCCTCGTGCGCTCCTGGGAGCCGGGTTCGCTGACCAGCATATCAGGCGAAATATTCTCCGGTAAGGTCCTCCACAGCCTCGGCGTCGGCCTGCCACTGGCCGGGGTTGACGGTGTCCATGCTGATGAGGTCGAGCACCGGGTAGTAGTCGGCGTGCTCCTCGTCGACGGCATCGTCGTCGTCGGCCACGAGCGCCAGCTCCAGCGACGGGAGCTTCACCTCAAGCTGGGGGTTGTCGCCATAGGCCTCCTCGTTGGCGAGGTATTCCTTCAGTATGTCGAGCACCGCCTGCGAGAAAGCGGCGGGGTCATGATATTTCTTTTCCATATGATTCGTTGCTACATTGAATGTTGTGAGTTTACAGGACGAATCGCCGCTCCCCTCGCGGGTCTCGGCTCATCCTACTGGCAAGAGCGGCCACCGTCAGGTGACCGCTCCTGTATTGCTGATCAAGCAAGGATTACGCCTGGGCGCGGTCCTCGTTGAGGATGCGGATCATCTCGATGGCGCTCTTCGGGATGCGGGTGCCGGGACCGAAGATGGCGGCCACGCCTGCCTTGTAGAGGAAGTCGTAGTCCTGGGCCGGGATCACGCCGCCGGCAGTCACGAGGATGTCGGGGCGGCCGAGCTTCTCAAGCTCAGCGATCACCT
>CAZHCM010000174.1:0-3550 GCA_964531005.1 uncultured Sangeribacter sp. | reverse complement strand
TGGAGATACCCATCGGCCCTTCGGTCACGCAGCATTTCAAGGACATCGACCAGTCGATGGAAGTGCACGACGCCACGTATGAGAACGGCCAGGCACGCGAACGCACGCAGATACTGATGGACCTGTCCAACAAGCATGGCGGCATGGTGCTCGGCACGGGCGACCTGTCGGAACTGGCCCTCGGATGGTGCACATACAACGGCGACCACATGTCGATGTATGCCGTCAACAGCAGCATCCCGAAGACTCTGGTACGCCACTTGGTGGAGTGGTTCGCCTCACATGCTCCGGAGGAGGAGGCGCGCGTGCTTCGGGACATCATCGACACGCCGATCAGCCCGGAGCTCATCCCGGCCTCAGATGGCCGCGACGACATCGAGCAGAAGACTGAGGATCTGGTAGGTCCTTATGAACTACATGACTTCTTCCTCTACCACACGCTGCGCCACGGATCGTCGCCTGCGAAGGTGTTTATGCTTGCCCAGAAGGCTTTTGCCGACACCTATGACCGGGAGACGCTTCTGAAATGGCTACGCAACTTCTACCGCCGCTTCTTCTCGCAGCAGTTCAAGCGCTCCTGCATGCCCGATGGACCGAAGGTAGGAAGCGTCTGCCTCTCCCCCCGTGGCGACTGGCGGATGCCATCCGACGCCTTGTCGCGTCTATGGCTCGCCGAAGTCGACAATCTAAAATAAAAGAACGGTCTAAAATAAAAGAATGGGCGCGGAAATCGCGCCCATTCTTTTTACCATTGATATTCCTGTCGCTCTATATCCTCTTCGACGAGGTTGGATCCTTCCTGGACCTCGATGAATGTGAGGCGCGTATCGGCGCGTAGCGTGTGCCATTGCCCTTTGGATATCCTGATAACATCACCTCGCCTCACAGGACGACGTTCGCCGTCAAGGACTATCTCCCCCTCCCCATCGATAAACGTCCAAACCTCCTCGCGGTATGTGTGACGCTGATAACTCAGGCAGGCGCCCGGCTTCAGGGTGAGCTGCTTGGTGAGGGCGCAAAAGCCGTCGTCAAACTCCACCGTGTCGATCACGCGATACTCGCCCCAGCGGCGTTCCTCGTACATCGGACGTCGGTTGAGGCCGTCGACGAGATGCTTGAGATTCTCGCACTGCTTGCGGTCGGAGACCAGGATGCCGTCAGGCGAGGCTGCCACCACGAGATTGTCGGCGCCTATGCAGACGATCGGCATGCCGAGCTCGTTCAGCACATAGGTGTTGTCGCAGTTTTCCAATATGACATTGCCATTGGCCTTCTCGCGCAGCTCGTCGGTCAGGGTGTTCCAGGTGCCGAGGTCGCGCCAATCGCCGTCGTAGGGCACCACGGCCACCGACTTGGCCTTCTCAACCACTTCGTAGTCGAAGCTGATGCGGGGAAGTTCTGAATAGCGCTCCCGCAATTCCTCGAATCCGACACCCGGGACGTACTTGTCGATGTTCTCCGTAATCTTGCCAAGACGGAAAGCGAAGACACCGCCGTTCCACAAGGCACCATTGGCTATCAGCCGTTCCGCCAGGGGGACGTCGGGCTTCTCGATGAACTGCCTTACCGGCACGGCCTCGGCCTCAGCCGGTTTTCTTGCCGGCATTATGTAGCCGTACTTGGAGGATGGATAGGTCGGGTGTATTCCCATCAGGACAAGGTCGGCATTGTCGTCTTCCGCAGCCTTGGCCATGCTGCCGAGCACGTGGAAATACCAATCCTCGGTGTAGGTGTCGCAGGGCATGACAATAACAGGCTCATCGTCCGGCACGCCTTGGGATTTGAGATAGGTGCATGCCAATGCTATGGCCGGGAAAGTGTCCCGACGCATAGGCTCGGTGACCACAGAAAGTTTGCCGTCGATCTGCACCTCAACAGCATCGCGCTGAGAATGGCCTGTGGCGACTATGATCTCGTCAGTAAGATGCGCGCGACGTATCTGACGCACCACGCGCTGTATCATCGACTCCTTGCGCCCCTCCGGGTCGCGGAGCACGCGCAGAAACTGCTTTGAACGCGCATCGTTGCTAAGCGGCCAGAGACGCTTGCCGGAGCCTCCGGAAAGAAGTATGATCTTCATCTCTCGGCACGCATGGGGTTGTGCAGGAAATCGTCATATGCCAGCTTGACGCCCTCCTCAAGCTCCACCTTATAGGTCCACCCCAGGCCGGTGGCCTTGGATACGTCAAGGAGCTTGCGGGGTGTGCCATTGGGTCGTGTGGTGTCCCACTCGATGCGCCCCTCGTAGCCGACGGTGCGTGCCACCACTTCGGTTAGCTCTTTGATGGAGAGTTCCTTTCCGGTGCCGGCATTGACGGTCTCGTTGCCTGAATAATTGTTCATCAGGAAGACGCACAGGTTGGCCAGGTCGTCGACGTAAAGGAACTCACGCAACGGAGACCCGTCGCCCCAGCAGACCACCGACTCGGCGCCCGCCAGCTTCGCCTCGTGGAAACGTCGGATGAGGGCCGGGAGCACATGCGAGTGCTCCGGATGGTAGTTGTCGTTAGGGCCATAGAGGTTGGTGGGCATCACGGATATATAGTCGGTGCCATACTGGCGGTTGAGGTATTCGCAGTACTTCAGTCCGCTGATCTTGGCCAAGGCGTAGGCCTCGTTGGTCTGCTCAAGCGAAGAGGTCAGTAGGCACGACTCAGGCATGGGCTGCGGCGCCAGGCGAGGATAGATGCACGAGGAACCGAGAAACTCCAGTTTCTTCACACCCGACTTCCACGCCGAATGAATGACGTTCATCTCAAGCATCATGTTGTCGTACATGAAGTCGGCCGGAGCCTTGGAATTCGCGATTATGCCTCCAACCTTTGCGGCTGCCAAGAAAACGTACTCTGGTCGCTCCTCCTCGAAGAAGGCTTGGACGGCCTTCTGGTCCGTTAGGTCGAGCTCGGCGTGTGTCCGGGTGACGATGTTGTCGTATCCTTGACGGTGCAGTTCTCGCACAATGGCCGAGCCCACCATCCCGCGGTGGCCGGCCACATAGATCTTGCTATTCTTCTCCATGGCTTCCTCCTTCACTTCACTATCCCCTTCTCAAGGTACTCTTCAAGATTGAGCCGGACATGCTCGCCTGCACGCTCGACCGCAACCTTGGCCATGTCTGCGTCCACCATGATGTTGACCAGCTCCTCGAAGGATGTCTTCTTCGAGGGATCCCATCCCAGCTCTTTTCGTGCCTTGGAAGGATCGCCCCAAAGGTTGACCACGTCGGTCGGACGATAGAAGTCGGGGGAGACCTCCACCAATATCTTACCCGTCTTAACGTCGATACCCTTTTCGTTCTCCCCCTCTCCTTCCCAGCGCAGCTCGATGCCGGCGCGTCGGAAGGCGAGTTCGCAGAATTCACGCACCGAGTGCTGTTCGCCGGTGGCGATCACGTAGTCATCGGGCTTGGGCTGCTGGAGAATAAGCCACATGCACTCCACGTAGTCCTTGGCGTACCCCCAGTCCCGAAGGCTGGATAGATTGCCAAGATATAGTTTCTCCTGCTTGCCCTGGGCGATACGTGCTGCGGCGAGAGTGATCTTGCGGGTCA
>CAZHCM010000173.1:0-3644 GCA_964531005.1 uncultured Sangeribacter sp. | reverse complement strand
TGTTAACATCACTGAAAGAAGATAGATTTTTGTTTATTAAGTTTATGACAAAAACGCGACGCGATTCAGCGTCTCGAAACGGCTGCTCGTGAGAGTGGCCGTTTTATGTTTTCCTATGTTTCTGGATGTCTGGGGCATGGATAGTCACGCCCTCCGGGGCAGTGTCAGAGGTCGGTGTCGATGCGCTTGCAAGTGGTGCAGACGCGCTTCAGGTCTGCCAGCAGGATTCCCCTCTCACGCATGGCGGCCAGATAGAGGGGCACCGTCACCGGGAGGCAGAGGGCCAGCACCCAGCCCACCCAGCGGCGCCCCAGCGAGGGTCGGTAGAGCCATAGCGAGCGCAGCACGGGAAACTTCTCAAGCTGCCTGACCACCTGCGAGTCGCGGCAGTCGAGCAGGTACTCGATGGTCTCGTCGATTTCCGCACCCAGCTCCCTCACCCTCCGGGCGTCCATCCCTGTCAGGCACCACCGCAGGTAGCCCATCGGAGCGGAGAGGCTCTTCTCCAGGCGGGAGGCGTCGCTCCACAGCTGCTGCACCATCCTGTGGGCCTCGCGCAGGGAGATGTCGCGCATGATGACCTCCTTGTAGGCCACCGAGCGGGGATGGCGGCGTCCCGTCAGGCGGTCAAGCAGGCGCACGTAGACGTCCTTGTCGAATACGGCCGAGTCGTTCATTGCCTTCCATGTGACGTAGACTCCCAAGGGGAAGAGCACGGCGGTCGACAGCCACATGCCTATGTAGACGTCCCAGCGGCCGTCGCGGGCCATCTTGTAGCCGGTGTTGTCGATGATGTAGTAGAAGAGGAAGAGGAGCACCGAGATCACCAGCGGCGTCCCCAGGCCCCCCTTGCGGATGATGGCTCCCAGGGGTGCGCCGATGAAGAAGAAGATCAGGCAGGCCACGGAGAGGGTGAATTTCTTGATCAGCTCTATCTCGTGGCGGCGGATGTTGCGCTTGTCTTCGCTGACGGTGGCCATGCGGAACTGCAGGTCCGACTGATGGGCGCGCGACACCCTCAGCGCCCCGGCCATCACGCTTGCCCTACCCTCGGCAGGAAGCGTGCGCACGAGCGAGTCGATGTCGATGGGCGCTGCCTTGGCCTCATCTTTGGGCGCGCTTGCCCCATGCCCGCTTCCCGCCCGGCTTTGCGTGGCCGCTCCTGCCACTCTTTCGTTTCCTCCCCGGCTTTGCATGGGCTCCCCGGAGGCCCGGGCGGAGCCGCCGTCAAGCCCGGGCGCGGAGCGATGGCGCACGGAAGAGGCGCCCACGGTGGCCCCTCCCGGCAGGAGGGGGGAGGCGGTCTGGACCAGCTCCTGGCTGTAGACGCGCCCCACGGAGTCGACCTTGCGGCTCACGGAGTCGATGGTGTGGCGCAGCTCGGCGATGTTCTTGCCGACATACTGCTTGCGCATGCCGTCCTCGTTCATGCGGTTGAAGTTGGCGTCGAAGGGTATGAGGATCTCCTTGTCGGCAAACGATTCGCGGCGGAAGGGGACGTTGCCCGCGGCGGAGGCCGCCTGCTGGTCGCGCAGGTTCTCAAACTGCTCTCCGGTCCACAGATGCAGGTACAGGTGGGTGTTGCCCGCCGTCATGGCCATCCGTGCCGAGTCGGCCAGGAGGATGGTGGAGTTGTCGCCGCCTCGGCTGACGTCGTATATCATCACGTCGTGGAGCATCCCGTTGTCGCGGTCCTTGTGCTCGACGTAGAGGTTGTAGCCCGGTATCTGGTCGTAGAAGACCCCCTCGGGGATCTCCAGCTCCGGCGATTTCTGGCGCATGGAGAAGAGGAGGGTCCACATCTTGACCTGCGCCTTGGGCAGGATGTCGTTCTGGAAGAAGAAGGCCCCGACGGCCACGCCCGATATGAGCACGATGAGCGGGGCCATCACCCTGAGCAGCGATATGCCGGAGGCCTTCATGGCCGTGAGCTCGAATTTCTCGCCGAAGTTGCCGAATGTCATCAGGCTCGCCAGAAGGATGGCCAGCGGCAGCGCCATGGGCACCATCGAGACGGCAGCGTAGAAGAAGAGCTCCCCCAGCACCCCGAGCGAGAGCCCCTTGCCCACCAGGTCGTCGATGTATTTCCAGAGAAACTGCATGAGCACGATGAAGAGCACGATGAAGAATGTCATCGCGAACAGGGGCAGGAAGCTCTTGAGCACAAACAGATGCAGACGCTTTATCATAACGGCTTTCGGGCGGCGGGAGCGGTGGCGACCCGCACGGAGTGCAAAATTAGCAAAATTTTTTCACTTTTTGACACTCTGCGCCTCGCCGTTTGGCAAGTATTGATTAACTTTGCACCATAACCGGCCGCACGCCCCTCGCGCCCGGCCCCATTAAAGATAATATCATGACACTGTTTGAACGTCTAACCGCCAAGGCGCAGGAACACCCCCAGCGCCTTGTGCTGCCTGAATCCACCGAACCGCGCACACTTCGCGCCGCCGACCACATCCTCGCCGAGAAGATAGCCGACATCACCTTCATCGGCAAGAAGGAGGAGATCCTGGCCAAGGCCGAGGAGCTTGGCCTCTCCAACATCGGCAAGGCCACCATCGTCGACGGCGACGACAAGTCGTTTACCGAGAAATATGCCGAGCTGCTCTGCGAGCTGCGCAAGAAGAAGGGCATGACCATGGAGGATGCCCGCTACCAGGTCAAGAACCCCCTCTATCTGGGGTGCCTGATGATCAAGGCCGGCGATGCCGACTGCATGGTGGCCGGCGCCCTGAGCCCCACATCGAGCGTGCTGCGCGCCGCCTTCCAGGTGCTCAAGACAAAGCCCGGCATCTCAGTCGTGAGCGGAGCCTTCATCATGCTCCTGCCCGAGGGGTGCCAGTATGGCGACCAGGGGATGCTCGTCTTCGCCGACTGCGCCGTCGTGCCCGACCCCACAAGCGAGGAGCTGGCCCAGATCGCCATCGCCACCGCCAAGACCACCAAGGACATCGCAGGCCTGGACCCCGTCGTGGCCATGCTCTCCTTCTCCACCAAGGGCAGCGCAAGCCACGAGCGCGTCGACAAGGTGCGCATAGCCGCCGAGATGGTGCATGACCTCGACCCGGACCTCAAGGTCGACGGCGAGCTGCAGAGCGACGCCGCCATCGTGCCCTCCGTAGGCGCGCAGAAGGCTCCCGGCAGCCCCGTGGCCGGACACGCCAACACCCTCATCTTCCCCTCGCTCGAGACCGGCAACATCGCCTATAAGCTCGTGCAGCGCCTCTCGGGCGCCGGAGCCGTCGGCCCCATCCTGCAGGGTCTCGGCGCCCCCGTCAACGACCTCTCGCGCGGCGCCACCGTCGAGGATATCATCAACACCATCATCGTCACCTGCAACCAGGCCATCGGCGAGAAGGGTCTCTAAACAGCAATCCCCCGGCCATGCGGCCCCATGTGGCGCCCGCATGGCCGGCCCCATCATAACAATCCTATCGAAATGAAGATCTTAGTGCTCAACTGCGGCTCCAGCAGTGTGAAATACAAACTCATCGACAGCGACACCAAGCAGGTGCTCGCCGAAGGCGGAGTGGAGAAGATCGGCCTGCCCGACTCCTTCCTGAAGTTCAAGCGCCCCGACGGCACAAAGGAGACCATCGTCACCCCGATGCCCACCGCCAAGGAGGCTGTCAAGAACGTGC
>CAZHCM010000172.1:0-3650 GCA_964531005.1 uncultured Sangeribacter sp. | reverse complement strand
GTAGTACATGTACATCGACGTGTCGTCAAGGCCGCTGACCTGCTTCCAGAAGTAGCGGAAACCGTTGTAGTCGCAATAGTACATCGTGTTCTCGTCCTTGACCTCATAGTCCTCCCAGGATCCGACGAGCATCACGCTGTGCTTCTCGGGGGCGGCCAGACAGAAGATCACGTCGCCGTTGGGCTGTCGCACGGCGCCCATCTGCGGCTCGCCGCCGCCGGGATATTCGCGCTGCTCGGAGGGGGTGGTGTAGCAGAGCAGCACGCTCTGCTCCTTGGTCTTGCCGTCGGCGCGGGCGATGCCGTAGACACGGTAGTTGCCGGCCTCGGTGAAGGTGTATTCCGACTCCAGGAGAGTGGCTCCGGCAGCCTCGGCCACGACCTTGCCGTTGATGCTCAGGCTCAGGTCGGCAGGCATGGTGGAGCCCACCTTGAAGGTGACGGTTGCGGTCTCGGGGGTGATGATGGTGCCGTCCAGGTCATACTCCAGGGCCACCTGCAGGCCGGAGGCCAGCACGTCGACGAAGATGTCGCCCCCGTCCTTGGTCTTGCCTTCCTTGGAGTTGTTGGCGTTGCGGAAGACGAAGGCCAGCTTCTTGATGGTCTCGGCGGGGTTGGTGATGCCGTAGTACGTGCGGATGTCGCCGATGTTGAGCTTCCAGAGATTGGGGCTCACATATTCCAGCTCATACTTGGGGGAGTTGTCGCCCCACGTGGGAGCATACTTCCAGTCGGAGTCGCCGGTCGAGGCCGAGGTCAGCACGCCCGTGTGGGCGTAGATCGGCTCGGAGGCGGGTTGCCCGGCCAGGGCGCAGTTGCCTTGGTCGGCGTGGAAGTAGACCACGACGTTCTGGGAGTCTTCCTGCAGCAGCGAAGGCTCCGAGGTGCATTGCGCCCTCAGTCCGAGGGCCACGCACACCACGGCCACGAGGGCCGTTAGGAAACGTTTCATCATAAGAATTAATCAGTTAAGTGTATTATCTATTTGGTTAAATATCTTCGGGAGGTATGTAGGTGGCCTCGCGCATCTCGGAGTATTCCTCCCAGCCGGCGTCCTCCGACGCCTCGATGCCCAAGGGCATCTGGTCGAGGGGCTCCAGGGCGCGGTTGAAGATCTTCTGGAATATCGGCAGGCTGCGGGTGTAGAAGATCCATTCGCGACGTCCGTCGCCGGTGTAGATGCCCGTCATCACCCCTGCCGGATCCTTCTTGAAGGCGTCGAGCAGGGCGTCGGTGGCCTCCTCCATGCGCCGGGCGTCCCCGTCGGAGGGCATCCCGTCGCGCTTGGGGTCGTATTCCCAGGTGACGTCGATGCGGTATATGTACTTGCCGGTGTCGCGCCACGGCTCCACCTCGTCCCTGCCGGTGACGATGATGGTCCGTCCGTTCTCGGCCTCGGCCGGATAGCTCCACCACTTGTCGGTCTGCTTCATAAAACTATGGCTTTAATACCTAATTCTTAAAACATAGTACCTACTACCTAATACCTTAAGCCTTACGCCCTACGGTCACCAAGGTCGCCCCGAAGCCGTATTCGCGGAAGGATGCGTCCTGCAGGTCGGCTGTGGGATACTCCTTCTTCAGCAGGTCGAGCACCGCGCGGCGCAGCACACCCTCCCCCTTGCCGTGGATGAAGACGATCTTCTGGCCCACGCGCCGGGAATTGGCCTCCATGACGTCGCGCACCTCCTTCAGCTGGCGCTGGAGCATGGCCTTGTTGTCCATGCCGGCCACGGTGTCCATCAGCTCGCCGATGTGCAGGTCCACCTCGATGACGGGGAGCAGGCGCGTGGGATCGCTCTCGGGCTTGCGCTCCTCGCGGCGGCGCGAGCCACGGGTGTCGACCCGGAACTTCTTGGCCAGCTCGGCGGCCGCCTTCGATGCGTCGGCGTCGCTGCGCCCCGAAGCCTCGCGGCCACCCATGGCGTCGGCCAGCCCCTTGGAGTCGACCTCCACAGGGCTCATCATGCGGTCGTCGCTGACAAGGGGGATTTCCAGCACCGGGGTGTCGAAATAGAGACCGGGGCGGAAGCAGTGCATCTTATGAAATTTGGTGAGGTCCAGCTTGCGGCTCACCCCCACGGGGGGCTTCACGCCGTAGGGGCGCGTGCGCTTCATGGCCACGGCCTGGAAGGAGACTCGCTCGAAGTCGCCCAGCGTCTCGTGGGTGACGCGCCCGAGGTCGATGACCTCGTTGGCCGCCACCTCTCCGCCATAGACCAGGGTCCAGCCTCGGTCGCCGTCGGCGCGGCGCGCCAGGGTGAAGAGCAGGGTGTAGTTGGAGTCGTTGACCAGCAGTATCTCGAAGGCCGAGGCCGCGAGGTTCTTGACGTTGGAAGGCTCGAAGGCGAGCACGAGGTTGAGACGCTCGCCATGGTCGGTCTCGGGCGCCTCCCCTGAGGGTGCGGACGCAGCCCTGGGGCTATCCTCAGGCTCCTTGGAGGCGCGCGGCGACTTCTCCACACTGCGTGTGGCGTCGGCGCGCCCGGCGTCGAAGGCCTTCTGGTCAAACATCTTCGAGGGGCCCATCGCGGATGCCTCGTGGCCGGCCGGGAGCACGACCACGATCTCGTTGAGGAGCACCGGGGTCTCGAACCCGTCCTCGTCCACATAGGCTATCTTGCCCTCTATGCGCGTGATGCGTCCGCCGCCCGTGGCGTTGAGGAATCGCACCGTATCACCTATCTTTGCCATTGTCTTCCTTGTCGTTGCGGTTGGTAATCTTTTCGGAGAACTCGTCGTTGACCTGCATCTCGCGCTCCTCGTAGGCGTCGACGATGCGCTGCACGAGCGGATGGCGCACGATGTCCTTCTTGACGTATTCTATCACCCCGATCCCCTTGACGCCGCGCAGTATGCGCAGGGCCTGCATCAGGCCGCTCTGCACGGTGCGCGGCAGGTCGATCTGCGTTGCGTCGCCGGTGATGATCATCTTGCCGTTGACTCCCATGCGGGTCAGGAACATCTTCATCTGGTGGGTGGTGGTGTTCTGGGCCTCGTCGAGGATGATGACGGCGTCGTTGAGCGTGCGTCCGCGCATGAAGGCCAGGGGGGCTATCTGGATGGTGTCGTTCTCCATGTACTCCTTGAGCTTCAAGGGGGGTATCATGTCCTCCAGCGCGTCGTAGAGTGGGCGCAGGTAGGGGTCGATCTTGTCCTTCATGTCGCCGGGCAGGAAGCCGAGCTTCTCGCCCGCCTCTACTGCGGGGCGCGAGAGTATGATGCGCTTGCAGGCGCGGTTCTTGAGCGCGGCCACGGCCAGGGCGATTGCGATGTATGTCTTGCCTGTGCCGGCGGGGCCCAGGGCGAAGGTGAGGTCGTTTTCGGCAAAGGACTTGACCATCTTGGCCTGGTTGGGGTTGCGAGGGGCGATGGGGCGCCCGTTCTGCCCGAAGATGATGACGCCCTCGGTGTTGACGGCCTTGGGGGCCTCCCCCTTGATGATGTCGATGATGACGTCTTCGGTCACCTTGTTGTACTTGGCCGCGTAGGCCTCTATCTCCTTGATCTTCTTCTCGAAGTCGGCGGTCTCCCCCTCCTCGCCTATGACCTTGATGACGTTGCCGCGCGCGGCCATGCGCAATTTCGGGAAGAGATTGCGTATCAGGCTCATGTTGGCGCTGTTGGTGCCGTAGAAGGTCTGGGGGTCGA
>CAZHCM010000171.1:0-3716 GCA_964531005.1 uncultured Sangeribacter sp. | reverse complement strand
CCTCTCCCCCAACAAACCAACCCTCCGATTCTCCGATTCTCCGATTCTCCCAGCTCTTTTTCCTCCCAAGAATCCCAAAACTCCCCAAAACTCCCCTCCCAGTTTGAAAGTGAAGACCCCACAAAATCGCTGAAACACCCGCAGTATTTCAGCGATTTTCTTTTTTAATCCTGCCAGTGTGGGCGCCAAGGGCGCCCATTCCCAGGCCCCTCCTTTATCACTAATCCCCGATTCCGCTATGAAAAATCGCCTCCTGCTCCCGACAGCGCTCCTCCTCCTCGCGACCCCAGCTCTCCAGGCCGAGCACCTGACCCCGCAACAGGCCCTCAGCCGCCTCCAGTCCTCCGAAGCCGCCCCGAGCCTCGTCCGCCACGCCACAGCCCTGGTCGGCAAGAACGCCCCGGCCCTAACAGCCACCATAGGCCAGCTTTACATCTTCACCGCCACCAGGAGCTTCATGATCCTCCCGGCCGACGACCGCGCCCCCGCCCTCCTCGGCTATTCCGACACCCAGGCCTACGACCCCGCCAACCCCGGCCTCAACTACTGGCTCGACTTCTACAACCGCCAGCTCCAATCCCTAAGCTCACAGCCTGCCATTGCAGCTTCCCATCCTGGTAGGGGCGCGGCCTGCCGCGCCCACAGAGCCGATTCCCAGGCGGCTAAAAGCTCCGTCCAGGCAGGCGTAGCTTGCGACGCCAATAATCCCTCCCAAAAATCCCCAAGAAAAGCCGAAAAGAAAGAAATCCTCCCCCTGATACAGACCCTCTGGAACCAGGAGGCCCCCTACAACGACCTCTGCCCCAAGGTCGACGGCCACGAGACTGTCACCGGCTGCGTAGCCACGGCAATGGCCCAGGTCATGAAATACCACAACCATCCATCCCAAGGCACCGGCTCCCACTCCTACTACTGGGCCCCCGGCAAGGACACGCTCCGCATGGACTCCAGCTCCCAGAAGTTTGAATGGGACCTGATGACCGACCGCTACGACTCCGAAAGCACCGAAGCCCAACGCCTGGCCGTCGCCTCCCTGATGCTCGCCTGCGGCATCAGCGTCGACATGCACTACGACATCGGCGACAGCGGGGCCGCGACAGTAAGGATGGGGGGCGCCCTCATGGACTACTTCGGCTACGACAAGGCCCTCTGGATGCCCATGCGCGACTTCTATGGCATCTACGAATGGGAAGACATGATCTACTCCGACCTCGAGCAGGGCCTCCCCGTTCTCTACTCGGGTGTCGGCACCGCCGGTGGCCACCAGTTCATCTGCGACGGCTACCGCGATGACGGCTACTTCCACTTCAACTGGGGCTGGGGAGGCATGAGCAACGGCTACTTCCTCCTCGACGCCCTCAACCCCGCCGACCTCGGCGTCGGAGGCGGAGCCGGCGGCTTCAACTCCGGCCAGCAGATCACCCTCGGTGTGCGCCCCGCTGTCGAAGGCTCAACCCCGGTCTACATGATGTACTGCACCGGCGACTTCAAGGCCGCCGAGACCAGCATCAAGGTCGGAGACGACCTGCGATGCACCGGAGGATTCTTCAACTACGGCCTGACCCGCCTTCCCGACGGCTCACACCTCGGCATGAAGTTCGTCTCCTCGGCCGACGACAAGGATGTCCGCTTCGAGCGGGGCTATAGCGTGGCCGGCCTCGGAGGCCTTGACGGCTACGGCGACGACGTCGTGAAGTTTCCTGACCTCCCCGACGGGCAGTACGTCGTCACCCCGGCCCTTTACGACGGCTCCAAATGGGAGACGGTGCGTGTGGAGCTGGGCCATGTGCAGTGCGTCCTGGCCGACGTCAAGGACGGCGAGGTGACGCTGACAGCCCCCGCCTTCGGTGGCATCGCAGTCGATGGCATCAGCGTGCCCGACGTCATATACGCGGGCCGCGACCTGCCCCTCCACTTCGACGTGCTCAACAAGGACGATGTCGAATACCTCGGCAACGTCACCCCCTGCCTGCTCGACGCCGACCGCAAGCTCGTGGCAAAGTCGCAGTATCGACCCGTCGACGTGCTCGCCGACGCCTCGGAGAAGGTCGACGACTACATTGCCAACTTCAAGGCCGTCGAAGGCGCCGAGCTGACCGCCGGCCAGTACACCCTCGTCTTCCGCGACGCCGGAGGCCAGGACATCAGCACCCCCGTCTCCGTGATGGTCAAGGTCGTCGAGGGTGAGGCCGAGATCAAGTTTTCCGACTTCCGCATCGACGGCCCCGATCCCGTCACCGACAAGGACGCCGTGAAGTTTGCCTACACGCTGGAGTGCACATCCGGCTACTTCACCGACGACATCTACATCCTCTTCTTCCCTGGCGACGGCGGCGGCGACCTGAAGGAGGCACGCAGCCAGATGTACTACCTCATTGAAGGGGAGACCATCCACGGCGAGATCACGGCCGACCTCTCCGGTTTCGACAACGGCACCTACATAGCCATCATGTACCATGCCGGCCACGAGATCTCCGACTATCTCTACTTCCACATCGACCAGCAGACCGGCCTCACAACCCTGCAGGGCGACCACGCCCCAGCCCCGGCCTACACCATCGACGGCCTCCCGGCCCCCGACCCCGACGCCCCCGGCCTCTACATCATCCAAGGCCAAAAGCGCCTACGCTGAGAGTGATGGGAGTGATGGGCCTGTGGGACTATTGGGAAGATTGGGAAGATTGGGAATATTGGGAAGATTGGGAATGAAGGGCCTCCCACCACTCCCAATATTCCCACCACTCCCAATAATCCCATCACTCCCACCACTCCCACCACTCCCATCACTCCCACCACTCCCACCACTCCCACCACTCCCACCACTCCCAAAAAAAATCCCAAAAATCCTTGCAAATCCCCAAAATTCTACCTAACTTTGCCTAACTAATCCCAATCCGAAACGACCATGACGCAAGAGGCTTTCATCACCTCCAAAGGCGACTATCGCAAACTGATAGTCTATCGCAAAGCCGAATGCATCTACGACCTCACCTACCATTTTGCCAACCGTTTCCTGAGCAGGGGCGACCGCACCGTCGACCAGATGATCCAGGCTGCCCGCAGCGGCAAACAGAACATCATCGAGGGCTCGGCAGCGTCCCGCACCTCCCGCGAAACAGAAATCAAACTCTTCAACGTAGCCAAAGCCAGTTTCGACGAACTCCTGGCCGACTTTGAAGACTACCTGCGCGTGCGCAACCTTCCCGCATGGCCTGAGACACAGGTCAGGCAGGTACGCGACTTTTGCACCCGCAACTGCGACTCCTCCCTATACCGCGCCATCGCCCCTCAGCGCGATGACGCCACGATAGCCAACCTCTGCATTACCATGCTCCACCAGGAGCTATACCTACTACTGCGCCTGATAGAGCGAGCCAAACAGGATTTCCTGACCCAAGGTGGCATCCGCGAAGAGATGTCCCGAGCCCGCCGCCAATACCGAGCTACCTACCAAAGCCATCCCCACCCCACTCCCATCACTCCCAATCCTCCCATCACTCCCAATCCTCCCATCACACCCAATTCTCCCACCACTCCCAATCTTCCCATCACACCCAATTCTCCCACCACTCCCAATTCTCCCATCACTCCCAATTCTCACCTAAGCCTCCGCTTCTCGAAGAAGTAGCGGGTGGCGACGATGAAGAGGAGCATGCCCAGACACTGGGCGAGCGCTACGATCCAGAAGGCGGTGTAGAAGCCGGAGTATTGGGCTA
>CAZHCM010000170.1:0-3730 GCA_964531005.1 uncultured Sangeribacter sp. | reverse complement strand
GTTTGATCTGGGTGGCAGTGGCTTTGCCGTCGATTATAGTCATGTTGGGCTTACTGGATGGTCTGGGAGGAATAGGTGAAGACTATCATGGCGTTGCGGGTGTCGAGCTCGCAGAGGGTCGGGAGAGAGAAGTATCGCTGGCAGGAGGTGATGTCGGTCTTGGTGACGTATTGCTCCGTGTCGTAGTAGGTCTCTGCGGTGACCGTGACGGGGATGACCGAGAATGTGCAGTCCTCGTCGGTGATGCGACTCTTGGATGCCATGTCGATGACGTAGTCGCGCATCGAGGAGAAGGAATAGGCGCTCTGCACCGAGTCGTACTGGGCGTAGAAGGAGGTCTTGCCGTCGGGCACCTTCATGTCCCTGAAGAAAGCGTCGGCCTCCGTCGACTTCACCATGAGGAGATACTTCGGGGGCTTGAGGCCGTAGTCGTTTTCTATCTGGTGCACGGGCAGCGTGACCGAGAGATTGTTGATGAGCGTGAGGGCGGAGACGTTGGTGTTGTATTTGTCAAGCACCTGCTCCATGGGCAGCCGCAGGCGCACGGTGTATCCGCCAGGGGTGGTGATGATGTTGCGCCCGGCCTCCACCATGGCCTTGACTGTCGGTGAGGGGGTGTACTTCACGCGCGAGGCGCTTAGCACCTCGGGCCCGGTGGTGAAGACGGGGACGGCTCCCACGTTGTTCTTGGTGACCTTGGTGACGTTCTTGTCCTCGTCCACGACGTTCTCGACGGTGGTGTAGTGATAGTAGAGCACGAAGGTAGTGTTGCCCACGTCGGCCACGGCGCCCGTGCCGAAGGAAGGCTCCACATAGATACCGGGCATGGACTGGGCGAACGTTTGGGGCCACCCGAAGGCGGGGTCTCCGGCCCGGTAGGCGTTGAAGACCTTCACTGCGTCCTCGCGCGGCAGGGTGACGGGGATGTTGAAGACCTCCAGCTTGCGGAAGACGGAATCGGTGGCGCCCAACACCGAAAGGGTGTACGATCTCGACCCGAGCGGGGCCTTGGGGTCGTAGTAGCCTGCGGGGTCGAAGTCGCTCCGTATGTCGGCGGGGAGCTGGCGGTTGAGGGCGTAGACGCGGAGCTGCTGCGGAGCGAGCGAGTCGCCGGCCAGGGCGCCGCGCGGCACGCGCACCATGATTCGGAGCGAGTCTATGTGGGAGGCCGTTATGGAGTCGGGGATGTCGAGCGAAGTGGCCGGAATCAGACGGGCCACATAGCTGCATGACAGCGATCCGAAAGGCTCGGCGTATAGCGAGCCGAGCAGCGTGACGGCCCCACGCGAGTCGAATGCGTCTTCGAAGACGCTGCGGGCCTGTATCTGCACGGCCAGGGAGTCTACCGTGATGGAGACCTCGCCGGTGGTGAGGGAGGAGCCGATGCCTGAGATGTCGTCATCGCAGGCGGCGGTGGCCAAGGCGAGCAGGGCCGGGGCTATAAGCGACGCGACGGCGCCGCGACGCAGTGAGCGTGTCGCGGAGCCGTCGTGTGGAAAGTCGGTTTTCATAAGCTAATGGGGGCAGGGGGTGTTAGGTCCGGAAGACTGCAGGATGTCGCCTGGGTCAGCCGATCGAGGAATAGAAGGCGTCGAAGACCTCCGGGCCCGAGGCGTCGTTGACAAACATGTAGGGCTTTCCCTGGCTCTTGACAAACTCCAGCAGTTCGGGGTCCGGGTTAGGAATCTCGAACACCACGGCGTCGGAGTGGGCGATGGCCATTCGGTGGAGGTCGTTGCCGGTGAGCTGGTCGCCGGCGAGCTGGTCCATGGCCGATTCGGGGACGTTCTCGTCAGCCAGCTTGCGACGTATCTCGGGGTCGACGGGGGCTGAGAGCTGGGGGTCCTGGACGCTGTAGACGATCTTGGTGTTGCGGAAGGCGGGCTCCTCGCCGAAGGGGTGTCGGAGCATCACGGGCATCAGGGCCGAGACCCATCCGGAGCAGTGGATGATGTCGGGGTCCCATTTGAGCTTGCGCACGGTCTCGGCGGTGCCGCGAGCGTAGAAGATGGCTCGCTCGTCATTGTCGGCGCGGTTGGAGCCGGCGGCGTCCTCGTCGGAATCCTCCTTTTCGAAATAGTCGTCGTTGTCTATGAAATATACCTGGATGCGGGCAGGCTGAAGGGAGGCGACCTTGATGATCAGGGGATGGTCGGCGTTGTCGATGGGGATGTTCATGCCGCTGAGACGGATGACCTCATGGAGCTGGTTGCGGCGCTCGTTGACGTCGCCAAACTTGGGCATGAAGGTGCGCACCTCGTACTTCTTCTTATGCAGGCCCAGGGCCAGGTCACGTGCTCGCTTGGCCGGCACTCCGACGGACAGATAGGGGGACATAACCTGATTGACGAAAACTATTCTTTTATTTGCCATGGTTGCTTTGTGTGTCTTTTGAAGTGCAAAGTTACTAAAAAAAATCCAAACGGGGAGGGTCGCGGAGGGGTTTTAAAGTCAATTAACATTTATAGGAGGGCTCCGGGGAGGAAAAAGCGCAAAAAAACGGGACAGGATTGGGTGAGTATGGATGATTTTGCTTAACTTTGCAAATTAAAGGAAAACAGAAGACGATACGATATGAGAATCATACGGACAGTCAACGAGATAGAGGATTATGTGGCCCACGAGCTAAACAACGGCCACAGCATCGGGCTTGTGCCGACGATGGGGGCTCTGCACGAGGGGCATCTGTCGCTGGTGAAGCGGGCTGTGGAGGACAACGACGTCGTCGTGGCGAGTGTGTTTGTCAATCCGACCCAATTCAACAATCCCCACGACCTTGAGACCTATCCCCGGAGCGAGGAGGAGGACATCCGTCTGCTTGCCAAGGCAGGGGTGTCGGCCGTCTTCGCGCCGACTCCCGAGGAGATGTATCCCGGCTGGCCCGACCCGGAGCCTGCGCGCCGGTTCGACCTCGGGCCGGTGGCCGAGGTGATGGAGGGGAAGCACCGCCCCGGGCATTTCCAGGGTGTGGCGCAGGTGGTGTGCCGCCTGTTCGAGCTTTGCCGTCCGACGCGCGCCTACTTCGGCGAGAAGGATTTCCAGCAGATCGCCGTCATCCGCCGCATGGTGGAGACCGAAGGGCTTAAGGTGGAGCTGGTGCCCTGCCCCATCAAGCGGGGCGACGACGGGCTGGCCCTGTCGAGCCGCAACGCCCTGCTGAGCCCTGAGGGGCGCAAGGTGGCCCCCGAGATCCATCGGGTGCTCAAGGAGAGCGTGGGATACTCGCAGAGCCACAGCGTGGCGGCCACCCACGACACGGTGGTGGAGGCCCTGGACGCCGTGCCGCTGCTCGAAGTGGAGTATTACGAGATTGTGGACGGGCGCACCTTGCAGCCCGTCAGCGAATGGGAGGAATCGGACTGGATCGTGGGGTGCATCACCGTCTATTGCGGCGATGCGGCCGACAGGAAGGCCCGCGTGCGCCTGATCGACAACATAGCCTATCGTCTTCCCGGTAAATAAAGAAGCGACATGCTGATAGAAATGATGAAAAGCAAGATTCACCGCGTGACAGTCACGGAGGCGAATCTCAACTATATAGGAAGCATCACCATCGATTCGGCCCTGCTGAAGGCCGCCGGCATACTTGACGGGCAGCGGGTCTGGATCGTCAACAACAACAACGGCGAGCGCCTCGACACCTACGCCATAGCGGGCGAGGAGGGGAGCGGCGTCATCTGCCTCAACGGGGCGGCGGCGCGCAAGGCGCAGCCGGGCGACGTCATCATCA
>CAZHCM010000169.1:0-3735 GCA_964531005.1 uncultured Sangeribacter sp. | reverse complement strand
CTGGGCCTTGGAATCGCCTGAAAACCGGGAGAGACTGTTTCAACTGGCTATGACTCCGGAGGCAGGAAAAGCTGCCAACAACGCCTTGTGGTGTCTGACACATTTGCAGAAGACTGATAGCGAATCCCTACTGTCCAAGCAAGAGGAGTTGATCGATCGGCTTCTTGCCGAGACGCAAACAGCCCGCAAACGGATGTTGCTCCAGATACTGCGTGACCAAAGATATGACCCGGAGGCCATTCGCACCGACTTCCTTGACTTCTGCTTCGGCAAGATCAACTCGGAGTGCGAACCATATGCCATAAGGGCCTTCTCCATCTATTGCGCCTTCAACCTCAGCCGCTATTATCCGGAACTGATCGCTGAGCTTGAGCAGCATCTCGATCTACTTGCCACCCAACCCCTCTCCCCCGGCCTCCTCTCCGCCCTTCGCACCACTCGCAGAAACATCCGCCGTCTCCACAGCCGATAGGCAATTCCCTCAATCCGCCGGCGGCCATGTGAAGGAGAATTCCTTTTTGGTCACCGTGGTAATAATTACGGCGGTGACTAAAAATAAGATTTCGTGCACTCTACCACGATGAAGACCTAATTCAACGCGATCCAAAACCCGATGCCAAGAAGGATGGCGCCAACGACAAGGACCATCACGGCCAGTTTCAGAAGCACCTTCATGCTGTGGGGCAGTTTCAAGGGAGGCCCGACGAATCTCCTGGGCAGCATGATGTCCGGAAACTTCCAACCCTGTATCTGACACCCGATGATGGCCGCTATCAGCGCCAACAGCAATGCCAAAAGCACCACGCCCAACCCGCCATATAGGAATAGATTTGCCATAAACTCACAGTTTTACCTTATAAACCACCCCGGAACCTTAAGGTTTATACACCTTTGACTACGATGGAGGGGTTGATACGCAGAAGCTCTGCGAGGAAAGCGGAGCGGTCCTTCGGGGAAATCTCCAGGGGCATGGAGCTTTTGAGTATGCTCTTGTCGGAAAAACGGATTGCAAGGCGGTCAAACGACAAAGCAGAAGCCGAGAGCACGCTTTTGATCGCCTTGACTTCGGAGATCTTGTCGATCGGATACCAGTCCCAACGGAAGAACAGGTTCCTGATGCCCAGCCGCCCATCTCTTATCTCGTATTTCACGCTGGCAAAGACTGCCATCTCTATGAGTAGCAGCCCTGTGGCCATGAGTGCACCAAGCCAGTAGGATTCGCCGTCAATCACCGGGCCGACAAAACACATGACGACGGTGAAAACCACCACCGCCGGCACCCACCATCCCACTTGCGTGCAATACCTCACTCCTTTCTGTGACACACTCTTCTCTTCCATACTCTCAGGTTTTTCATTACCCTGCGTCAGGGGATCCAGTAGTAGGAGGGTTTTTGGCGGTGGGAGGCTACCCAGGCGTCGAGTTCGGACAGCGTGGCGACCCCGTCGGCTATGACGGCTTCGTAGTATTCCACGCCATGGTAGCCACGACCTTCGGGGGTCTCAAACTTCAGCCGCAGGATGGAGGCGCGCTGTTCGGGAGTTATCACCTCCACGATTCTGTCGGCCATGCGCTCGAAGTATCCGTCATAGAGCGTGCCCTCTTCAATATGGATGATGTCAAACTGCCAAACTTCCCCCTCATCATCCTTGTAGAGCACGTGCCACGACATGCAATGCTCATCCGTGTGGAGGCCGTTGATGCACTTCATTTCCATGACCCTCGGATCTGCCGCCATCCCGGCAGCGATCGCAAAACTCCCTTCGATGGTTATGCCCGAGGAATAGACATGCAGATCGATGTCGCGGTGAGCGGCAAGAAGCCCCATCCGCAGCGACCCGACGAGGTTGACCTTGCAACCGGCCCTCTCCCAAATCTCCGCTATCCCGGACTCCCGAAGCACCGCACGCGCCCTCTTCTGCATAGCCTGAGCACGCTCAGCTATCGCCTGTGCCTCATCCTCTTGCAGGTGTTTGGTTTGATTGTTACCATTCATAAAATTCCAGTTTTAAGAATTACGACAATCTTTTATAACATCAGAAATAGAGAAAAAGGTCGAAAAAGGTCAAAAGTCAGAGGTCACGGTGAGATTCCGTGCCAAACAGACACCAGCCGGGTGCGCGGGCGTAGGCCGGGGCGGCTTCGGGGAGGGTGACGAGGCGGCATTGGCGGTACAGCTGCGTCTCGTCGGGCTCGAAGATGTAGCTGTCGCAGTCGAAGCTGGGAGGCACAGGGCTGTATTCGTATAGAGCCGTCAGGGAGCGGCAACCGCTAAAGATGAGTTCGCCAAGCAGGGAGTCGTTGTCCGGCAAGACCACTCCGCGGAGCGAGATACACTCCGCGAAGGCATAGGACTCCAGTTCGGTCACGCTCGCTGGCAAGACCGCCCGTATTAACGACCGACACTCCGCAAAGGCGTTGCTCCCGATGTGTGTCACTCCGTCGGGAATCAGCACGCCTATACCCTCACCCCCTCCACGATTGTCGTCTATAATTCCCAGAACCGTCAGGGTGACATCCGGCCCTACCTCGACCACCGTCTCCTGTCCGGCGACAGTAGTCAGCGACACGCAGTAGGCGAAACTGTGGCTGCCGATGTCGCGCAAACCTGCCGGCAGCTCCACCCTCTCTAAGGCCCCGTCCCAGGCAAACAGATACTTCGGCAACGCCTCCACCGAGTCAGGCACGGTCATCGACCGCAACGACCCACACTCGCGCAGACATCCCTCCCCCAACACCCTTACCGTCGGGGGCAAAGCGACCTCCCGGAGGTTACCGCATCCCAAGAACGCATACTCCCCGATCTCGCGCAACTGAGAGTCGGCCCCGCACCGCACCTCCACCACATCCTGGCGGTCGGCAAAGGCATAGGGGGGGATGACAGTCACGGTGTCGTCGACCATCACCACGCCATCCTCAAGTGCGAAACCCGGAGGACAGGCCTGCGACAGGGATGACATCCCCATCGAGGCTTCGACCCGCCCCGATACGGCCGCAGCCGCCCACAAGAGGACGGCTGCGAACGTGATGAGTATGTGGCGGCGCATCATACGACGATGTTGACAATCTTGCCCGGCACGACGATGACCTTGCGGGGAGCCTTGCCGTCAAGCCACTTGGTGGCACCCTCGGCCTCCAGGGCGGCCTTCTCGATGGCCTCCTTGTCGGCGTCGGCGGGGAGCTCGATGTTGTAGCGCACCTTGCCGTTGAAGCTTACGGGATACTTCTTCGTGGCCTCCACCAGGGCGCTCTCGTCCCATGCGGGCCACTCGGAGTCGACGACGCTCGTCTCGTGGCCGAGACGGTGCCACATCTCCTCGGCGATATGGGGCGCGAAGGGTGCGAGCAGGCGGGCGATGATGTCGAAGGCCTCGCGGTTGGTGGTCTTGAGGGCCTGCAGTTCGTTGACGGCGATCATGAAGGCCGCCACGGAGGTGTTGAAGGAGAAGGACTCGATGTCCTGGCTCACCTTCTTGATGAGCTTGTGCACGCTCTTGCGCTCCTCGGGGGTCATCGGCTTGTCGCCCTGCAGGTCGGCCTTCTCGAAGAGGGTCCACAGCTTGCGCAGGAATCGGTTGACGCCGTCGATGCCGTTGGTGTCCCAGGGCTTCGACTGCTCCAGCGGGCCGAGGAACATCTCGTAGAGCCTCAGCGTGTCGGCGCCGTAGCGCTCCACGATGTCGTCGGGGTTGACGACGTTGAACATCGACTTCGACATCTTCTCCACGGCCCAGC
>CAZHCM010000168.1:0-3782 GCA_964531005.1 uncultured Sangeribacter sp. | reverse complement strand
ACGACATCACGCCCCGCATCACCATAGCCGGACAGTTTACCTGGGGCATGCGCAAGAATTTCGACGGCGCCCACAAGGCGGCCCGACAGGTGGAGGCGGTGGCAGCCTTCACCTTCTGACAAAGCTGTGGGCGGAACAGTGGGCCGTAGCGCGCGCAAAACTTATTACAGGTTTCTTTGTTATTATTACTAGATACCTAACTTAGCCAAATTAGTAAGTGCCACTTAAATTAAGCCCAAACATGACAGCCGGCCATCAAATACGGGTGACAGGAGTGGGCCAAAGGTCCGTCAAGCCAGACAAAATAGAGATCGACATCCAATTCCGTATCCACAGGCCGACCCCTCAGGAGACCATGGACATCGACAGCACAGTGGAACGTGACTTCGGGAGGGTGATTCAGGAGGTGGAAATCTCCCCCGCCTACGTTCGGCTGGTGAACTATTCCCTACAGAGCGCCTGCGAGAATGGCACCGGTAAGGAAGACGAGGGTGATTATGACTGCTTCGAAAGCCATCGTCATTACCGCATCAGGATGCCGATCGACCTTGACCTGGTGGTGAGGCTCCTTCACACCCTGCCAAGTTTCGTCACTCCTACTTCTCTTGAGATAAGGTATGTCGTTGAGAACAGCGGATACGAGATAGATTGCCTGGAGGCAAACGCGGTGCGTAGGGCCCGACATCGTGCCGAGGTGCTCGCAGAAGCCCTCATCCACCACCTCAGCTTCCACGCGCTGGTAGACTGCACCAACATTCCAGTCGAGGTCTCCCATCTCGTGTACAGAATGCGAAGGTCGGAGGACTTGAGTATGGTCTCGCCTCAGCTTCTCTCCATACCCGACGACGGGTTTCCCATTTCATGCACAGTCGAAGTCCTGTTCAACACCTACAGCAGGACAGGCGCGCAATTTTAGCAGCCTGGCCTACATATGGAGCCCCTGCTAAGGATACCGAGAGACGATGAGGTCTATAGCCGTTTCAGGCTCACAACGATACTCGGCCGTCGGCGCCTCAACTTCAATCCTTACGAGGTGGCGGACGAAAAGTTGCTCGAACTGATCCACGCTGTAGGCTGGGGCAACCCCTACGACATCGTCCAGATGACCGTGGTGCATTTCACGCGTCTGCGCCCCAAGGACGACTGGCGGGGATTCGACGGCATATTCATGCGGGTGGGGGATCAGTCCGACGAAGTCTTCCTGTCTCTTTGGACCTTTCTGGATGCCGTCGTCGCCCTCGACACCCTCCGGCAGACCCGCTCGCTTTTGGGACGCAAACCGCTGCGGAGCGAGGAGGATGTAGAGGGACTCGTGGGCCACAGCTATTTCGTCAGTCGCACCATTCGGGCTCGCGACATCCGGCACAATCCTCGGCTGGCCTATCATTTCCATCGCCTGCATGGCAAACCGCAGAGGGACGCCGCCACGATCCGAGCCGCCATGACGCAGTCGCGCGTAGAGATGTTGGAGCGGCTGCTATGCCATCCCGAGGCCGAACATCACCTCGACTGCCGTCCCGGCCTCTTCGACTTTGCCACCCCCATCAGCGCAGCCATCGACGCCATCAACCGCCAGCCACCTTCCCCTTCTCCGGAGTGAATGATGATTTGGAAGTTACGGCATTTTTATGTAACTTTGCCCTACCGAGGGATCATCAGTCCCTCATCATCCATATGACCATACGCCTGAATATCATACGTCTCTTCGCCACACAGAGAATCCTCCCGTTGCTGGCAACGGTGCTCGCCGCAGTCTCTGGCCGGGCCGAGCTGCCGAAATACGATGTCGTCACCTCGTCCGTGCCGACATCACAATACGGCACCATCACCCGCCTCTCCGTGACTTCGCAAAACCTCCGCGGGAAAGTGACCATCGATGTCTGGACGCCCTCCGTATACGACCCGGACGCAGAAGTGACGTACCCTGTCCTCTATGCACATGACGGCCAGAACCTCTTCGACTCGAAGTTTACTTTCGCCGGCGTGGCATGGGAAGTCGACAAGGCTTGCTGGCAGCTGGCCGCCGATCCTGACTTCGTCATGCCCATCGTGGTAGGCATCAACAATCGCGGTGCGCAGGGGTTGCGGCCCAACGACTATTTCCCCGAGAAGGCTCTCGGCTATATCTCGCCCGATCAAAAGGAGGAGACCTTCATCTACGACACCTGCAAGGATATGTTTTATGGCGACGACGAGGCCGCTTTCGTTACCGACGAACTAAAACCGCTTATCGACACCCTGTACCGTACGGCGCCGGGGATGGAGACAACCTTTGCCATGGGGTCGAGCATGGGGGCTCTGGCTTCGATGTACCTGCTTTGCGAACACCCGCAGGTCTTCGGCGGCGCGGCCTGTCTGTCTACCCACTGGATCGGTTCGCTGGACCTCAACCCCGACTATACGATGAACGACGACGAGGTGTGTGCCAACGCCATCATGCAGTACCTGAGCGATCACATCCCCTCCGACGGCCTGCATCGCCTCTACATGGACCAGGGCACGAAGGACTGGGATGCCGGGTATCTGAAATACGAGGTCGAGGCTCGCGAGATCGTGCGAGACCACGGTTACTCGGAAGAGGAGGGCACCCTCTACGTCTACGATGCCAAAGGCGCGGGCCACAACGAGTGGTACTGGCAACAGCGCGTCAAACTCCCGCTGAAGTTCCTCCTCTCCCGCTCCGCCATAGACTCAGCAGCCGTCCCAGGTCTCCCGGCCGACACCCCCATCCCCTCCTCCGATCTCATCTACGACCTCGCTGGCCGCCCTTACTCCCCCGCCCTCGTCGACCGTCTCCCCTCCGGCCTCTACATCCATCACGGCAAGACCCGTCTCAAACGGTAACGACTCACTCGCAGTAGGCACTATACCACCTGCACCTGCTCAGAACACGGCCACGATGTTGGGGTCGGAGAAGTCGGGTTCGTCGTCATCATCGGCGTATTGGCGCTTGGGCTTGAAGTGGATGACGGAGCCTACGCGCTTCTGCACCTCCTCGTCGACTATGCTCATGACGGGCAGGTCGGCCGCCAGTTCGGGCAGGAGCCAGGAGTTGTTCCACAGATCGGTCTTTATACCTGCGGCAATCCGACACAGCGGCATCTGGTATGGCTGGTTATCCTCATCGTCGCCCCACGTGTCGGAGGAGTGGGTGATGTTCTGGAGCCAGACCTGAAGAAAGGCGGAGTTGTGGATGTGGATCAGACGCTCATACACGCCACGGATTAGTTGCTGCTTCTTTTCGGCCTGGTGAGGGCGCATGTCGTTGAGCAACTGACTGACGATTCTCAGCGCATGGGGCGCCGCTCTAAGGTTTCCCAATGCAATTTGGACTGCTATTGCCACCAGAGCAGGAAGCGACTCACGGATGTGAAGTGTCGGGACCCTACCCGTCTTGTGAGGCACTTCAACCTCTTTCTGCGAAGGTGAATCCTCCTTGGCTTTCGCCTCTTCCTCGCTCTTATCCTCCTTATCCAAAAAGCTCCAATCAATACCCAGATCAACCTCCTGAGAGCGATACTCGAAAAAACTGAGCCGGTATGCTGGGGCCTCGATGCTGAGGTACTCGGTGAGACGCTTGCTGTAGTCGCTGAGCATCGTGATGAGTTGGCCGGAGTCGGGATATTGCTTGGCAAACTCATAGATATAGAGCAGATGCTTCTGGAAGCCGGAGAAGTGATACAGCGTCTGACGATGGCGAGTGCCGTCGGCATGCTCCACGATGAGTTTGCTCACCACCGGGGTATTGAAGATCGAATACAGTTTGTCGGGCTTGATGGAGT
>CAZHCM010000167.1:0-3789 GCA_964531005.1 uncultured Sangeribacter sp. | reverse complement strand
GAGCTTCGCCGACCTCATCACCATCGAGGAGTACAAGACCAAGGAGCGCCCCAAGGTGGTGCTTACCTGGGCGCCGCATCCCAAGGCGTTGCCCCAGGCCGTGCCAAACTCCTTCGCGCAATGGATGGTCGCTGCCGGATACGATGTGGTCGTCACCCATCCCAAGGGGTACGAACTCGACCCGGAGTTCACCAAAGGCGCGACCATAGAATATGACCAGCGCAAGGCCTTCGAGGGGGCCGACTTCATCTATGCCAAGAACTGGTCGGCCTACGAGGACCCCAACTATGGCAAGGTGCTTAGCACGGACCGCGACTGGACCGTGGACACCGAGAAGATGGCCCTGACCGACAACGCCTACTTCATGCACTGTCTCCCGGTGAGACGCAACATGATTGTCACCGACGACGTCATCGAGTCCGAGCGCAGCATCGTCATCCCCGAGGCGGCCAACCGCGAGATTTCCGCCCAGGTGGTCATCAAGCGACTCCTGGAGGGGCTTAAAGAATAGGCCGGGGATGGAGAAAAAGAGGATTAACGTAGTCAAGATCGGAGGGAACGTCATCGACGATCCGGCCGCACTCGCCGAATTCGTGCGCATCTTCGCCAGTCTCGAAGGCCCGAAGATCCTGGTGCACGGCGGAGGCAAGGAAGCCACGCGCCTGAGCAAGGAGCTGGGTATCGAGACCACCATGATCGAAGGTCGGCGTGTCACCGACAGGGCGACCCTCGACGTAGTGACAATGACCTATGCAGGCCTGATCAACAAGCGCATCGTGGCCATGCTCCAGGCCGAGGGTTGCAACGCCCTCGGGTTCTCGGGGGCGGACGGCAACCTGATAAAGGCCACGCGCAGGCCCGCAAATCCGATCGACTACGGTTTCGTGGGCGACATCGACCCTGAGGATGTCAACGCCACCCTGCTCGGCACGCTTCTCAACGCAGGCGTCACCCCGGTGGTGTGCGCCATCTGCCATGACGGTCGCGGCACGCTCCTCAACTGCAACGCCGATTCCGTGGCGTCGGCAGTGGCCATCGGAGCATCGCGAATCGCCCCGACCATGCTGACCTACTGCTTCGAGAAGGCGGGGGTGCTGGCCGATGTGGAGGACGAGACTTCGGTCATCCCCCTTGTCACTGCGGAGAATTTCCAGACGCTCAAGGACGAGGGGGTCATAGCCAAGGGTATGATACCGAAGCTGACCAACGCCCTCTACTCCGCCTCCAAAGGGGTGGAGGCCGTCCGTATCTGCAAGGCCGAAAACCTGCTTGACGACTCGGGCACCATTATAAGATAGGAGGCAATGGGCGCGGATCATATTTCACTACTGAAGCGACTCATCGCCACCCCCTCCTTTTCAAGGGAGGAGGGGGCGACGGCCGACATATGGGAATCCTGGCTCAGGGAGAACGGGGCGGGGGAGGTGAAGAGGCTTCATAACAACGTCTATGTGCTGTCTTCCAACTTCGACCCCTCCAAGCCCCTGCTGATGCTCAACTCCCACCATGACACGGTGCGCCCCGCGGCCTCCTATACCCGCGACCCTTTCAGCCCCGACATCGAGGGGGACAGGCTCTACGGCCTCGGGAGCAACGATGCCGGAGGCTCCGGGGTGGCGCTGGCCAAGGCTTTTCTCGCTCTGAAAGACGAGGAGACGCTCCCCGTCAACCTTCTATTGGCTATCACAGCCGCCGAGGAGGTGATGGGGGAGAACGGGATGAGGGCTTTTCTGCCTCATCTCGCACAGATGGGCCTTACGCCAGACATGGTGCTCGTCGGGGAGCCTACAGGGATGCAGGCTGCCGTGGCGGAGCGCGGACTCCTCGTACTCGACTGCGTGGCCAATGGAAAAGCCGGGCACGCAGCCCGTGACGAGGGCGTCAACGCCCTTTACCGGGCCATCGAGGACATCGGTCGTCTCCGCGCGTTCGCTCCGGAGAAGGTGAGCGACGTCTTAGGCCCGATAAAGGTGAGCGTGACCATGATCCAGTGTGGCACCCAGCACAACGTCGTGCCTGACAGATGCACATTCGTCGCGGACGTGCGCACCACGGATGCGTACAGCAATGAGGAGACGGTGGAGCTTCTAAGGCGGAGCGTCAGGTGGAGCGAGCTGACTCCCCGCTCTACCCGCGTCCACGCCTCAGTGATAGACGCAGGGCATCCCCTCGTGAAGTCGGCCCTTGCGCTCGGAAAATCCACCTTCGTCTCTCCCACGACCTCCGACATGGCCCTTATGCACGGCATTCCCTCACTGAAGATGGGGCCGGGGGAGTCGGCCAGGTCGCATTCCGCCGACGAATACGTCTGCCTTTCGGAGATTGAAGAGGCCATTGCCACGTACATCGAGCTGATCCGCGGCATAAGGATTGAATGAAAATTTGAGAAAAATATGAAACTATGGAATAAAGGCTTCGAGCCTGACAAAGCGATAGAGCGATTCACGGTCGGCCAGGACCGCGAACTCGACCTGCGGCTTGCCAAATATGATGTCGAAGGGTCGATGGCCCATATCCGGATGCTGGAGTCGATCGGGCTCCTGACCCGCGAGGAGCTCGACCTGTTGCTCCCGGCCCTCGCGCAGATAGGCGAGGAGATAGAGCGTGGGGAGTTCACCATAGAGGATGGTGTCGAGGACGTGCATTCCCAAGTGGAGTTCCTGCTCACGGAGCGTCTCGGCGACGTGGGCAAGAAGATACACTCGGGGCGTTCGCGCAACGACCAGGTGCTCGTCGACCTCAAGCTCTTCTTCCGCGACGAGCTACGCCGCATCGCCGGGAGCGTCAACCATCTTTTTGACCGGCTCATAGAGCTGTCGGAGAAGCACAAGGACAAGCTCATGCCCGGCTACACCCATCTTCAGGTGGCCATGCCATCGTCGTTCGGACTATGGTTTGGGGCCTATGCCGAATCGCTGGCCGACGACATGCACATGGTGGTGGCAGCCTACAACATCGCCAACCAGAACCCCCTCGGGTCGGCTGCAGGATACGGGAGCTCCTTCCCGCTGGATCGCGAGATGACCACGGAGCTTCTGCACTTCGCCGCCCCGCATTACAATGTGGTGGCAGCCCAGATGAGCCGTGGCAAGACGGAGAGGGCGGTGGGCGCCGCCATCGGGGCTTTGGCATCGACCCTCGGCCACCTGGCGATGGACGTGTGCATGTGGATGTGCAGCAACTTCGGCTTCGTCTCATTCCCCGACGAACTGACGACAGGGTCGAGCATCATGCCCCACAAGAAGAATCCCGACGTCTTCGAGATCATGCGCGGCAAGTGCAACCGCCTGCAATCCGTGCAGAACGAGCTGGCGCTGCTTACGGCGAACCTCCCGCTGGGCTACAACCGCGACCTGCAGCTTATGAAGGATATCCTTTTCCCTGCCACTTCCGAACTGGTCGACTGCCTGGACATGGCGACATACATGCTCGGGGAGATACGCGTGAAAGACGACATCCTGAACGACAGCCGCTACGACTACATCTTCACCGTGGAGGATGTCAACCGCCTCGTCTTGGAGGGGATGCCCTTCAGGGACGCCTACAAGAAGGTGGGCATGGAGGTGCAGGAGGGCACGTACAAGCCCCATCGCGGCGTGCATCACACCCATCTCGGGAGCATCGGCAACCCTGCCAACGACCGTATCCGGGCCAAGATGGAACGAATCACCTCGCAATTGAGGTGATAATCAAAAAAAGGGGCAAAACGAAAAGGGGCTGCTTTCTCAGCAGCCCCTTTTTGTGATTCGCACAGGATTCAAACCTGTAACCTTCTGATCCGTAGTCAGA
>CAZHCM010000166.1:0-3823 GCA_964531005.1 uncultured Sangeribacter sp. | reverse complement strand
CATCCTGCTGATCTTCGGCTCGGGCCCCATCAAGTGCTTCGCCACCACGCTGATCATCGGCCTTGTCTGCTCCTTCTTCACCGCAGTGTTCCTGACCCGCATCGCCTTCGACTGGATCACCAAGAACGGCCGCAACTCGCAGATGACCTTCGACACGGCGCTGAGCCGCAATTTCCTCTCCAACACCCATATCAACTTCCTGGGCAAGACGAAGTACGCCGCCACCGTATGGGTGGCCCTGATCGTGGTCTCGATCGCCTCGCTTGCCATCCGCGGCATGAACCAGGGCATCGACTTCTCGGGCGGCCGCAACTATGTGGTGCAGTTCGATCATGACGTCAACCCCTCCGACATCCAGAGCAAGCTGCTGACGCAGCTGCAGGAAGCCGCCGACGACAAGACCGTCAGCGTGGGTGTCATCTCCATCGACAACCCCTCGAAGGTGCGCATCTCCACCAACTACAAGATCGACTCCGAGTCCGAGGGCATCGAGAACGAGATCACCGACCTCCTCTACCAGGGACTGCAGTCCGAGCTGACAGGGGCCGACGGCAAAGTGATGGACAAGAACGCCTTCACCATCGCCGACGAGAGCCACGGCATCATCTCGATCCAGAAGGTGGGCCCGTCGGTGGCCGACGACATGAAGCGCGACGCATATTGGGCTGTGGGCATCGCGGTGCTCTGCATGTTCCTCTACATCCTGGTGCGCTTCCACAACATCGCCTTCTCCGTAGGCGCCGTGGCCGCCGTGGCCCTGACGGCCTTCCTGATCGTGGGCTTCTACTCTGTCTGCTGGGGCTTCCTGCCCTTCTCGATGGAAATTGACCAGTCGTTCATCGCGGCTGTGCTGACCATCATCGGCTATCAGATCAACGACACGGTGGTGGTGTTTGACCGTGTGCGCGAGATGATGAAGCTCTCTCCCAACGAGGATCGCTTCGTGACCTTCAACCGCTCGCTCAACACCACGCTGACGCGTACGATTATGACCTCCTTCTCCACCCTGCTGGTGCTCCTGTGCATCTTCTTCCTGGGTGGCGACACGATCCGCTCCTTCACCTTCGCGATGATCTTCGGTGTGATCGTGGGCACTTTCTGCTCCCTCTTCTGCGCCGCACCCGTGGCCTACAGCATTCTTAAGAACAATCTTAAGAAGCAGGCCGCAGCCGCCGCAGCCCAGGGACGCAAGCTCCAGGGCAACCGCCGCTTCAACTAAGCAACTCATTCGTCCCTAATCATAGGACAGTATAGTATTGGTGAAGAGGCTTCCTCGCGAGAGGAAGCCTCTTTTTTTCTTGGCCTGTCGCATGGGGACCGCCAAGGGGGCCCGGGGATTATGGGAAAAGAAAAACAGGCCGGCTGACTGCCGACCTGTAATTCCTCAATTAAAACAACAATAACAACTTTATTCAAACTTTCTAAACAATCTCTTTTGCTTCTTAAGATGGTGGCCGTCAGCGTCTCGCTTGGCTTCGGGCCATCTGTGGGAGTCCTTTCAGGCCTCCTTACGTCTCTATAACATCTCCTGCCGCAGGATGGTTTATGGGGGCCGAAAAATTATCCAGAAGCCCCACGCCAAGGGGTGGCGCGTGCTTGTACAATTGTCCATATTGGAAGGGAGGTGTTTCAAATTTGGTCAAAAAGTAGTAATTTCGCGCTTTGGTTCAACTAAACAAATAAGCTTCTATGGGAGGTTTTATGGGAGTAGCGGCCAAAGACGATTGCCGCCTCGACCTTTTTTATGGAGTTGACTACAACTCGCACCTTGGCACACGACGTGCCGGCATGGCCACCTATGACCATGAGGAGAAACAGTTCTGCCGCTCCATCCACAGTCTGGAACAGACGTATTTCCGCACGAAATTCGAGAAAGAGCTGTCGAAATTCAACGGCCGCATGGGCATCGGGGTCATCAGCGACACGGATCCGCAGCCGATCGTCATCAACTCGCATCTCGGGAAATTCGCCATCGTCACGGTGGCCTACATCACCAACCTCGACGAGCTGGAGCGCGAGCTTCTGGAGCAGGGGGTGCATTTCGGCGAGCTGAGCTCGGGACGCACCAACCAGACAGAGCTGATAGCCCTGCTCATCAACCAAGGCAAGACCTTCGAGGAGGGGCTGCAGATAGTGTACGACAAGATCAAGGGTTCGGCCTCGATTCTGATTCTGACGCCTGACGGCCTCATTGCGTCGCGCGACCGCCTGGGTCGCACCCCGATTGCCCTCGGCCACAAGGAGGGTGCCTACGCCGTGACTTCCGAAAGCACGGCGTTTGCTAATCTTGGCTACGAGCATGTCCGCGACCTGGGCCCGGGCGAGATCGTGCGTCTGACATGGAAGGACATGGAGGTGCTCCACGCCCCGGAGGAGAAGATGCAAGTCTGCTCGTTCCTGTGGGTGTATTACGGTTTCCCGACATCCACCTACGAGGGACGAAACGTCGAAGAGGCCCGCTTCGCCTCCGGCTACGAGATGGGACGCACCGACGACACCGAGGTGGACTGCGCGTGTGGCATCCCCGACTCCGGCGTCGGCATGGCCCTGGGCTACGCCGCCGGCCACGGAGTGCCCTATCACCGCTGCATCTCGAAGTACACGCCGACATGGCCCCGCAGTTTCACGCCGAGCGACCAGAAGATGCGCAATCTCGTGGCCAAGATGAAACTCGTGCCCAACAAGGCCATGCTCAAGGGCAAGCGCGCCCTCTTCTGCGACGACTCCATCGTGCGCGGCACGCAGCTCAACGACAACGTCACCGACCTGTATGCCAACGGCGCCAAGGAGGTGCACATGCGCATAGCGTGTCCGCCGCTGATCTACGGGTGCCGCTACCTTGGTTTCACATCCTCGAAGAGCGACATGGAGCTGCTGACACGCCGCATCATCGAGGAGCTGGAGGGGGATCCGGAGAAGAACCTGGAGCTCTACGCCACGACAGGCACGCCCCAGTACGAGAGGCTGGTGGAGAAGATCCGGGAGCGGTTCGGGCTGACATCGCTGAAATTCAATCCCCTGGAGACGCTGGTGGCCTCCATCGGCCTCCCCAAGGAGAAGATCTGCACGCACTGCTTCGACGGCACCGGCTGCTTCGGCTGCAAGGGGCACTGACACAACCGCCGTCCCAATCACACAAGATGCCGCCAAGGGAGCCCTCCCCTGGCGGCATCTCGCATCTCATGCCTTCCTCGCTTCGAGTCCGGTCGCCCCAACCACAATCCTCCATTAGCGAGGCCAATGTACCAATGTAAAGGAGCAACTGCCACTTTTGGAGCGGAACTGGTGTCATAAAATCAGAGACTGCCTAAAGCACACAGGGCGCTTTGTGTGTTATAAGAAGAAAGATATGAAACATGACGAAGTACCATCAGGAATCCATAGCCAGGAAGAAGGCCATGATAGAATATTGGAAGCAGCATCCGCTGAGTCCCGAAGAATATCGCGAGCAATTCAGGAGGTTGCGGGCACAACGGCTTGCAAGGGAGTCCAAGTCCACGGACTAAGACAGTGGGCTGTCAATCATCATCTTTGGATAGATTAAAGATAGAATAAACGATAGATTAAACGACCGTTTCCACTGTGGGAACGGTCGTTTGTTGTGTGGTGGAGGTGGTGAAATAGGGGAAAAGTAGGGATTTTTTGAAGAAATTTTTGGGGTACGCAGATAGGGTGCGGAGCGGGGTGGTAACTTTGCAGTGTCAAAACGAAGGAAGCATGGGTGAGTGGTCGAAACCAGCCCTCTGCTAAGGGGCCGAGCCTCGCAAGAGGCTCCGAAAGTTCGAATCTTTCTGCTTCCGCCAATGGACACTTGGCAGACATG
>CAZHCM010000165.1:0-3824 GCA_964531005.1 uncultured Sangeribacter sp. | reverse complement strand
TCAACGACTCCCCCTTCTTCGGCAAGGACGGCAAGTACGTCACCTCGCGCCACATAGCCGAGCGCCTGGAGAAGGAGCTGGACCGCAACCTGGCCCTGCGCGTGCGCAAGGCCCCCGACGAGGACAAGTGGACCGTCTTCGGCCGCGGCGTGCTGCATCTCTCGATCCTCATCGAGACCATGCGCCGCGAGGGCTACGAACTGCAGGTCGGCCAGCCGCAGGTCATCGTGCGCGAGATCGACGGCGTGAAGTGCGAGCCCGTGGAGGCGCTGACCATCAACGTCCCTGAGGAGTACAGCTCGCGCGTCGTCGACATGGTGACGCGCCGCAAGGGCGACATCGTGTCGATGGAGACCCAGAACGACCGCATCAACATAGAGTTCCACATCCCTTCGCGCGGCATCATCGGCCTGCGCAACAACATCTTGACCGCCACCGCCGGCGAGGCCATCATGGCCCACCGCTTCCTCGAATACCAGCCCTGGAAGGGTGATATCGAGCGGCGTACCAACGGCTCCCTGATAGCCATGGAGGGTGGCACGGCCTACGCCTACGCCATCGACAAGCTCCAGGATCGCGGCCGCTTCTTCATCTTCCCGCAGGAGGAGGTCTACGCAGGACAGGTGGTGGGCGAGAACGCCAAGGACAACGACATCGTGGTCAACGTCACGAAGTCGAAGAAGCTGACTAACATGCGCGCCAGCGGCGCCGACGACAAGGCCCGCATCGTGCCCCCGGTCATCTTCTCCCTTGAGGAGGCCCTGGAATACATCAAGGAGGACGAGTATGTGGAGGTGACCCCCAACCATATCCGCCTGCGCAAGATAGTGCTCGACGAGAACGAGCGCAAGCGCATTGCCCGCCAGAGCTGATGCGCCCGACCCTATCGCTGCGCGGCGCCACGCTGCTGCAGCTCCTCATCGCCCTCGTGCTGCTGTGGGGCACCCGCTTCTGGTTCTATGCCGCCAACGCCGACCTGACCGGGGCGATGACCGGCTCCCAGCTTTGGCGCGCCGCGCTCGGCGGCCTGCGGTTCGACCTCTCGGCCCTGGCCTACTTCAACGCCCTTTTCATATTGATGCGTTTCCTCCCGCTTCCCCTTGCCGGGAAGCGGTGGTGGATACGCGCCTCGAATGTCGTCTACGCTGCCTGCAACTCCCTCCTGTTGGCTCTCAGCGTGGGCGACATCCCGTTTTACCGCTTCTCGGGGAGCCGCCTTCGCTGGACGGCCATCACCGACATCGGCGCCGACTCCAACGCCGTCGGCATAGTGTTCGGGTACTGGCGCGACTACTGGTGGGCCTATCTGGCCGTGGCCGTGGGGGTGGCGGTCGTCTGCCTCGCGGCCTTCCTCTGGCACATACGTCCTCCCCGCAGGGTGCCTTATCCCCTGCGCAGGCGCATATGGAGCCTGCGCACGCTGACGTTCCTGCTCGCAGGAGGGTTGACCTTCCTCTGCATGAGAGGGCGGGTCGGGGCAGGCAATCCCCTGGCCATCGCCGACGCCGCCTGGTACGCCCCGGACGCCTCGAAGATCAACGTCGTGCTCAACACCCCCTTCTGCGTGCTGCGCAGCATGAGCCGGGCCAACGAGGTGGAGGAGGTGCGATGGATGACCGACGAGCAGTTGGCCGCTATCCGCTCTTCCGAGCATCATGTGCCTGAGAAGGGACCGTTTCATGGGCGCAACGTGGTATGGATCACGGTTGAGAGCGGAGGGATGTGGTGGCTGGACTCCCTGCGTCTCGTGCCGATGGAGGCGAGGCATGAGGGTCTGATGCCCTTCATGGACTCGATAGCCTCGCGCAGCCTTGTACTGCGCCATGTGATGGCCACGGGGATACGCTCCGTGGAGGGTATCACGGCCATCTATGGGGGATTCCCGACCTACGGCGAGATGCTCTACATGCCTTCGCGCTACAACTCCAACCGTGTGGACGCCCCTGCGCGCCTCCTGCACGAGGCCGGATATTCTACCAAGTTCTATTTCGGCGCCAACCACGGCTCGTACGGCATAGCTCAGTTTCTCCACCTGATGGGCTTCGACGAGGTGGTGGAGCGAGAGGACTATCCCGGCGACGACTATGACGGCATGTGGGGCGTCTTCGACCATGCGATGGGGGAGTACATGGCCCGCGACCTGGGGAGCCTGCCGCGCCCCTTCCTCGCCGGATGGTTCACTCTGAAGCCGCATGGCCCCTGGAACCTCCCCACAGACTGGGGCACCGATGGGTACCGCAGCCCGGAGCTGACCCTGGAGCGGGCGGTGGAGTATGAGGACAGGGCTTTGCGCCACTTCTTCGAGGTGGCGCGCACCCAGCCCTGGTATGACAGCACGCTATTCGTCATCACCGGTGACCACGGTTGCCGCGACTTGGGAGGCACGCGCTGGGACACCCCCTGGATCATGCCCCATGTCTTCGCCATCTTCCATACCCCCGACGGGACACTGGCCCCTGGCGTCGTCGATTCGGTGGTGGGGAGCCAGCTGGATTTGGGGCCTACCCTCCTGGGGCTGACAGGCGCCCCGCGCCCCTATGTGGCCCTCGGACGCGACCTCCTCGCCGAGGCAGGGAGGGGCCGCGGACTGCAAGCCAAGGATGCAAGCAGGGGTTATGCGTTGTCATTTATCCACGGGGCCTGGCAGGTGGCCGGCCCGAGGTATCTGGTGCAATTGTCGGAGGATTTCTCGCGCATCGAGCGGGTGACCGACGTCAAGGCCGACCCCTGGGGTAAGAGCCCCTTGCGCCCCGGCCAGTACGACCGCGCCGAGACTGACCGCATGACCCTCTGGGCCAAGGCCTTCATGCAGGATTACACCCATCGCCTGAACGCCAATACCCTCGCGCGCTAATTTAGCAGACCTGCAAGCGCGATAATGAGAAAAGGCCCGCTTGCGGGCCTTTTCTCATTATCGGTTATTCCATCAGCTTGCGGTAGCGGATGCGGTGTGGAGTGGCCGAGGCGCCGTCGCGCTTCTTGCGATACTCCTCGTAGTCGGAGTAGGAGCCTTCGTAGAAGGTCACCTTGCTGTCGCCCTCGAAGGCGAGGATGTGCGTGGCGATGCGGTCCAGGAACCATCGGTCGTGGCTTACGACCACCGCACAACCGGCGAAGTTCTCCAGGCCCTCCTCAAGGGCGCGCAGCGTGTTGACGTCGATGTCGTTGGTCGGCTCGTCAAGAAGAAGGACGTTGCCCTCCTCCTTGAGCGCCATGGCCAGGTGCAGGCGGTTGCGCTCGCCGCCCGAGAGCACGGCGATCTTCTTCTCCTGGTCGGCACCTGTGAAGTTGAACTTCGAGAGGTATGCGCGGGCGTTCATGTCGCGGCCACCCATGCGGAACGACTCCACACCCTGCGAGATGACCTCGTAGACGGTCTTGTCCGGGTGCAGGTCCTTATGGGTCTGGTCGACGTAGGCTATCTTTACGGTCTCGCCCACGTCGAAGGTGCCCTTGTCGGGCGTCTCCTGGCCCATGATGAGGCGGAAGAGGGTGGTCTTGCCCGCGCCGTTGGGGCCGATCACGCCCACGATGCCGTTGGGGGGGAGCATGAAGTTGAGGTCGTCGAAGAGCACCTTGTCGCCGTATGCCTTGGCGAGGCCCTTTGACTCGATGACCTTGTTGCCCAGACGCGGGCCGTTGGGGATGAAGATCTCCAGCTTTTCCTCGCGCTGCTTCTGGTCTTCGTTGAGCAGGCGGTCGTAGCTGGCCAGACGCGCCTTGCCCTTGGCCTGGCGAGCCTTCGGGGCCATGCGCACCCATTCGAGCTCTCTAAATTTTGGGTTATATACATTAGTTATTTCTATCGCAGTCTTTGCGTCGTG
>CAZHCM010000164.1:0-3860 GCA_964531005.1 uncultured Sangeribacter sp. | reverse complement strand
ACTCCTACCAGCTCTCGAAGTCGCTCTTCAACAACCGCTTCAAGATCCTCATCGGGGGCAACTACACCGACAACGCCGCCGAGGACGAGAACTTCGCCGAAAACCTCATCAGCGACATCAGTTTCGAGTACATGCTGCGCCAGACATCGACCTCGACCCTGGCCGTCAAGCTCTTCCGACACATAGGATACGAGAACATCCTGGAGGGGGAGGTAACGGAGACGGGCGTCGGCATCGTCATGCGACGCCGCCTCTCCAACCTCCGCTCCCTCTTCCGGCTCTGGGGCAAGCGGCGCCGCACGGACGAGACCGAGGTGGCGCCGGCCGACTCCCTGCCTGCCCCCGCCGACGCGCCGGCGCTCCCCCACGACTCCCTGCCCGACGGCACGGAGGCCCGACCCGTCGACATCACCCGCAAACCCACCACCGACCGATGAAGCACTTCCAGAAGTCACTCCATAGATCTCTCTCCCCCATCACCTCCCTCGGCGCCATGAGGGTGCTGATCCCCTGCGCCCTGGCGCTCCTGCTCCTGGGAGCCTGCAGCACCACGCGGCGCCTCGGACCCGACCAGACCCTCTACACCGGCGTCAAGAGCATCAACATCAACCCACCGGAGGGGGAGAAGCTCCCGGCCGAGCTCGTATCCGAAATCAAGCAGGACTTCAACGTGGCCCCCAACAACCCCATGCCGCTCATGAGCCCCTACAAGCGCACCCCATTCCCGGTGGGGCTGTGGATCTACAACAACATGTCGGACTCGGCAAAGGGACTCAAGGGATGGATCTACCGCACCTTCGCCAAGCAACCGGTCCTGGTCTCCGACGTGCGCGCGCAGGCACGCACCAAGCTGGTGGAGGAACTTCTGGCCGACAACGGATACTTCGGCTCCACGGCCCAGTACGACGTGCTCTATGACAAGAAGAACCCCAAGAAGGCCCGCATCGAATACACCATCAACGTGGCTCCGGTCAACCGTGTGGACTCCCTCATCCTCCTCAACCGCGACTCCATACCCCTGTGCCGCGCCATCGACTCGCTGGCCCGCATCAGCCCCCTGCTGCAGCGCGGCGAGCCCTTCTGCGTCGACTCCCTCTCGGCGGCCCGCATAGCGATGGTCAACGTACTGCGCAACAAGGGATACTACTACATGCGCCCGGAATACATCGAGTTCATGGCCGACACGTTCATGAACCCCGGCAGCGTGGTGCTCGCCCTCGACATGGCCGACAACGTGCCGCCCCTCTGCTACAAGCGGTATCGCACGGGCGGCATCTACACCACCGTCATGCGCCGCAGCACGCGCAACCCCGGCACGCCCGACACCATCGTGCGCTCCGAGCGCACCGGCGACGTCATCCTGATGCGCCCGGGGCGCCTGCGCAAGTCGCTCATCCCGGAGTGCATCACCTTCCGCGAGGGGCGCACCTTCGCGGTGCGCAGCATGGACCAGACGCAGACACGCCTGTCGCGCCTGGGCATCTTCGGCGACATCACCATCCAGCCCGTGCCCGTCGACACGGGCGCCGACCCGACCCTCGACGTCTACATCAACGCCCGTTTCGACCGCCCGATGGAGGCGAGCCTGGAGGTCAACGCCACCTCCAAGTCGAACAGCTACATCGGCCCGGGACTGGTGGCCAACCTGACGCACCACAACCTCTTCGGCGGGGCCGAGAAGCTCAACGTCCAGCTCTACGGCACCTACGAGTGGCAGACGGGGCGCGACAAGTCGTCGGTATTCAATTCCTATGAGTTCGGCATCAACGCCTCGCTGGCCTTCCCGCGCCTGCTGGCGCCGAAGTTCATACCCCGCACGCGGCGCGACATCAACTGGACCACCATCACCCTGGCGGCCAGCATCCTCAACCGCCCCCACTACTTCAAGATGGCCGAGTACAGCATGGGCATCACCTACGAGTGGCGCGCCACGCGCCATACCGTGCACCAGCTCACCCCCTTCAAGCTGACCTACAACAAGCTCATCCACACCACGGCCGACTTCGACTCCATAATGGCCCTCAACCCGGCCATCGCGGAGAGCTTCAAGAGCCGCTTCATACCGCAGCTCAGCTACACGTACACGCTCGACAAATGGCTCGACAAGATGAACGGCATCACCTTCACGGCGCAGTTCACCGAAGCGGGCAACCTCTTCGACGTCCTGTACAAGATGTGTGGCGTCAAGGGGGAGAAGAAGCTCTTCGGCACCCCCTTCTCGCAGTTTGTCAAGGGGCAGCTACAGCTCGTCTACAACCGCCGCCTGGTGCGCGGCAGCGACCAGTGGCTCGTATCGCGCGTCCTGATAGGGGGCGAGCACGCCTATGGCAACTCGCGCGAGGTGCCTTATTCGGAACAGTTCTATATCGGCGGCGCCAACTCCATACGCGCCTTCACGGTGCGCTCCATCGGCCCCGGCTCATACCGGGCTCCGCGAGACCAGGTCAACGGCTATTTCGACCAGACCGGCACGTTCAAGCTGGAGCTCAACACGGAATACCGCTTCCCGATCGTCAGTATCCTGCACGGGGCCGTCTTCCTGGACGCGGGCAACATCTGGCTGCTGAAGAACGATCCCTTGCGCCCGGGTGGCCTGCTGCAGGGCCGTACGTTCCTGCGCGACATCGCGCTGGGCACGGGCGTGGGCCTGCGCGTCGACATAGGCATGATGGTCATCCGCGGCGACCTGGGCTACGGCCTGCACGCCCCCTACCGCAACGGCACCCCCCACTACTTCAACATCGCCTTCCGCGACGCCTTCGCCTTCCACCTCGCCATCGGCTATCCCTTCTGATCTGGGAGACTGGGAGCGTTTCAGGGGCTGGGAGAAGCGGAGAATCGGAGAGTCGGAGGGGGTAGATTGAGGAGGGCGAGGGAAATTTTTTTGGGAAAGAGTTGTAAGTTAGCAACTAAATCGTTACTTTTGCATTTTAAGTAGTAAGGTATGAAATACTCCGAACTGATGCGACTGCTTCAAAAAGCCGGCTGTTATGTTGTGCGTCATGGCGCTCGACATGACATTTGGAAGAGTCCGCAGACTGACGAGATGTTTGCGCTTCCAAGGCATCAATCCGAAGAAGTCAAACCCGGTACTTTAAAGAGCATACTCAGAAAGGCTGGTTTATAATCAATTAAAGAGAAAGACGAATGAAAGTTACAGCAATCATCGAGAAGGGATCCGACAAGTTCTACTCCATCTATACTGAGGAGGATATCAATAGCTTTGGACTGGGGGGATACGGAGAGACCGTAGCCGAGGCCCAAGAAGACTTCATGACGTGCATCGAGGAGATGCGCGAGATAGCACATGAGGAAGGGAAGAGCTTTCCCGATGCAATCGAGGTGGAGTTCCGTTACGATGTGCCCTCTTTCTTCAATTATTTCGATTGGATAAACATAAGTGCCTTCGCTAAGAAAGCTGGCATCAATGAATCCAAAATGCGCGCATATAAAGCAGGATTGTCTACGGCCTCCGAAAAAACCGTAGCCAAAATCAAGGCCACCGTCAGGGAGATGTGCGCAGCAATGTCTGTTGCCTCTCTCTGAGGCATAAAGAGGTAAAGAATGGCGAGCCCGAGACTGACATCGCGTGAGCGGAGGGGCATCCTGGCCGTGGCCCTCGCCGCCCTGCTGTGCCTGGGAGCCGGCGTGGCCATGCGCCTGACGCGCCCGGCCCTGCCTCCCCCCTCCCCTCTCCGCCCCGTCCCGCTGGCCGACACCCTCCCCGTCGACACCGCCCGGCTCCTCGTGGGCCCTCCCACCTCCTCTCCACAGCAGGAACGGCAATCATCCAAAAGGGAACGGAAAAAATCCCCCTCAAAGCCGAAGAAGGCAAAGACACCCCCCAAGGGTTTCAAACA
>CAZHCM010000163.1:0-3941 GCA_964531005.1 uncultured Sangeribacter sp. | reverse complement strand
TCGGCAGCGGCATCCACATAGCCATGCAGGACCTCGACATACGCGGCGCCGGCAACCTGCTCGGGGCCGAGCAGTCGGGCTTCATCGCCGACCTCGGCTACGAGACCTACCAGAAAATCCTCAAGGAGGCCGTGCTGGAGCTGAAGACGGAGGAGTTTGCCGACGAGTTTGCCGACGACACGGCGCGCAAGCAGGAGGAGTTTGTCTCCGACTGCGTCATCGAGAGCGACCTGGAACTGCGCCTTCCCCCCGAATACGTGCCTCAGGAGAGCGAGCGCATCTCGCTCTACCAGCAGCTCGACAACATGGAGCGCCCCGAGCAGACCGAAGCCTTCCGCGAGCAGCTTCGCGACCGCTTCGGAGCCATACCTCAGGTGACCGAGGAGCTCATCAAGGTCGTGCCCCTGCGTCTGGCCGCGCGGCGCCTCGGCATCGAGCGTCTCACGCTGAAGGGGGGGCGCATGGCCCTCTACTTCGTGGGCGACGACAACAAGGCATATTACCAGAGCGCGGCCTTCGGGCGTGTGCTCTCCTACCTGCAGATGAATCCCAAGCGCTGCGAGCTGCGAGAGATCAAGGGGCGCCGCTCCCTGACGGTCGCCGGCGTGGAGACCGTCTCCGAAGCCTTGGACATCCTCTCGCTAATATGCACCCTCCCCTCCCTCTAAGCATTCCCCACCATTACCATCATTCACACCCCTCCCAAAAATCCCACCATTCCCAATATTCCCAATCCTCCCAATAATCCCATCCCTCCCAAAACCCTCTAAAAATGAAAAGTTTTCTAAAGACCGCTATGGCAATCCTGACATGTGGAATGATGGCCGCAGGCTTTCTACCCGGCCTGCGCGCAGAGGCGTCGGCCGCCAAGTTCCTACCCCTGCCGGAGAGGCTCTGCGGCTCCATGATGCCCCTCGACACGGCGGCCTACCAGCCGGCAGCCGTGCCTGACTCCCTGCAGCCCTTCTTCATCGACTACCTGGCGCGCCACGGCGCCCGCTACATGTCGTCGGCACGCAAGACGGCCACCCTGACCCGCATCCTCCAGGAGGCTTCGGCCAAGGGGCAGCTTTCGGCGACGGGCAAGAAGTTCCTTACCCTGCTCCAGGACGTCAACCGCGCCTCCGAAGGCCGCTGGGGCCTGCTGAGCGATGTCGGCGAGGCCGAGCAGCGTTTCCTGGGCCGATGGCTTCTTCGCGAATTTCCGGACGTGATGGGCAAGGGGGGCATCGAGTGCCAGTCGTCATACGTGCCCCGTGTGGTGCAGACGATGTACGGCCTGACCTCCACGCTCGTCACCCGCTCCGCCACGGAGAAGGCCCTGCGCATCTCCACGGCCGAAGGGGAGCAGTTCGACCCCCAGCTGCGGTTTTTCGAGACAGACACCGCCTACGTCTCCTATCTGAAGCGCGGCGACTGGTTTCCGGTGTGGTACGACTGGGCGCGTCGCAACCTTCCCGAGGCACCGGCGCGCCGACTCTTCGGCAAGGAGTGTCCGCTGGGACGCGACGAGCTGCAGGCCACCTCTTTCCAGATGTACGAGATGCTCCAGTCGCTGATCTGCTCCGGGCTCGGGGTCCCCACGACGGAATGGATGACGGAGGGGGAGTTTGAGAAATGCTGGCAGAGCGAAAACCTTGACAAGTACCTGCGCCGCACATGGACGTCGGTCTCCGACGAGCCGGTGCGGGCCGCCGTGCCCCTGATGATGGACATGCTCCTGTCGGCCGATCGTGCCATACAGGAGATGACGCGCGGGGTGAGGGAGTCGGAGCGCACCAACGCCGTGATGCGTTTCGGCCATGCCGAGACGCTGATGCCCGTGCTGGCCCTGATGAACATCCCCGGATGCTTCGCCACATGCGACAACATCGACACCCTCCCCAACGTCTGGCGCAGCTATGACGTCGTGCCGATGGGAGCCAACTTCCTGACCGTCCTCCTGCGCTCGCGCACAGGGCGCGTCTACGCCATGACCTGTCTCAACGGCCGCTGGGTGGATCCCCTCCACGACGGGCGCCGCATAGTGCCCTACAATCTCCTGCGCCAATACTGGCTCTACCGCGCCGCCTCCGTCCTCCAGACCACCCGCTAATCGACCGGGAATTCGGGGACGGTCAAGGACGCGGCTTCGTTGGTCTCAGAGGCGCTCGGCGAGCCAGCCGTCCATGCGGCGTTTCTCCGAGGAGTAGTTGATGCCGACGGCTATGACCGTGCGGTGATCGATGGCCCAGGGCAGCGCATACTCCTTGCGCCTGATCTGGGCCAGGGCCTCCTCCGGGCTACGGTCGTATTTCAGCTCCATTATGTAGACGTACTTGTCGGTGCGCACGAGGATGTCGATGCGTCCGTCGGAGGTGCGCACTTCCGAGTCCACATCAATGCCCAGCAGGGTGAAGAGAATGAAGAAGGCGTTGCGCACGTCGTGCTCCTGAGTCGTCCGGAGGTCGTAGGGCATGCCGGCAAACATCGACTCCAGCCTCTTCATGAAGTCGTCGACCTTCCCATCCTCCATCTCGCGAAGAAGCCTGTAGGCAAACAGTTGTGAGTCTCCGTTATGGATGTTGGCATAGTAGGGAAGGATGTATTCCAGAAACCCCTCCTTGACCTCCTCATTTGGTATTCCGAGGCGAAAGATTCGTCCCCTCTCATCATAACCCTTGATGGTCAGGTAACCGGTCTGGTAGAAGAGCGCCACCGGACTGACACTGTCCAGGTCGAGCCCGGAGAGGCCATTCTCGCCTACTTCGACATTCATCAGTTCCTGTATATCGACACGGGTGCGTTTCAGTTGCTCCACGAGCAGGGATGGGGTGGCCGACTGTATCCAATAGTTTTGGAAGGTGTTCTGGGCAAAGGTGTTGAGCAGCGAGAAGGGATTGTAGATGTCAGGCGAAACTTCTGCAAAGTGATATCCGTCATAACGCCGCTTGAGCTGGCACACCACTTCCACGCGGGTCTTGCCACGGAACTCCCCGAGTGTCTCAATCCCTTCCGCGAAATTATCGAGAAGCTCCTGCTCAGTGATGCCGCAGATGGCCGCATAATTGTTAGCAAGCGAGATGTCGGAGATGTTATTGAGTCCGGAAAAGACACTCAGCTTGCCAAAACGGCTGACTCCCGTTAGGAATACAAGCCGGATATGGTCTGCCTCGTTCTTGAAGTTGGAATATAGCTCTGCAAGGCGGTCGCGATACATCTCAAACTGCTCGCGGTTGTGCAGGTTGTTGACCAGCGGCTTGTCGTATTCGTCGACCAGAATCACGACGGGCTTGCCGGTCTTCTCATGGGCGGTCCTGATCAGGCGGCGGAAACGTCCGGAATAATCCTTGTCGCCTGGCTCGATGCCGTAGAGGGACTCGTAATCCTCAAAGAAGTCGTTGAGCAGGAAGTCCAGCTTCGTCTCGTCCTTGTATCGTCGGTTGTTGAGGTCGAGATACAGCACCGGATGCGGCTGCCAGGCCCAGTTGGTGGAGTCGATGTAGAGGCCTTTGAAAAGCTCACGCCTCCCCTCGAAGAAGCACTTGAGAGTGGATAGGAACAGGCTCTTGCCGAAGCGGCGAGGGCGCCCCAGGAAGTAATACTGGCCGCCGTTGGCAATCAGTTCGAGGTAACGCGTCTTGTCGACATACAGGAAGCCCCCTTCGCGCAGTTGCTCGAAGGACTGCTGTCCGACAGGGTATCTCACAGGCTTTTTCATCTTCAATCTCTTTATGCCGACAAATTTAGCAAAAAATCCCCGAATGTCCAACCCCCTCCCCAATTTAGAGAGACGGCCCAGTAGCCGCTCCTCGAACAGCACCATCAGCCAGGGACAGCCCGGTAGGGGCGTCGGCCTGCCGCGCCCACAAAGGCGGGGAGGTAGGGGCTGGGAGAATAGGAGGGCCGGAGAATCTTTATCTTTGCATCGTGAAAGGCAGATTGGTCAAAAAGCCGCTTTT
>CAZHCM010000162.1:0-4114 GCA_964531005.1 uncultured Sangeribacter sp. | reverse complement strand
GTCGTATGGCATGCCGGCAAACATCGACTCCAGCCGCTTCATGAAGTCGTCGACCCGACCCTCCTCCATCTCGTCCAGGAGATTGGAAACAAACACGCCCGTATCCCCGTTTCGGATGTCGGCATAGTAAGGGAGGATGTATTCCAGAAGCCCCTCCTTCACCTCCTCGTTTGGGATGCCCAGACGATAGATCTCCCTACGCTCGTTATACTCCTTGATGGTGAGGTAGCCTGTCTGGTAGAAAAGCGCCACCGGGTTCACACTGTCCAGGTCCAGTCCCGAGAGGCCATTGGCAGTGGACTTTGCGTCCATGAGTTGCTCGATGTCGGTACGGGTGCGTTTCAGCTGCTCGACGAGCAGGGAGGGGGTGGCCGACTCTATCCAGTAGTTGCCAAACTGTCCGGCAGCAAACGCATTCAACAAGGAGAAGGGATTGTAGATATCCGGCGACACGGAGCTGAAATGATATCCATCGTAGCGGCTTTTGAGACGTGCGATGATTTCCTCCCTGGTCTTACCCTCCAACTCGGCCATCTCCGAGATACCGGCCTCGAAATTGTCAAGCAGTTCCGCCTGGGTGATGCCGCAGATAGCCGCGTAGCGACGTTGCAAGGAGATGTCGGAGATATTGTTGAGCCCCGAGAACACGCTGAGTTTGCCGAAGCGGCTGACTCCCGTCAGGAAGACAAGTCGTAGGTATTGGGCCGAACTCTTGAAATTGGAGTATAGGGCAGCCAATTTGTCGCGATACATCTCGAACCGCTCCCGGTCATGCAGATTGTTGACCAGCGGCTTGTCGTACTCGTCCACCAGGATGACCACACCCTTGCCCGTTGCCTCGTATGCCGCACGAATGACAGCGGAGAAGCGCACTGCATGACTTTCCACTCGAGACTCTATGCCATAGGTCTTCTCCCATGTACATAAGTGGTATTCGAGCAAGTCATTAAACTCCACTTCCTCATGGAACCGGCCGACATTGAGATCCAGATATAGGACAGGATACGGCTCCCAGTCCCAGTCGGTGGAGTCGATGTAGAGACCCTTGAAAAGCTCCCGCCGCCCCTCGAAGAAGCACTTGAGGGTGGAGAGGAAGAGGCTTTTCCCGAAGCGGCGAGGGCGTCCAAGGAAATAGTATTTGGAGCCGTCGGCTATCAGTTCGAGGTATCGTGTCTTGTCTACATACAGGAATCCACCTTTGCGCAGTTGCTCAAAGGATTGCTCTCCGACGGGGTATTTCACAGGCTTCTTCATCTTCAAGGTCTTTATGCCGACAAATTTAACGAAAAATCCCCAAATACGCAAGGTTCTTCCCGGGCAAGTCAAAGGATAATCCACGAAAAAATCACTAATTTTGGCAATGTGTTCTCTCTGCGCAGATAGGCTGCAGCGGGATGACCTAACTTTGCACCACCAATCAAAACGTAAACAAAAGCAATGAAGACAATAGAAGGACATGACGTGAAGATATTCACCGACAATATCGAAGACTCCGCCATGGAGCAGATCAAGCAGCTACTCGCAGTCGACGTCTTTGCCGACAAGAAGATCCGCATAATGCCCGACGTCCACACCGGCGCCGGATGCGTCATCGGCTTCAGCGGCGACCTCGGCGACAAGGTGATCCCCAACATCGTGGGTGTCGACATAGGGTGCGGCATGCGCGTAGTAAACCTCGGCCCCCTCGCCGACATCGACTTCCACGCATTCCATGAACATATCCTCGCCACGGTGCCTTCGGGCATGAAGGTGCGCGAGGTGGAACGCGGTTTCCGCCCACTCGTGGGCGAGGAGATGGAGATCTACCGCGAGGCAAAGGAGATGGTCATGGGGCTTCGCTGCTACCGCGAACTCAAATACTCCAACCGCATCAACAAGGCCATCGGTTCTCTGGGAGGCGGCAATCACTTCATCGAACTTGACCGCGACGATGCGGGCGACGTGTACCTCGTCATCCACACCGGCTCGCGCAATCTCGGCAAACAGGTCGCCGACATCTACCAGGCACGTGCCGTGCGCCACCTCACCGACGGCGCCGACGACTTCGAAGAGCGCGTCAAGGAGACGATAGAGGCATACAAGAAGGCCGGCCGCAAGACGGAGCTACAGGGTGTCATCAAGAAGATGCGCCAGCAGCAGGAGTCAGCAGAGCCACGTCTGCCCCACGAACTATGCTACGTGGAATGGGAGGCACGCGAAGACTACCTCCACGACATGCGCATCTGCCAGCGCTGGGCCGTGCTTAACCGCCGCCTCATCGCCCTTTTGCTTAAGAAATTCTTCGGCACGGTGGAGGCCAAGGAGGAGTTTGAGAGCGTGCACAACTACATCGGAGACGACAACATAATCCGCAAGGGAGCCATCTCCGCAGCGGCAGGCGAACAGTGCATCATCCCCCTCAACATGCGCGACGGTTCGCTCCTCTGCACCGGCAAGGGCAATCCCGACTGGAACTGCACCGCGCCCCACGGTGCAGGCCGCGTCATGAGCCGAACGCAGGCCTACGCCACCGTCTCGATGGCCGACTTCGAGGCGTCGATGCAAGGGATCTACTCCGAGAGCGTGACCGACTCCACGCGTGACGAGTCGCCGATGGCCTACAAACCCGCCTCCGAGATCATCGCCAACATAGCCCCCACTGCCGCCATCGACGCCATCATCCGCCCCATCTTCAACTTCAAGGCCACCTCCTGACCCGTTCACCTGACGACACACCGGCTCCGCGCAACGGGGCCTGCAAGGTGGAGAGAGTAAGGCGGATTAGTCAGAAGCGGGCGAGATTTGTTATATCTTTGTATCCATAATTCTTAAGCTGGTTATGTTAGGATCCATCATCGGCGATATCGTTGGCTCGCCGTTTGAATTTGCCAACGTTCGGACTTTCCCCTACGAGTCCTTCTTCACCCCCGGGTGCGAGTTTACCGACGACACCGTGTGCACCATCGCAGTGGCGGACGCCCTGGTGACGGGCGAGAAGTTTGGTCACGCCCTGCGGCGTTGGTGCCTGAAGTATCCTCACCCGATGGGAGGCTACGGCGGCTCCTTCAACGTCTGGCTACACTCCTCCCACCCCGCGCCCTACAACTCCTGGGGCAATGGCGCGGCCATGCGAGTCTCGCCTGTCGGCTGGGCTTTCGAGACAGAGGCGGTGACTCTACGCGCCGCCCTGGCTTCGGCCTCTCCCACCCACAACCACGTTGAAGGCCTCATAGGCGCCTCCTGTGTGGCTCGTGCCATCTTCCGGCTCCGTACAAAGGCAGGAGGTCTTGAAGGGAGTAATGAAGCAGAGGCTGGACTTCCTGCGAGTATCAGGAGTCTGTTGGAAGAATGTTACGGACCCGACCCTACGCTTCCTGCGCCCGGAGTCTTCGACGAGACATGCCAAGGGTGTGTACCCTTGGCCTTCGACATCTGCTCGAAGGCCGATTCCTTTGAGGACGCGCTGCGTCGCGCCATCGTCTACGGAGGCGACACCGACACCCTCTGCGCCATCGTCGGCGGCATCGCCGAGGCCCGCTGGGGCATACCTGACGACATCCGCCACCAGGCCCTGACGATGCTCCCCGTTGAGATGCGGAGGGTCATCGCCTCCTTCGCCGAGAAGTTCGGCTATTTGTGCGATTAAGGGAGTTTTTGTAATTTTGCATCGGAGATAGACCCAGCCTCTTCGGAGGAAAGGCTTGAACCCTGACTCCGGGAGACTGACTCATTGAGCAAGTCTCCCGGTTTTATTGGGATGTCTTTCTGGTTACTTTCCGATGCAGAAGTGGGCGAAGATGTTTTGGAGGGTTTGTTCGGGGGTTATGGCGCCGGTCAGTTGGCCGAGGTGGTGGATGGCGGCGCGGAGGTCTTGGGATACCAGGTCGGCGGGGAGGCCTTGGGTCAGGGCTTCTATGGCGCGGGTTAGGGCTGTCTGGGCCTGGGTCAGGGCGTGGTGGTGGCGGGCGTTGGTGATGATCAGGGTCTGGTTGGGGTCGGTGGTTTTGGTTACGGCTTGGTGGAGGGCCTGTTTTAGGGCCTCTATGCCTTGGCCGGTCTTGGTGGAGATATGGAGGAGGGGATTTTTCACCTGCGACAAACCGGCTCCGCTTTCTTTGAGCTGGGGGGAGGGGGG
>CAZHCM010000161.1:0-4186 GCA_964531005.1 uncultured Sangeribacter sp. | reverse complement strand
CGAGCAGGATGTCGATGCGATAGTCTTCCATCGCGGAGTAGAGGTATTCCTCCACGATGGGGTGAAGGCGATGTATCTCGTCGATGAAGAGCACGTCGTGGGGCTCCAGCGCCATCAGGATGCCGGCCAGGTCGCCCGGCTTGTCGAGCACGGGGCCTGAGGTGACCTTGAACCCCACGCCCAATTCGTTGGCCACGATGTTGCTCAGCGTGGTCTTCCCCAGGCCCGGAGGCCCGTGCAGGAGGGTGTGGTCGAGGGCTTCGCCGCGCAGACGGGCCGCCTGCACGAATATTCGCAGGTTGGCTATGGTCTTCTCCTGGCCGGCGAAGTCGTCAAACTCCAATGGGCGGAGAGCCTTCTCGATGTCGCGGTCGCTTTGGCCTCCTGCGGAGGCCTGTTGTGAACGTATGTCGAAGTCGTCCATGTCAGTCAAGCTAAGACACCCCAAAAGGGCCGCGCTCTTGACGGACGCTCCTTTCGGGGTGTATGAGTTTTGAATGGCGGTCATGGGGGCTGCCCATGCCGCATTGTCGGGCCGCAGGGGGATCAGTTGGCCGCGGGAGCCGGGGCCGCTGCAGGCGCGGGGGCTGCTGCGGGAGCCGGTGCGGGTGCCGGAGCCGGTGCGGAGGCTGCGGGTGCGGGCGCGGTGGTGGCTGGCACTGCCGGGGCTATGCTGGAGGCGGTCACCGGAGTCTTGATGGCGAATGAGGCGCAGATGCTCACCACGCAGATGAAGATGGCCAGTGTCCACGTGGCCTTCTCGATGAAGTCGGTGGTCTTGCGGTAGCCCATGTACTGGTTGCCCGACGAGTAATCGGAGGCCAGGCCGCCCCCCTTGGATTTCTGTATGAGTACCACGCAGATCAGAAGCAGCGAGGCGATCACGATGAGAATGCTCAGAAAAATGTACATCTTTATAAAGTTTGTTTATTATACACATAATCCGAAGCGATGTCACCTGCGCGACGCCGCCTCGATAAGCAGGAGTTTCTTGAGAAACCGTATTTGGTCTGCAAAGTAAACACTTTTTTCCGGATTATTCAAATGTTGCGTCTGAATAATTTCGATGGCACGTGCGTAGTCGCCTGTTTTTATGCATTCTTCTGGGGTCAGAGGGGCCATTGAGGCATAGTCCACGGCGGGGACGACGTTTTCAAGCGGATCCGGAAAGCGGCGTGCCGCCCCCCCGAAGGCCTGCATGAAACTCTCGATGGCCTCTCCGGAGCCTCGTGGTGTCTGGTGGCGGTCGGGGTAGAAGTCGGCGGGGGCAGGCAGTTCTCCGACGAGGGTGGCAAGAGCCAGCTCGTCGCCCACGTTGACGGCGATGATGCGCAGCAGCCGGTCGCGCTCCTCTGCGTCGTCGGTGGTGCGCAGGGTCTGCAGGAGGGGAAGGAGATAGTAGGTGGGTGTCATGGGGCGGGGGGTGTTACCAGTTGCCGAGGGTGGCGTTGAAGATGAGGTCCACGAGCTCTTCGGAGATCTGCTGGCACAGCTCGTCCTGCACGTCGGTGAGCATCAGCTGGCTCGAAAACTGCCGATAGGCCGAGAAGGTCTGGTCCACGTCGTTGGAAGGGTTGCGATGGTCGGTGTATCGCACGCGCACGGTGATGGTGAGGCGTGTCTCTGTGGCGTAGGCATCCTCGCCGACAGCCTGTGGCGACAGGGAATAGCCGGTGATCTCGCCGGTCATCTCCAGGTCGGAGGGGCCGTCCACCTCCTGGAGACGTGTCTGGCGGGTGACGGCGTCCATGAGCTGGTTTTCGAAGGTCTGTTGCAGGGGAGGGTACACAAGGGCGGCTCGGATCGGAAACTCCCCGATGTTGATGGTGTGGTAGATGTCGTAGTTGATGGCGGAGCCGTTGAGCTTGTAAGAGATGGAGCAGCCGGCAGCCGTGCAGAGGAGGAGGACGGCGGCTGCCGCTGACATCAAGGCTCGTATGGGGCGGCGTATGGTCATGAGAGTCCGTATTCCTTGATTTTACGATAGAGGGTGCGCGCCGAGATGTTGAGCTCTTCGGCGGCGCGTCGCTTGTCGCCGTGGTTGCGCTCCAAGGCTGCTGCCACGGCTTCGCGCTCTGCATCCTCAAGGGTGTGTCCCGAGGATTCCTCGTCGCCTTCCCGCTCCGTCTCTTCGGGGCGTATGAGCGATGCAGCGCTTGGAAGCGAGGGGGGGATGCGGTGGCTGTAAGGGTCCCCGTGTCCTTCGGAGATACTTTTGAGGCGGTCGATTTCATGACGCATCGTCATGATCATGGACCAGAGCAGCTGCCGCTCCGACTCATAGTCGTGAGAGGCGGAATGTCCGGCCACGGCGGGGGTGGCCAGCGGGGAGCGGTCTTCAGGGAGGGTCTCCATGAGGGTTTGCCGCGAGATTTCGGTGCCCGACTCGAAGAGAGCCAGTTGCTCGACCACGTTTTTGAGCTGTCGCACGTTGCCCGGCCAGCGGTATAGCTGCAGCATCCTGCGGGCCTCGGGGCTGAAGGAGATGGGAGGGGTCATGTACTTCTCCGAGAAGTCGGAGGCGAATTTGCGGGCAAGAAGCTCCACGTCCTCGCCACGGTCGTGCAATGGGGGCACGTCGATGACCACCGTCGAGAGACGGTAGTACAGGTCTTCGCGAAACCTTCCCTCCGAGACTGCCTTCAGCAGGTCGACGTTGGTGGCGGCGACGATGCGGATGTCGGTCTTCTGTACAGTGGAGGAGCCGACTTTCAGAAACTCCCCCGTCTCCAGCACGCGTAGCAGGCGTGCCTGCGTGGTCAGGGGCAGCTCGGCCACCTCGTCGAGGAATATCGTGCCCCCGTCAGCTTCCTCGAAGTATCCCTTGCGTGTGGACACGGCCCCGGTGAAGGCTCCCTTCTCATGGCCGAAGAGTTCGCTGTCGATGGTGCCCTCGGGAATCGCGCCGCAGTTGACGGCGATGTATTTCTTGTGTTTCCTGGCCCCAGACTGATGGATGATTTTCGGAAAGAACTCCTTGCCTGTGCCGCTCTCGCCTGTGACGAGCACCGAGAGGTCGATGGGTGCGACCTTGACGGCGCGCTCGATGGCGCGGTTGAGGCCCGGGGAGTTACCTATGATGGAGAAGCGCTGTTTGACGCGCTGCAGTTCGTCGGGTGTGAGTGTCTGTGGAGTGGACATTGGGTGGGTTTTATAGTAATATAACGCTTCCGGAGGGCCGATAGTGCGTGGCGGGGAGCGGGGAGTGCGCCGGGGCTGGGAAAGGGTGGGGAATGGGGGAGGGGTGCAAAAAAGACAGGGCCGGGACTTTTTCACAAAAATCCCGGCCCTTCTATAACCAAAATTCAAGTACAAATTCTTTCTGCCAGTCCTCACGGACTTCTCAGCCTAATACAAAATACGCATCAAATGCGTCGGTCGACCGGGACGTGCCCAATCGACCGATGCAAAGATACGAAATGCCGGAGGCATTATGCAATGTTTTTAAGTTAATTTGCCTTAACCCTCTGTTAATGATACTGAAAGGGGGTTGGATGAGGTTGTTGCAGGGAGAGGCATCCTCTGGTTTGCAGGGGGAGGGGTCACTGCTCGGCGAGAGCCTCGAAATAGCAGTCGGCGATGGCGAGCCATTCCTCAAGCGAGGCTGTGAGGATGAATCCTTCGGCCGCGTCAGGGGTGCCGAAGTCGCGGGCTGCCACCGAGGGGGTGAGGGTGACCACCGTGGGGCGCACCTGGGAGTCTTGGTCGTAGAAATGGTCGATGTTGGCCTTCGGGCAATCCTCCTCGATGAGGTAGAGGTCGTCGCCATAGGCGTAGAGGCCGGAGACGTTGACCACCTTGCCCTCGGCGGTCGTGGCCACGGGGAGATAGTGGAAGCCGGCGGTGGCGTTGTCCCAAATGATGGCGGCGATGTCGCGGTTGCGCATGTCGGCCATGAGATTGGATTTGGCTTGTGCGAGCAGGGCTTCGACAGCCTCAGGGGTGTTATTTGCGGTGTTTTCCATAATCGGATGTTGTCTAAGGGTGTATGAATCGGGTTATTTCATAGATATATACGCCCTTGCCCCCAATAAAGTTTATTTCCGGTCTTCAGCTTATGGATTGGGGGGCTGTGATGGAGGGCCAGGGTAGCAAAAAAGCCCTGCATGGTGTGGATGCAGGGCTTGGAGTGTGGTAGCCCATAGCAGAGTCGAACTGCTCTTTAGAGAATGAAAATCTCTCGTCC
>CAZHCM010000160.1:0-4220 GCA_964531005.1 uncultured Sangeribacter sp. | reverse complement strand
ATTGCGTATGTCAAAACTAACTCATACTATACTTGACGGTGTGGATTATGAATATCCAAGACCAAGGCCGCCCTCAAGAAGGCCTTCGAGAACGCCCTGGCCAAGAAGGGCACCTCGGTAGTGGAGGTAGTCTCGACCTGCAACTCGGGCTGGAAGATGAGCCCCGCCAAGGCCAACGACTGGATGGCCGAGAACATGTTTGAGAAATATCCCCTGGGCGACCTCAAGAACCAGTAACCACCCATCCAAGCCCCGGCCCCACCGTGGGCCGGCGGCTCACACAGACACCATACTTAGCAATGAAAGAAGAAATCATCGTAGCCGGCTTCGGCGGACAAGGCGTCCTGTCGATGGGCAAGATACTGGCCTACTCTGGCCTGATGGACGACAAGGAGGTGACATGGATGCCTTCCTACGGTCCCGAACAGCGTGGCGGCACAGCCAACGTCACCGTCATCCTCTCCGACGAGCGCATCTCCTCGCCGGTGCTCGACAGCTATGACATCGTAGTGGCCCTCAACCAGCAGAGCCTCGACAAGTTCGCTCCCAAGGTCAAGAAGGGGGGCATCCTCATCTACGACACCAACGGCATCCACAACCGTCCGACCCGCGACGACATCGAGATCTATCCGATCGACGCAATGGAGGCCACCCTCGACCTCGGCAATTCCAAGGCCTACAATATGGTCGTAATGGGCGCCCTGCTGGAGGCCATGCCCTACAAGCTCCCCATGGAGAATGTGGTCAAGGGCCTGAAGAAGTCGCTCCCCGAGCGTCACCACAAGCTCATCCCCCTCAACGAGCAGGCCATCGAGAAAGGCCGCTCGCTGCTGAAGAAGTAACCACGGCTCCCACGAGCCGCACAAGCAAAGGCTCCCAAAAGCCACAAAAGCAAAGGCTCCCCACGAGCCGCCGACTAAAGCCCGCCCTCCGGCGGGCTTTTTTTATTGGAAGTCGCCAGCCTCCAGATTGCGCCTATTTCCCCCTTTCCCCCTTTCCCCCTTTCCCCACCTCCGCATCTCCGGCTCTCCATTTCTCCCAGCCCAAGACCAGTATCCCCCAGCCAAAAGACCAGCCTCCCCCAGCCTATGTAGGCGCGGCAGTCCGCGCTCCTACCAGGATGCTCCGATAATCCCGATAATCCCGATTAATAATCAGCTACTTGCAGACTTTATCTACAGTCCTGTCAATAACTTGTAGATAAGCTGTCAAAATCCTGTCAAAAACCCTCCAAAAACTGACAATAACCTGAAGATATCTTTCCCGGCCTTTGTCAATAACTAATCCCTGAAAGGCTTGCATATCTCGGCAAAATGACAGTATTCCCACCCTATCGGCACCTCCTGTCAATAACCGGGAGTTGTCAACAGTAGTTTCTACATCATATCGACCACTTATTGACACCCCATGTCAATAATCACCATAAACAATTGACCTTGGCTTAGATAAGCCTGTAAAAAAAACTCGACATCCATATGGACGGCGCAAGATGAATCCACATACAATATTTATACTCAGTGTTTTATCACAAAATAGGCCGTCCCTCTCCTTTTATACCAAAATTATACCCCGTATTGGAATTTATTTATTAACTTTGCAGTCCAATCCCACGCATTCGTCGTGTGCTTACTAACTTCCTGAAAGTCATTGGAGGCACATTCGGAGGGCGCAGGGGAAAGGTTTGCTCGGAGCGCGACCATGATATGGATATATTGCAATAATGAGTCATAAAAACTCCCTATTTATGCATTTCCAACGAAGTGTCAGGAGGGGTGATGGCAAAGTTATTGACATCCTTTATTGTTGTTGTTGTTTTGAGTATTTAAATTTTAAATAAAGATAGAGATAAAACAACCCAAAAATAACCCATGTCCGAAACGAACGACAAAATCCGGTGCCAGGCCGGAGGGAGGGCTTCCGGCGAAGGCGACAGCGAGGAGCTGCGCCGCGACATCGAGAGACTCAAGAAGGAGAGAAAGGCCGTCATCATGGCCCACTATTACCAGCGCGACGAGATACAGGAGATAGCCGACTTCATCGGCGATTCCCTGGCCCTGGCCCGCAAGGCGGCCGAGACGGACGCCGAGGTCATAGTGATGTGCGGCGTACACTTCATGGGGGAGACAGCCAAGATCCTCTGCCCGGACCGCACTGTGCTCATCCCCGACCCGGAGGCCGGATGCTCCCTGGCCGACAGCTGCGACCCGGAGGAGTTCGCCGCCTTCGTCGCCGAGCATCCCGACCATACAGTGGTCAGCTATGTCAACACCTCCGCAGCCGTCAAAGCCCACACCGACATCGTGGTGACGTCGGGCAACGCCCGCAAGGTCATCGACTCCCTGCCGGCCGACGAGAAGATCATCTTCGGCCCCGACCGAAACCTCGGGGAATATATCAACAGTGTCACTGGGCGCTCCATGCTCCTGTGGCTGGGGGCCTGCCATGTGCACGACCGCTTCTCGCTCGAAGGAATCCTGGAGCTAAAGAAGGCGCACCCCGGCGCCAAGGTGCTCGTGCATCCCGAATGTCGCCGCCCCCTGCAGCTCATCGCCGACAAGGTGGGCTCCACGGCCGCCCTGCTTGACTTTGCGGCCAATGACGACGCTCAGGAGTATATTGTGGTCACCGAGAGCGGAATCCTCTTCGAGATGCGCCGAAAATGCCCTCAGAAGACGTTTATCCCCGCTCCTGCCGCCGATGTGGAGTGCCAATGCAACCAGTGCGACTACATGAAGCTCAACACACTCCGCAAGGTGCGCGACTGCCTGCGCGACCTCTCACCGGAGATCACCGTCGACCCCGAGACCGCGCGCAAGGCCCTGCGCCCCATAGAGCGGATGCTTGCCCTGAGTTGAACCGGGACATCGTCTAATGTCGAATCCCCCACCTGACCATCGCCTTATCATGCCACACCGCAAGAAGAACATCGTGGAGCTGACACGCACCACCCTGGAGCAGTACGCGGCCTCCCCGAAGCGTCCGGTGCGCCTCCTGCTCGACAACGTGCGTTCGATGCAGAACGTCGGCTCGCTGCTGCGCACCTGCGACGCCTTCGCCATCGAGGAGGTCGTCATGGCCGGCATCACGGGGTGTCCGCCACATCCTGAAATCTCCAAGAGCGCCCTGGGGGCCGAGGAGTCGGTGAGATGGCGCCATGTGGACGACGCCGTCGCCGAGTGCCGCCGCCTGCGCTCCGAGGGATGGACGCTGCTCGCCCTGGAGCAGACCCACGGCAGCGTCCCACTGCAGGACTACCGTCCGGAGCCGGGAAGCCGCTGCCTGCTGGTAGTCGGCAACGAGGTCGAGGGACTCTCTCAGGAGATAGCTGACATGGCCGACACCTGTCTTGAGATCCCGCAGTGCGGCGTCAAGCACTCGCTCAACGTCTCTGTCAGCGGCGCAATAGCGCTATGGCATCTTTTCCTGTACTGCTGAATATTAGTTCCTGCTAAATATAACGCTAAATAATAACGCCTCCAGCATTTGCTCAATGCTGGAGGCGTTATTATTCAGCGCTGCTAACAGGACGTGGCTCAGACGGTGAGGATCTCCTTCTCCTTCTCGGCGAAGACCTCGTCGATGCGCTTCATGTATTTGTCGTGCACCTTCTGCACCTTGGCCTCGGCGTCCTTCTCCACGTCCTCGCTCAGGCCGTTCTTGACCTCCTTCTTGAGGGCGTCGATGGCTTCGCGGCGGGCGTTGCGCACCGACACCTTGGCGTTCTCGGCCTCCCCCTTGCACTGCTTGACGAGCTGCTTGCGGCGGTCCTCCGTCAGCGGGGGGATGGCCAGGCGAATCACCTCGCCGTTGTTTTCGGGCGTCACGCCAAGGTCGGAGTTGATGATGGCCTTTTCGATTTCCTTGAACATCGACTTCTCCCAGGGGGTGATGGCGATGGTGCGGGCGTCAGGCACACTGACGTTGGCCACATTGGATATGGGGGCCTGCGAGCCGTAATAGTCCACTCGGATGCCGTCGAGCAGACGGGCCGAGGCCTTGCCGGCGCGGATGCGCGACAGCGTGTCGTCGAGATACTCCACTGCGAGCTGCATGGAGTCTTCGGCGTTCTGGATATATTCGTTTACTTCCATATATATGTAAGGATTATGTATTAGGTACTAGGTAATAGGTATGAGGTACTTCTGACCTTTGACTTCTGACTTAAGCCTTGACCAGGGTGCCCACGTTTTCGCCGGCCACCATGCGTGCGAGGTTGCCCT
>CAZHCM010000159.1:0-4276 GCA_964531005.1 uncultured Sangeribacter sp. | reverse complement strand
TTGGCCACGACCAACAGCCCGGAGGTGTCCTTGTCTATGCGGTGCACAAGCCCGAGCCTCGGATCGCTCACGTCATAGTCCGGATTGTCGCGGAAATGCCAGGCCAGGGCGTTGACCAGCGTGCCGTGATAGTTGCCGTGGCCGGGATGCACCACCAGCCCCGCCGGCTTGTTGACCACCAATAGGTCGTCGTCCTCGTACACGATGTCGAGGGGGATGTCCTCGGCGATGATCTCGAACTCGTAGCGCGGCCTGTCCATCACTATCGACACAACGTCGCCGGGCTTCACCTTGTAGCTCGACTTGACCGGTTTGCCGTTGACTATGATGCAGCCTGCGTCGGCAGCCTGCTGTATGCGGTTGCGCGAGGTCTTGAACATCCTTTCGACCAGGAACTTGTCGACCCTCAGCAATTGCTGCCCCTTGTCGGCCTCGAAGCGGAAATGCTCGTAGAGCTCCCGGCCGTCTTCAAGCGTGAAGTCGGGGGTGACGACACCCTCCGAGTCCTCAGAGAGCTCAGAGTTCTCTGAGAGCCCTGATATCTCCATTTGCTCCAATTGCTCCGGTGTAATCTTCTCGCTATCCATGTCAGTCGAATATGCCGGATGATTCCTCCTCTTTCTCGCGCTCCACGGGGCGGGGTGCGGGTTTCTCGCTCTCGCGCTGGGTCGGGGCCGCGCTCTCGGTGCGCGCCGGGCGGCTGTAGGCAGGGTTCTCAGGCTGGTCGTCGTAGCCGTAGCCGTAGTCGGTCTCGCCGCCGTAGTCGGGCGTGGCCTGCGTGCGCATGTACTCGTCATACTCCAGACGCTGCAGCGAGTCGCGAAGGCTCTGCAGGCGGCCGTCATATACCTCCACCACGATGTTGGCGTTGACCGGCACTCGCTCCGTCTTCTTGACGGTACGCCCGTTGGCCGTCACCTTCACTATGCAGTCGTTGTCGCCGAGGACGCGCACCACGCGGATGTTCTTGAAGCCCAGTTCCTCCAGCCTGGCCATACCCTGGCGGAAGGAGAAGCTCCGCAGTGCGTCCTCGCGTGGATTGTTGTCCTCGTCAATGACCACCTGCTTGGGGTTGACTGCGTTGATGTACAGGAATATCTTGCGCCCGGGCTTCACGATGGAGCCCGACTTCGGAAACTGCTCGATGACGTATCCCGGCTTCACCGTCTCCGAATACACGGAGTCGCGGATGTCGACGCGGAAGCCACGCTCCTCGAGACGGGCCACGGCCTGGGTGTAGGAAAGGTTCTCCACACCCGGCACCGTGTCGCTCTGGCCGTGCTTGGTGAAAAGCGCGATCGAGAGATACACTATCCAGATGCCGATGAATCCTATCAGCAATATGACGATGGCGTTGACGAGCACCGGGCGCACCACGGCCCCCTTCTCGTCTCTGTCCTCTTTCTTCTTTTGGCTCATTTTCTTCAAATCTCCTCGCTCCCGGGAGCGCGGAACGCCCAGGAAACGAAAATTTCCCCAAAGTTACTAAAAATCTCCCTAAGAGACACCCTAAATCGGATTTTTTTCGTAACTTTGCACGTTGGAAAGTGGCGCCCACCCGCGTCGCGCCCCATACACCCACGATTACCCCATGTCTTATATGCGCAAGATACCATACTTCCTCGCCTTGGCGCTCCTGTCGCTGGTGGCCGCCTCCTGCGGCGAATACAACAAGGTGCTCAAAAGCCGCGACGCCGGCGAGAAGTACGCCTACGCCCGCAAGGCTTACGAGAGAGGGAAGTATGAGCAGACCATCACCCTGCTCACCGACCTTATCACCCCCCTGCGAGGCACCCCCGACGGCGAGGAGGCCCTATACACCCTCGCCCTCGCACATTACAATAACAAGGACTACCTAAACTCCGGAGTCTACTTCAAGACATACTACCAGCGTTACCCCAAAGGGAAGTACACCGACGACGCCCGCTTCTACAGCGGCTACGGATACTATCTCGACTCCCCCGACCCGCAGCTCGACCAGTCCACCACCGTCAAGGCCATCGAGGAGCTCTCCTCCTTCCTCGACTATTGCCCCGGCAGCGACAAGGCCGAGATAGCCCGCGAGGCCATCTTCGACTGCCAGGACAAGCTGACTCTCAAGGAGCTCCAGAACGCACAGCTCTACTATAACCTCGGCAACTTCCTGGGCAACAACTACCAGTCGGCCATCATCACGGCCAAGAACGCCCTCAAGACATACCCCTACTCCAAATACCGCGAAGACTTCGACCTGCTCATCCTAAAGGCCAAGTTCCAGGAGGCCCGCGAGAGCGTCCAGGAGAAGAAGGTCGACCGTTTCCGCGAGGTGCTCGACGAATACTACTCCTTCGTCAACACCTATCCCGAATCCTCCCACCTCAAGGAAGCCGAGAACATCTTCACGATAGCCCGGCGATACGTTCAGGACTGATCTGCAACCATAGCCCGCCGCTAAGTACAAGACTAAAAATCACAATCTTTATATTCAATCATGGATTACAAGAAGACCAACGCTCCCCTCACCACCGTCACCCGCGACATGATCGCCATGGCCGAACAGACCGGCAACGTCTACGAGACCGTATGCATCATCGGCAAGCGAGCCAACCAGATCGCATCCGAGATGAAGCAGGAGCTCTCCAAGAAACTCCAGGAGTTCGCCTCCACCGACAACCTCGAGGAAGTCTCCGAAAACCGCGAGCAGATCGAGATCTCCCGCTTCTATGAGAAGCTCCCGAAGCCGACCCTGATCGCCACCCAGGAATACATAGAGCACAAGCTCTACTTCTCCAACCCCCTCAAGGAGCGCGACCACCTCGCCGACTAAGCCAGATCTTACTGGGTTGCGGCTTTAGCCGCAAAAGATCCCGGTAGGCTTTAGCCGCAAAAGATCCCTCACAATGAGAATCCATATCTTCAATCCGGACACCGACTACGCGTTGGCCTCCGGATTGAATTTTTATACCCCTCCGGCCTCCGTCATAGCCCTCCGCCGCCAACTGGCCCTCCTCCCCCTCCAATATGCCCAGCCCGGCGACGCCATCCTCTGCCTCGACCCCCTCGACCCGCAAGCCCTTCCCACAGGCATCCCCATCTTCACCCCCATCCATTCCCAGGATCATACCGGAGCCTTAGTCACGACCTACCGTGAGATCCGCACCGGCGCCCCCCTTCCCCTCGACTCGGATTTCCTTCCCTGGGGCTGGAATCATGCCCTGCGCCATCACCTCCACCTCCTCGGTGTCCCCGACCACTGCCTCCCCTCCATAGACCGCCTCGACCATCTCCGCGCCCTCTCCCACCGCCGCACGACAATCCTCCTCAATCAGGCTCTCGGTGCGGCGCCCCTCCCCGTCGAACTGACCTCCCCGGACGCAGCCATCGCCTTTTGGCGCGATAACTCCGGTTGCTGGTTCAAGGCCCCCTGGAGCAGCGCCGGCCGAGGCGTCATCTGCACCGCCGACCTCGATGAGAACCACATCCGCCCCTGGTGCGCCGGCATCATCAGGCGCCAGGGCAGCGTCATGGCCGAGACAGGCGCCGACCGGCGCCTCGACTTCGCCTCCGAATGGGAGTGCCGCGACGGAGAAGCCCGCTTCCTCGGCCTCTCCCTCTTCCGCACATCCGCACGCGGAAAGTATCTTTCCAACGACCTTCTGCCCCAAAAGGAGATAGAGGCAGCCATCAGCCAGGCAATCCCAGGCTTTGACCTTAGGATGCTCGTCTCGGCACAAGCGTCAGCCTTGGAGGCATACATAGCCCCCAACTACGACGGCCTCTTAGGCATCGACATGTTAGCCGACGGCCCCCACCTCCGCCCCTGCGTAGAGCTAAACCTCCGCCGCACAATGGCCCACCACCTACTAAAATAGTCCCCCAAATCTCCCACCACTCCCACCACTCCCAAATCTCCCACCACTCCCACCACTCCCAAACCTCCCATCACTCCCACCACTCCCACCACTCCCACCACTCCCAAATCTCCCAGCCCGAAGAAAAAAAGCCGCCTCCCGAGATCTCCTCGGAAGGCGGCCCTAATACTCATATTTCTATAATCACTTGTTGACGAAGACAAGCTCGTCCCCTTCTCGGTCGATGACGATCGGGTGTTCGCGGTCGACCTTCTGGGCCAGGATGTCTTTCGACAGCTGGTTGAGCACCATGCGCTGGATGGTGCGCTTCACGGGACGTGCGCCAAACTCCGGATCGTAGCCGTCCTCGGCCAGAAGCTCCAGTGCCGGCTTGGTGATCTTGAGCTCCACGCCGTTGGAGGCGAGCATCTTCTGCACGCTCTTGA
>CAZHCM010000158.1:0-4407 GCA_964531005.1 uncultured Sangeribacter sp. | reverse complement strand
CCCCGCGCATCAACGTGCGCCTGGACCAGATCGGAGAGTTTCGCGACACCAACACGTCGGCCAAGTATGTGGTGGCCACAATCGACCAGGCCATACACCGCAGCTACGAGATCTTCAGCATCAACTACGTGGCCTACGACCTCCTGCACGGCACGCGCCGGTTTGCCGGCAAGTACACCGACGAGGAGAAGAACGCCGCCGAGGAGTATTTCGCCCGCCAGCTCGACAAGGTGGAGCTGCCCGACATCACCGACGACGAGCGCGAGTACATGCGGCAGATGATTCTGACGATGTATGCCAATCCGTTGAAAAACAAGCTCCGCGCCCTCCTCGGGGGGATGGAGTGACATAGGACGAGGGACTATGAGAATATCCGTAATGATGATGATCGCGCTGATCGTGATGAGCGTCGGCGTCGACCTGGGAATATATAAAGGAATCAAACGCCTTTCACGCACGGCCGACAGGATGTGGATCGTGACGGCCGTGGCCTGCTGGATATGGCTGGTGGTGACGCTATGCCTGCCCCGCAGGGAGTTCAATGCCGACATCCTGAGAGTGATGTGGTCGATGTATGCCTACATGACGGTGTACGCGGCCAAGATCATGTACGGGCTCGGGCTGCTGGTGGCCTGGGCATGGCGCAATCCAGTATGGAAGCGCACATGGCGCATATTGGGAATCGCCGGGGGGCTTGTGGTGGTCTGCCTCATGATATGGGGCGCGACTGCGGGGAGACGGCAGATCGACGTGCGGGAGGTGACTTTCGAGTCGCCCAACGTGCCGGAGGCCTTCGACGGGTACCGCATCGTGCAGTTCAGCGACGCGCACGTGGGGACTTGGGGCTCCGACATCTCCTTCATCACACGGCTGGTGGACTCCATACAAGCCGTGAAGCCCAACCTCATACTCTTCACCGGCGACATAGTAAACCGCAAGACCGACGAGATATTCCCCTTCATCGAAGTCTTCGGGCGGCTCAACGCCCCGGACGGGGTCTACAGCGTCATGGGCAACCACGACTATGGCGACTATTGCGACTGGCCCACCGAGGAGGCGCGCGCCGCCAACATCCATCTCCTTCACGGCATCCAGGAGGCGATGGGATGGAAGATGCTCAACAACGCCAACGACATGATCATCCGTCCGCGCCACGCGGAGCCCACCGACTCGGCCTCCGCCGCGGCCATGGACACCCTGGTGCTCATCGGAGTGGAAAACTGGGGCGAGCCGCCGTTCAAGCAATACGGCCAGCTCGACATGGCCTATCCTTTGTCGGGCGACTCCACCTACCATTTCAACGACGACCGCTTCAAGATCCTGATGACCCACAACCCGGAGCATTGGCGTCGCGAGGTGGTGCACCGCACCAACGTGGACCTGACGCTCTCGGGCCATACGCATGCCATGCAGATGACCGTGGGCGAGGGTGAGAACCGTTGGTCGCCCGCAGAATGGAGATACGAGGAATGGGGCGGGATGTTCACCAAGGAGAATCCTGCCGGGAAACCCCTCAGCGTCTATGTCAACATTGGCTGTGGCGAAGTGGGGATGCCCTTCCGCATCGGCGCAGCCCCCGAAATCACGATAATCACCTTGCGTAGGAAATGAGCGGAAGGCATAGCGTGGCGCTGAGCTTGGGGAGCAATTGCGGCGACCGGGAGGGGGCGGTGGCCGAGGCCGAGGAATGGCTGACGGCCATTCTTGTCGGTGCGCGCGGAAGCGACGCCTACGAGACGGCGCCGGTCGGAAGCGGCACGCGTCCCTATCTCAACGCAGTGGTGCTCGGGGAAACAGACCTGAGCGACTGCCAGCTCAACGCCATGCTGAAGGCCTACGAGACGAGCCACGGGCGCGACGACGAGAGCCGGCGCCGTGGCGACGTGCCCATCGACATCGACCTTGTGGTCAGCGATGGCAAAGTGTTGCGACCGCGAGATTTTGCCTGCTCATTCTTCACCATCGGGTACTATTCACTGACATCTCTCCGTTAATGAGGTATAGTGGATTCGCCATATAGGCTGGCGAACCCCCTCTCACCTTATTGCACCTTACACATATAGACGAAATGAGAAAGTCAGGTATCGCATCCGTATTGGGCGTGGCAGCTCTCTGCATGGCGGGGAGCACGACGGCCAGCGCACAGTTTCCCGCCGCCGGAGAAGTGGACTGGGGGTTTCGCATATCTGCCGGCGCATTCATGCCCGGCAGATGGCACTACAAGAATCCGGGAGCAGTGTTGGAAAACGATAAATGGTATTCCAACGGCACGGAGATCGCCCTCGGAGGCGTGGCCCGCATCGGGGTGGGAAGCAACTTCTTCGTCGAGCCCTCGCTGTCGGTGTGGTATATCAACAACCATTTCAAGAACCTCGTGGTCAGCGGAGATGGCGAATACGGGACCGTGCATGAATCCGACCCGAAGATAAACTCCTTCGGCATGTCGCTCCCGGTGGTGGCAGGTTATACCATCCCGCTGGGCGACTACCTCGGACTGTCGGTCTTCACCGGCCCGGAGCTGATCTGGTATTGGAGCAGCCGCGCCAAGACGGACCTTCTTCCCCCCGACCAGCTGAATCTCCTGAGCAAGAACGACATGTTGGGCGGACGCCGCCGCTGGGAGGCCGCTTGGCGCTTCGGTGTGTCCATGCCCTACGACCGCTACGAGATAGGTGTGACCTACAGCCTCGGAATGACGAGCACGATCAAGAGCACCGTGGTGACGGAGCATGACGGACGCCTGCTGATCAACCTTGGGATGTATTTCTAAATCCTTAATAATACTGAACGCGTAAGGAAAATCGAGGCGCGGGGTTGTTATAGAGACAGGGGTGAGAGACACCCCCGATCTAAATTCACATACCAATGGAAACAGTAAAGCTCAACGGCAACTCGATGCACATCGCGCACAAGCTGCCCACCCCGGGGGAGGAAGCCCCCAACTTCGCCCTCGTGGCCAAGGATCTCTCTGAAATCGCACTGCACGACCTGCGTGGCAAGAACGTCGTGCTCAACATCTTCCCCTCCATAGACACCGACGTCTGCGCCGCCTCCGTGCGCCGCTTCAACAAGGAGGCAGCCGAGCTGCCCGACACCGAGGTGATCTGCGTATCGATGGACCTTCCCTTTGCGGCTGGCCGCTTCTGCGCCGCCGAGGGCATCGACAACGTCCGCACCGCATCCGCCTTCCGCAGCGACTTCGGCCAGACCTATGGCGTGGAGCTCGTTGACGGCCCCCTGCGCGGCCTTTTCGCACGCGCCCTGGTGGTCATCGACAAGGACGGCAAGGTGAAGGGCACTTCCCTCTGCGAGGAGATCACCGAGGAGCCCGACTACGCCTTCGCCAAGGACCTGCTGAAGAAGTGATCCTGTCAAGTTATTGAAAAGAAAAAACGAGGCTTGAGCCTCAACGTTTAAGCCCGCAGGCTCCAGCCTGCGGGCTTTTTTCCTTTTAGGGGGGTGTCACACTTTCGGTATCGGATGATTAGAACTTTGAAGCGCGGCGATATAGGAAGATAGCTATGAGGAGATAGACGATGTTGGGTATCTCCATCGCGATCCAGGGCGCGGCATACCCGGAGACAGCCAGCGAGCTGGTGATGGTGGAGAAGAGGATATAGCTGAAGCTGAGCACGAGGCCGATGCCGATGTTGATGCCCATGCCACCCTTGGCCTTCTTGGCGGACAGGGAGACCCCGATGAGCGTCAGGATGAAGGCGGCGGCGGTGGAGGCGTAGCGTCGGGCACGCTCTATCTCGAAGCCCTTGATGTTGGCCACGCCGCGCATCTTCTGCTGGTCGATAAACTCGCTGAGCTGAGGCGTGGTCAGGGTCTCCTGGTCGTTGACTGAGATGAGGAAGTCGCGCGGTTCGAGGGGGATGACGGTGTCGATGCGGGCGCCGCGAGTGATGTGCTCCTTCATGCCGTTGAAGTCGCGTATCATGTAGTCGCGCAATATCCAATGGTATTGGCGCGTGGAGTCGTACATCGCGGTGGCAGCCGTCATGCGGGAGATGAGGCGTTTGCCGTCAAACTTGTCGAGGGAGAAGCGGTAGCCGGTCTTGTTGCTGTTTTCGAAGCGCCCGATGTAGGCCACCTCCCCCGGACGGGCCATCAGCTGGATGTTGACGCCCGACTGCACGCTCTTGTTGCGCACGTACTTGTTGGTGTACTTGATGCGGTTGACGTTGGTCGGAGGTATGATGTAATTGGTCAGGGCGAATGTAAGCGCGGCGATCACGGCGGCGCCTATCATGTAGGGCCGCAGCAGTCGGCGGAAGCTCACGCCGCTGGAGAGGATGGCGATGATCTCGGAGTTGCCGGCCAGCTTCGTGGTGAAGAAGATGACCGAGATGAAGACGAAGAGAGGGGAGAGCTGGTTGCCGAAATAGGGGAGGAAGGAGAGGA
>CAZHCM010000157.1:0-4428 GCA_964531005.1 uncultured Sangeribacter sp. | reverse complement strand
GGCTCAGCGTGCCGCTGCTCTTCATCATGCGGTAGATATAGTAGAGGAGCATCCCTACGAGCAGGATGTCCACAAGGTCCTTTATGCCGAAATCTATCATATTATAATAGGGTCAATTTTGTCATCGTGTCATGATGACATAATGTCATGATGTCATAATGTCATAATGTCAATTTGTCATGATGTCATCATGTCAGAAGTCTTAGTCCTTTGCCCTTAAAAGCCCGAAGACGTCCACGCACTGACGGGCCGGGGCCACATCGTGCACCCGCAGGATGTCGGCGCCCCCGAGCAGGGCAGCCATGTTGAGGGCGGTGGTGCCTGGCAGGGCGTCGTCAGGCGTTATGCCCAACGGGCGCCATATCATCGACTTGCGCGAAAGCCCTGCCAGCACGGGGAGGCCCGTGGCCGCAAACTCCCGCGTGTGGGCGAGGAGCTCGTAGTTCTGCTCCGTGGTCTTGGCAAACCCGAACCCCGGGTCGAGGATTATGTCGTTGACCCCCAAGGCGCGCAGGGAGGCGGCCTTAGTCATGAGGTCTGTCAGCACCTCTGCGGCCACGTCGCCGTAGTCGGTCAGCGACTGCATGGTCTCGGGCGTGCCGCGCATGTGCATGAGCACGTAGGGCACCTGCAGCTCCGCCACCGTAGGCCACATCTCGGGGTCGAGCGTGCCCCCGCCGATGTCGTTGACGATGTCGGCCCCCGCCTCCACGAGGCGACGGGCCACGGCCGCGCGGAAGGTGTCGATGGAGACTATCGCCTCCGGCCAGACATCCCTCACCACGTCGAGGGCCATGAGCAGGCGTTCGGTCTCGACCTCCACGGCCACCTCCCCGGCCCCCGGGCGCGAGGAGTACCCCCCCAGGTCGAGCCAGTCGGCCCCCGCGAGGCGCATGGCCTCCACGCGCTCCCGAAGCGCCCCGGCGCCGGGGGTGCGGCTGCCGGCGTAGAAGGAGTCGGGGGTGGCGTTGATGATGCCCATCACCTTCGGGGTGGCGAAATCCACCAGCCGTCCGCGGACGTTGATGGTGAGGCGCGGTTTGGCTTCAAACACGCTTTCGGGGGCGCATATGCCCGATGTGGAGAATGTCTGGTAGGTCATGGGTGCAAAATTAACAATAAAAATTCACACTTCCCCCTCTGTGCGAGTCAATTTTTGACAAGAAAGGACGTTATGAGAGTATAAAATGCCATGCCGGAGCAGTCCGGCCCTCATCAATCTAACCTGACACACTGAAGAATGAGAAAATTTTACCCGATGATATTGGGCACGTTGACGGCAGCCTCCCTCGCCATGGGCGCACAGGCGGCCGCCCCGATGCGTGCACCCGGCCTTGTGGGGACCCGGCTGGCCCCCAAGGGTGCCGTGAAACTCGGCGACTCCAAGTATGACAACGCCGACGGCCATGACCTGCGCGAGGTGCGCACCGAAGGGGAGCTGCGCGTGCTGGTGCTCCTGGTGGAGTTTCCCGACGCACGTTTCTCCGTCTCCGACGACCCCCGCAAGCTGATCGACGACATGCTCAACCAGCCCGGCTTCAGCCAGGCCGACGCCACCGGATCGGTGCGCGACTACTACGAGGCAGTGAGCTTCGGGCAGTTCCACCCCGTCTTCGACGTGCACGGGCCCATCATGATGGATCGCCCGGAGGTGGACTACGTCAAGGTCAGCGAGACCGTGATCGACCCCGAGACAGGGCGCGAGAAGGACGTCTACCCCGCAGGGCGCATGATCGAGGAGGCGGTGCGCAAGATCGACAGCGAGGTCAACTTCGCCGACTACGACACCAACGGCGACGGCGTGGCCGACTTCGTCTACGTCTTCTTCGCAGGACGGGGAGCCACGACCGGGGGCGACGTCAACACCACCATCTGGCCCCATGCCTACACGCTGACCTCCGCCCTGGGGGCGCCGGTGGAGCTGGACGGCGTGAAGGTGGACCGCTACGCCACGTCCGCAGAGAAGGGGAGCAACAATCGCCTGAGCGGCATCGGCACATTCTGCCATGAGTTCGGCCATGTGCTGGGACTCCCCGACCTCTATGACACCTCCAACAACGGCACCGCCTCGAAGTGTTTCACCCCCGGCGCATACTCCTGCATGGACGCCGGCAACTACAACAACGGCGAGCACACTCCCCCGGTCTTCTCCGCCTACGAGCGGTATGCCCTGGAGTGGATGTGCCCCGTCACGCTGACCGGCGGGGGAGAGGTGACGCTCCTGCCCGTCGAGGCCGACAACTTCGCATACAAGATACCCTCCCTCTCCAATCCCAAGGAGTACTTCCTCTTCGAAAACCGTGGAGGACTGCGCTATGACGCCCATCTCCCCGCGCGCGGCCTGGCCGTGTGGCACATCGACTTCAACGAGTCCGTGTGGGCTGAGAACCGCCCCAACAACGTGGCTAATCATCAGCGCATCGACCTCGTGGAGGCCGACGGCGACCTCACCGAGTCGTCGCGTGCCGGCGACCTCTTCCCGGGCAGTGCAGGCGTGTGCGAGTACGAGGCGAGCCTCACGCCCTCCTTCCTGAGCTGGGACAACCGCTCCACGGGCTTCGGCATCGCCGACATGCGGCTGCACCCCGACGGGGCGCTGACCATGACCGTCAAGGCCGACGACGGCCGCGAGATGGAGGGGCTCGCCCTTCCGGCTCCGGAGCCGAAGGTCAAGGGGGCGGGCGAGGACCACGTCCTCCTGCAGTGGCCTGCAGTGGACGGCGCCGATGTGTACCGCCTGAGCATCTACGAGCTATCCTCGCTCGACGGCTCCTCGATCGGGAAGTTTGCCGACGGCTGGTGGATGGCCGACATCACAGCCGACGTAGCCCAGAGCGACGGCGTCTGCACCTTCAAGGCCGACGGGCTGAAGAAAGACACCTGGTATGGCGTCAACGTCTACGCCCAAAGCCCCCTCAACTCCTCGCGCAGCGAGGACGGGCTGGCCTTCCACACCCACGGCGCGCCCCTGGAGCATGATGCCCCGGGGATGTATGTCGCCGGTGCCGAGGAGGGTGTCGTGCTCAGCTGGGACACACTTGAAGGTGCCGACAAATACGAGTGGGAGGTTGGCGTGCTGCTTGGCTGCGAGAACGCCCAGACGTTCAAGACGACCTTCGACGGCTCCGAGCTCCCCGAGGGCTGGGAGGGCAACGGCACCTACGACTCACGCGCCGCCTATTGCGTGGAGGCCCCCTCCTACGTCTTCCCCTCGGCCGGGTCATGGCTCCAGACCTTCCCGGCCAGCAATGATGCCTTCAATATCATTGAGGAGGTTTCCTTCTGGGCACGGCAGAGATATTCCGACGCCCGCGGCATACTCGACTTCTACAGCGTGCTCCCCTCGGGCGAGCTGAGGCACGTCGGGCGCATGGACGACTTCACCAACAAGGGTGACTACTATGCCATCGCGTTCCCCGAGATAGTCACCACCCTTCGCATGGTCTACACACCCCTCTCCACGGGCTTGTCGCTCTATATAGACGACGTGCGCATCCGTGAGGTAGGTAAGAGCGCGCTATATGACATGATGAGAGGCGAGACTGCCGATACATCGGTCTTCGTGGACGTGCGCCAGCAGGGGTATGACTATACCTGGACTTTTGCGACCCACGTGCGCGCCGCCAAGGATGGCGTGACGGGACCTTGGAGCGAGGTGGTTGAGTTTGTGCAGGCCGACCTGCAGACTTCCGGCATCCAAGGCGTGGAGAGTGTTGAGGAGATAGCTTTCGCCGTCTCGGACGGAGTGCTCATACCCTCCGATCCCGACGCCGCCTACTCCCTCTACTCAGCCGACGGACGCACCGTGGCAGTCGGGGCACGCGGGGCCATGCCCCTGCCCGGACGCGGCGTCTATGTGGCCGTCACGGGCGCCGGCGCACGCCGCGTGATTTGGTGAGGAATGGGCGGAAATTGAACACTGGTGTATTTTTCATGTTGTAAAACATAGGGGTTTGCGCCGAAATTTGTAAATTTGCACCCCGAAAGAAAAAGCCGAAAATTCAATGCAAGACATACGCAACATCGCCATCATCGCCCATGTGGACCACGGCAAGACCACGCTCGTGGACAAGATGCTTTATGCAGGACACCTCTTCCGCGACAACCAGGAGACCGGAGAACTGATACTCGACAACAACGATCTCGAACGCGAGCGCGGCATAACGATCCTGTCGAAGAACGTCTCCATCAACTACAAGGGGACGAAAATCAACATCATCGACACCCCGGGACACGCCGACTTCGGAGGCGAGGTGGAGCGTGTGCTCAACATGGCCGACGGCTGCCTCCTGCTCGTCGACGCCTTCGAGGGCCCCATGCCCCAGACGCGCTTCGTGCTGCAGAAGGCCATCTCGATGGGCCTGAAGCCGGTGGTGGTCATCAACAAGGTCGACAAGCCCAACTGCCGCCCCGACGAGGTCAACGAGA
>CAZHCM010000156.1:0-4544 GCA_964531005.1 uncultured Sangeribacter sp. | reverse complement strand
GGCACGACGCTGCCGTCGTTGTCAAAGGTGAAGTAGACGGGTATGTAGCCGTTGGACGAGGGCGCAGACCCCGGGTTGCCGGCCAGCCGGCCGTTGAGGGCAGCAAGGCGCAAAGTGGCGCCCGAGTAATCGGGGCGGAAGTTGGCCGACGAGAGAGTGGGGAGGATGGAGTGGTGACGCTCCGGCACGTCGGCGCGGAGTGTGAGGCGCGAGGTGGCCGAAACGACGGCGATGGGCTGCCCCAATTCGACATACTCGCCCGGGCGCACCAATATCTGCGTCACCGTGCCCGCGCGGGGGGAGGTGGCGGCCATCGCTCCGGCGGGGGCCGAACCTACGTTGGCCTCCGCCTCGGCCAGGGCGCGTTTGGCTTCGTTGTAGTCCTTGGCCGAGACGATTCCGTCCTTGTAGAGGGGCTCGATGCGGGCGAGTTCGGCGCGGGCGGCGTCGCGTGCTGCAACAGCTGCCCGCTGTGAGTCGCCCCCGGCCAGGCCCTTGGGGGAGACCGTGGCCACGCGCTGGGCGGCCCCGACCTTGGCCCCCGGGGTGAGGCCCTGGGCGAGGGTGACGATGCCGGCGCGGGGGGCCGACACGACTCCCTGGTCGGTGACTGCAGGCTCTATCTGGCCCGACACCGTGACGGTCTCGTGAAACTCGCCGGGGGTGAGCGTCTGCGTCTTGACCCCGAAGCGGCGCGCGGCGTCTTCGGAGAGCTTTATCTCGTCGGAGTGCCCTTCATGATCGTGGTCATGGTCATGCTCCTCCCCCTCGGCCTCGTGGTCGTGGCCCTCATGCTCATGGTCGTGGTCGTCGTGGCCGTGCTCTTCGGCATGCTCGTGGCCTTCGTGGTCATGGTCGTGGTCGGAGTGGGAGGAGGAGCAGCCTCCGCACCATAGGGCGAGGGCCATTGCGGTCAGCAGGCGGGAGGCTGTATGGAATATCTTTCGCTTCATGGTCAGTCAGGAAAATTATAGCGCAAAGATAGCGAAAAATTCGATGCACAAGGTATGCGAAAGCGGGCTCTCCCGGTCGGAAAAGCCCGCTTTTGCGTGATGTGTCGGTGCCTTCGGGTCAGAAGGGGAAGTTGAGACCGAAGTTGACCTGTGCGTTGGAGCCCAGGGGCACGAACTGCTTGGTGACGTCGCAGAATGTCTGGTCCATGCCCAGGAAGAGGTTGAATCCCTTGGTGTGGAGGTTGAGCATCCAGCCGAAGCCGACGCCGAAGGTGTCGTAGACGCCGTTGACGCTGGCCGAGAAGACCTTGCAGGGGGCCACGTTGGCGCTCAGGCGGAGCTGGGTGCGGGTGAAGTCGCCGCAGAAGCGTGTGGAGCTGAGCAGGCCGAAGTGGAGGTTGCGGTAGTAGGGGAACTCGTAGTCCACGCCGACGTTGAGCGTCGAGTTGAGGCTCTTCTTGCGGCTGCCGATGTTCTTGCCGTCCTCCTCGGGGACGAGCTGCACGAGCTTGAGCAGGTCGTCGCGCATGGCGTCCCAGGTGGCGGAGCCTTCGCCGACGGTGAAGGTGTAGGCGTCGGTCTCAAACTTCTGGTCGCCCGTCGTGGCGGCCACCGTCTCCTTGAAGTCGATGAAGCCGAGGTCGAGCAGGGCTGCCGAGAAGGAGAATTCCCTCCAGCGGTACTGCGCGCCGAGGTCGAAGCCCACGCCGAAGCCGTTGATGCCGAACTTGTCGAGGTGGAAGCCGTTGACGTAGTCCTGGTGGGTGAAGGTGGAGGGCTTGGTCTTGAGGGTGAGGTTCTTGACCGAGGCGTAGAGGGTGCCGTTGGTCTGGGCCGACCACATGTTCTCGTTGAGGTTGAGTGTCATCTTCTCGATGTTGGCCTCAATGTTGCCGGCACCGATGAGGAACTTCACCGTGGCGCCGATTCTCAGGCCTGGGAGGGCGCGGATGTTGTGGGAGTGGTTGAGGGCCACCTCGGCGTATGCCATTGCGTTGGCCTGGAGGCCGTCGATCTGGTATGCCTGGTTGGAGACGCCCTCCTTGGCGAGCTGGAGCAGCGAGTAGGGCACTGCGGCGTTGCCGGAGGCCACGACGTTGATGCCGACGGTGTTGAAGCCGCCGATGCCGGAGAATCCGAAGTCGATGACGTGCACGCGGGTGCCGAACTCCAGCTTGTTCATCATCGAGAACTTCCCGAGGGCCGTGGCGGCGTCCACGTTGGGGTTGGTGAAGAGCACGGTGTTGCCCTCGTGGTTGTAGAAGATGTCGCGCACGTTGAGGTTGCCGTGCATTCCGAAGTTGATGTTGCCGAGGCCGGGGAAAGCCACAAAGCCCTTCTCACATCCGGTGAACGCGGGGTTCAGCTCGTGACGGTAGACGTAGTTTTCGAGGAAGTAGCCCGAGTAGTTCTCCTGGGCTGCGGCGGGCATGGCGGCTGCGGCCATGCCGAGTGCGAGGAGGGAGTGCTTTATGATAGATTTCATGATGGATCGGGATGTTATGGATTAGAACTTGTGGATGTATGCGCCGTTGACGGTGATGCGGATGTCCTGGAGGTTGATCGCCATGTTCGGGCTGAGGGGCACGTCGGCATAGATGTCGTCCTGCACGATGTCGGCCGTGTAGGTGATGCCGTCAAGGTCCTTGATGGGATGCTCCTTGTCGGCGTGGACCGTCAGGTTGACCGGCATCATGTTGGCCGTTCCCGGAATCTCGAGCGTGGAGGAGGTGGCGATCACGTCTCCATGGCTGTTGAGGAGCTGGAGGCGGAACTTGAAGCCCATCGGCACGGAGGTCGACACCGTGGCGTCGAGGTTCAGGTCGTAGATGTTGAGGTCCTTGAGGTCGTCGCTGTTCCATCCCTTCTCGGTGGTGGTGTACTCGATGAAGGTGCCTGCCTGGAATGCCAGGGGCACGAAGACCGTGTAGGAGCCGGTGATGCCGGGGATCTCCTGGCCCAGAGGCATGTTGCGCACATGCTCGCCGGCGATGCTGAGGTCGCGGGCGTTGACGCGGATCTCCTTGGGGAGGCCCCAGCCTTCGCCGTTCTGGCCCGGAGTGGCGTAGAGCACGTCCATCAGCTTGGGGAACTCATAATTGCCAGGCTTGGGGTCGAGATACTGCTGGAGCGTGGGCGAGGAGTTCGGGTTGCCATGCAGGAAGATGTTGGTGCGCTCCTCTTTCGAGACCTGTATCTTTGTCGGGGACTCACCCTTGTTGATGCGAGTGACAGCGTTGGCGCCCTCGCCACGGGTGAAGACTGATTCGAAGCCGAGGAAGGTCTCGCCGTGGAAGTCACCGATGGTGTTGTTGATGCCCACGTAGATCTGGGGATCGCCCGTCACGAGGCTCGTGGTGTTGCCGGCGAGGAAGTCGGGCAGTCCGGAGACCTTGACAGGCTCGAAGTCGAGGCGCTCGATCTTCTGGTAGACGGAGGCCGACAGGGTGGTGGCGGTGATGTTGGGGACGTCGAAGCGGATCTGGAGCGACGGGGGGTTGGAGGCGCTGCTGCCGCTATAGGAGACGTCGCCTGTGGAGAGGATGCCGACGCGCGATTCGTAGGCCATCTGCGTGCCTGTGGAGGGGGTGCCTGTCACGGCGATCTTGGAGCCGTCGATGCCGTTGAAGGAGAGGGAGACGTTGGTGCTGCCCGACTTGGCGATGGTCAGCGAGGGAATCTCCACCACGCCGGTGGCGGCGTTATAGGCGCTCTTGCCGAGCGACTGTGTGCCGTTGCCGGAATAGACGTTGACGTCGGTGACCGCCAGCCCGGCGGGGAACTGCAGTCGGAGCTTCTGCACGGTGACGTTGCCTGTGCCGGAGGTGAGCTGCATGGTGATGCCGACCGTTGCGGCGCGCACGCCGATGTAGTCGATCTGGGTGATGCCGCTCGGCAGGGAGCACTTGAAGTTCATGTCGGTCAGCGCCGTGATGGTGTTGAGCGAGGCGGCGGGCTTGACCGACGATGCGGAGGCGAGCCAGGAGAGGTTATAGTTGAGATAGCCGATGCTCGGGGCGGCAGCCGTGAAGGCGGGGATCTTGATATCGTTAGACTTGAAGGTCTCCGACTTGCGGAAGGCGTAGTATTGCTTGCCGTCCTTGCCGGTGACGGTCTCGATGTATTCGTTGTCGTCGAGGTCGGTGGCGTCGTCGAGGGTGATGGCGTTGAGCTTGACGGGGACGACGAGGTTGTTGACCTTGATCTCGGAGGTGGTGTCCACGTTGGCCAGGTCGTAGTTGTCGTCTACGCATCCTGACAGCAAGAGTAGGGCTGGGATGGCGGTTAGGCCGAGATAGTGTTGCTTCATATGCTTGGGGTTAGATTGCTGGCCCGGCGAGGGGCTCCCCGAGGAGCCCAGCCCGGCTGAAGCCGGGCCCCGGTAAGGGAGGGTGCGCACAGTCAGCATTGGGCTGGCTGCCGGGCCTGGTAAAGATGATGGATTAGGATTGCTTGTTTTGGAGGCGGGTCTGCCAGCGCCAGGCGTTGGCCATTGTCTCCTCGATGGGGACGGCGGCTGTCCAGCCCAGGATCTTGTTGGCCTTGTCGGGGATGGCCCAGATCTGCTCGATGTCGCCGGCGCGGCGGGCG
>CAZHCM010000155.1:0-4618 GCA_964531005.1 uncultured Sangeribacter sp. | reverse complement strand
CCACGCTGCTGATGACCTTCTTCTTCCGCCGCATACGCCCCATCATCGAGAACGGGTACCTATATATAGCCACCCCGCCCCTCTACAAATGCACCGTCAAGGGCAAGAAGAACGTCACCGAGTATGCCTGGGACGAGCAGCAGGTGCAGAGATTCGTCGACGTGCAGTGCGGCGGCAACCGCGACAAGATGGTCATCCAGCGATACAAAGGTCTGGGCGAGATGAACCCCGAGCAGCTCTGGGAGACGACCATGGACCCCGAGAACCGCATGCTCAAGCAGGTCAACCTCATCAACGCAGCCGAGGCCGACCGCACCTTCTCCATCCTCATGGGCGAGGAGGTGGGTCCGCGCCGCGACTTCATCGAGGAGCACGCCACTTACGCCAACATCGACGCCTGAGGAGCGGGGAGAGGCTCCGAGCAGAGAGATGAACACCGCTCTTTACCGCACCATCTGCCACTGGCTGCGCGACCTCATCCGGGGCACGCAGTGGGAGGGGCACGTCTTCGCCGTCGGCGGATGCTGCCGCGACGAGATCCTGGGCCGCGACATCAAGGACGTCGACCTGGCCGTCGACCTCCCCAACGGCGGCGTGGAGCTGGCCACCTGGCTCCACAACCGCCGACTCACCGTCGGGCGCCCCATATACTTCGAGAAATACGGCACAGCCAAGCTGCGCCTCAAGGCCTTCCCCGACGACGAGATAGAGCTGGTGCAGACGCGCCGCGAGAAATACACCGACCGCACCACGCGCAATCCCGAGGTGGTCAGCGGCTCGCTGCAGGACGACTGCTTCCGCCGCGACTTCACCGTCAACACCCTCTACCACGACATCTCGGCCGACAAGATGATCGACCTCACCGGACGCGGCATCGCCGACATCCGCGAGGGTGTGCTGCGCACCCCCTCGGACCCCGACGAGACGTTTGACGACGATCCGGTGCGCATACTGCGCTGCATACGCTTCGCCGCCCGCTTCGGCTGGAAGATAGACCCCGCAGTGCGCGACGCCCTCTACCGCAACATCGACCGCCTCTCCATAGTGTCGAGGGAGAGGTGCCGCGCCGAGCTGACCAAGATGCTGACCGGCCCCGACCCGCACGCCGCCCTGGAGATGCTCGCCGACACCGGCGGGGCCCCCTACGTCCTGCCGCTCCTGGCCGAGGCCGTCCCCCGCAAGGGTGCCGAGGAGAAGGTGCCCGGCCTCTGGCACCACGCCGTCGACTCCGTGGAGGCCATGAAGGACGATTCGGCCCCCCTCCGCCTCGCAGCCTTCCTGCACGACATCGGCAAGCTCCGCACCCGCGTCAAGGAGCGCAACGGATCCGTGCGATACCCGCGCCACGCCCTCATCGGGGCCGACATGGCCCAGAAGGCCCTGCGCAGCATGAAGTTCGAGCCCGAGACATATCTGGAGACCGCCTTCCTGATACGCAACCACGACGCCACCGAAGACTGGGGTCCGACGGCCGAGGACATGACCGACCGCCAGCTTCGCGCCCTGCAGGAGAAATGCGGCTCCCCGGAGCGTCTGGAGCGTCTGCTGACCCTCATCGAGGCCATCGGATCGGCCCCCGCCACACAGACCGCCCGCATCCGCGTGCGCAGCGCCGAGCTGCAGGAAGAGGGCTCCGACAAGTTCAGCCGCGAAGCCCCTCCCTCGCCCGGGGAGGCCCCTGCGGGACACCGACGGGGAGGGCGCCGCAGACGCCAGGCGCGCACTCGCAGAGAGAAACGTGGTGGAAATATGCGGAATTTTTAGTAACTTAGCACCGTCAAAACGACTCGCTGCCCCCGCAAGGGGCGTGGCGAGTCGCGCCACAACCTGCTATTGCATCTGTCAAACATCTGTGTATGAAGAATTTAGTAATCGTCGAGTCACCCCATAAGGCCAAGACCATCGAGAAGTTTCTTGGCCCCGACTTCACTGTGATGTCCAGCGCCGGGCACATACGTGACCTCAAGACCAAGGGGATTTCGATAGATTTTGAAAATAATTTCACACCCCAGTACGAGGTGCCGGCCGACAAGAAGGACCTGGTGCGCCAGCTGAAGAAGGCCGCCTCGGAGGCCGACACCGTGTGGCTCGCATCCGATGAAGACCGCGAGGGGGAGGCCATCGCATGGCACCTGAGCGAAGTGCTCGGCCTCGACCCTAAGACGACGCGCCGCATCGTCTTCCACGAGATCACCAAGCCCGCCATCCTGCATGCCATAGAGAACCCCCGCACCATCGACCTCGACCGCGTCAACGCCCAGCAGGCGCGCCGCGTGCTCGACCGCATCGTGGGCTTCGAGCTCAGCCCCGTGCTCTGGAAGAAGATCAAGCCCGCCCTATCGGCAGGACGCGTGCAGAGCGTGGCCGTGCGCCTCATATGCGAGCGCGAGCAGGAGATACGCGACTTCCAGACTGAAAGCTACTACCGCGTCACCGCCCGCTTCGCCCCCGACGGGGGAGGCCAGATGAAGGCCGAATACACCCGCCGCATGAAGGATGAGGAGGAGGCCAAGGCTCTGCTTCAGAAGGCTGCCGGAAGCCGCTTCTCTATAGGCGACATCAACGTGCGCCCCCTGCGCCGCTCGCCGTTGCCCCCCTTCACCACCTCCACCCTCCAGCAGGAGGCCTCGCGCCGTCTCGGATTCCCCGTGAGCATGACCATGCGCATCGCCCAGGCCCTCTATGAGGCCGGACACATCACCTACATGCGTACCGACTCGCTCAACCTCTCCGGCATGGCCCTCAAGGACATAAAGGAGGTGATATCCTCGGAGATGGGGGCGAAATACTGGCAGGAAAGGCATTACCACACATCCTCCAAAGGCGCGCAGGAGGCTCACGAGGCCATACGTCCGACCTACGTCTCGCACCGCACCATCGAGGGCACCGAGCAGGAGAAGAGGCTCTACGACCTGATCTGGCGCCGTGCGGTGGCCTCCCAGATGGCTGACGCCGAGCTGGAGAAGACCAACGTCGACCTCGACATGCTCCCCAATGCGGACTCTGAGGATTACCAGGCCCTCGCTCGTGATTATATTGAAGCGCCGGAAGGGGTGTTCCGCGCCGAGGGGGAGGTCGTGAAGTTTGACGGCTTCATGCGCGTCTGGGGCAACACCGACTCCGAGCACAACGCCGGCCTCCTGCCCCCGATGAAGGTGGGGGAGGGCGTGGAGCCCCTGGAGATTGTGGCCACGCAGCGTTTCACGCAGGCGCCGCCGCGCTTCACCGAGGCAACGCTGGTCAAGAAGATGGAGGATCTCGGCATAGGGCGCCCCTCCACCTACGCCCCCACCATCCACACCATCCAGGAGCGCGACTATGTGGCGCGCGGGGAGAGCGAAGGCACGCCCCGCCAATACGACGTGCTCACCCTGGAGCAGGACGGCACCATCTCGCGCTCCACGCAGACCGAGAACACCGGCAGCAACAAGGGGAAGCTCGTGCCCACCGACGTGGGGATGGTGGTCAACGAGTTCCTGACCCAGTCCTTCCCCGACATCCTGGACTACAACTTCACGGCCAACGTGGAGGAGAAGTTTGACGACATAGCCGAAGGAAAGATGGGGTGGCAGGACGAGATGGCCGAATTCTACGGCAACTTCCATCCCCAGATCGAGCGCGTCAACGAGATGCGCCTCGAACACAAGGTCGGGGAGCGCATCCTCGGCACCGACCCCGCCACCGGACGCCCCGTCTCGGTCAAGATAGGGCGTTTCGGCCCCGTGGCGCAGATAGGGGAGGCCTCCGACGAGGAGAAGCCACTCTTCGCCTCCCTCAATCCCGGCCAGAGCCTTCAGACCATCACCCTGGAGGAAGTGCTCAAGCTCTTCGAGCTTCCCCGCAAGATCGGCGACTACAAGGACAAGGAGATGGTGGCCGCCGTAGGGCGCTTCGGCCCCTACATACGCTATGACGGGATGTTCGTGAGCATACCCAAGGAATACTCCCCCCTGACCATCACGGCCGAGGAGGCGGTGACGCTCATCGACGACAAGATAGAGAAGGAGGCCAAGAAGCACATCAAGAGCTTCGACGAGATGCCGGGCCTGCAGATTCTCAACGGCCGCTTCGGCCCCTACATAGCCTACAAGCCCGAAGGGGCCCGCAAGGCCACCAACTACAAGATACCCAAGACGACAGACCCCGCGTCGCTGACGCTGGAGGAGGTGAAGGGCCTCATGGAGGCCCAGGACGCAGCCCCGGCCAAGAAACGCGTAGTAAGAAAAACCAAGAAATGACCACCACAGAACAATTCAAAGACGCGGCCGAGCGTACGGCCGCCCTCAAGCGATACCTCGACATCGACTCCAAGAAGATAGAGGTCGAGGAGGAGGAGCTGCGCACACACGTGGCCGACTTCTGGGACGACCGGGACAAGGCAGAGGCGCAGATGCGCAAAATCAAGGAGCTCCACTTCTGGATCAACTCCTACGAGGACCTCGAAAAGCAGGTCGAGGAGCTTCGCCTGGCCTTCGACTTCTATAAGGAGGGACTCGTGGAGGAGGCGGAGATCGACGAGCAATACGCCCGCCTCATGGAGGCCATAGAGGCCCTCGAGCTGCGCAACATGCTCCGCCGCGAGGAGGACAAGCTCGGCGTGGTGCTCAAGATCAACTCC
>CAZHCM010000154.1:0-4682 GCA_964531005.1 uncultured Sangeribacter sp. | reverse complement strand
CACGGGGCCGGAGATGATCAGAGGGGTGCGGGCGTCGTCGATGAGCACGGAGTCGGTCTCGTCGACGATGGCGTAATAGTGGTCGTCACGCTGCACGAGGTCGTCGATCTGCGTTGCCATGTTGTCGCGCAGGTAGTCGAAGCCGAACTCGTTGTTGGTGCCGAAGGTGATGTCGGAGCGGTATGCTTGGCGGCGCTCCTCGCTGTTGGGCTGCGTCTTGTCGATGCAGGCCACGCTCAGGCCATGGAACTGGTAGAGGGGTCCCATCCACTCGGAGTCGCGCTTTGCCAGGTAGTCGTTGACGGTCACGACGTGCACTCCCTCGCCGGTCAGGGCGTTGAGGAATACGGGGAGCGTGGCCACGAGGGTCTTGCCCTCGCCGGTGGCCATCTCTGCGATGTTGTTGGAGACCTTGTCGCCCTGCAGGATGCCGTGGAGCACCTGTCCGCCGATGAGCTGGACGTCGTAGTGCACCATGTCCCACTTCATGAGGTTGCCGCCGGCCACCCATTCGTTGCGGTAGATGGCCTTGTCGCCGTCGATGGTGACGAAGTCCTTGCCTTGGCCGGCCAGCTCGCGGTCATAGTCGGAGGCCGTCACCTCGATGGTGTCGTTGCCTGCGAATCGGCGTGCGGTCTCCTTGACTACTGCGAAGACTTCGGGGAGGGCGGCGTCGAGCTTGCGCGCGTACATCTTGTACATCTCCTCCTTCAGGTCGTCGATCTGGCGCCACAGGGGCTCTCGCTTGTCGTATTCGAGCGTCTCGATCTCCTTGCGGATCTGAGCCATCTGCTCCTTGTACTTGTTGGCCTCCCCGTGGATGTCGTCGCGAATGGCGTTGATGCGGCCGCGCAGCTCGTCGTTGGAGATGTCGCGGATCTGCTCGGAGATGGGGTTGATTTCATTGTTCAGGCGGTTCCAGAGAGGGCGCACTGCGCGCTCGCTCTGGTCGCCGAAGAGCTTTTTGAGTATGTTGCTGAATCCCATGTATATGGTCTGTTGCGCTGCCACCGGAGTGTCAGCGGGTTGCTTTTGGGTGCAAAGTTAGCATAAATTATTGAAATGAGGAAATATAGGGGGCAATAATGCGACCCTGCACCTTCGGTCACAGACCGAGAGGCGCCTTGGCGGCGCCGTTGGGGGCCCGGATTCGGATGATGTCGGCCAGAGTGGGGGCTATGGCCGTGGCATCGACGGGGGTGCCGATCTTGCGCGGCTCCAGCCCCGGGGCGAGGATGAACGCAGGCGTGCGGACGTCGCAAAGGCGCACGGGGGATTTCTCCACCGGGAACCGCGTGTCGTCGACCACCGTCCATCCCGGCGTGAACTCCAGGTGGACGTCCCCGGCTGTCATGGCGTCGGTGGCCAGGCGCAGGCGGGAGAGGGATTCGGAGCCTTGCGACAGGATGTCGCCCAGGGTATGTGCGGCGGCCACGCCGCTCATGCGGCTGAGGAAGTCGCGCGCCTCGGCGGCCGCCTCCCCTACCGGCAGGCTTCGCCGCTCGAAGGTCTTGTGGTCGAGATAGACGTAGCCGCCTGCGTAGCCGTCGACATAGTTGTCGTTGCCGTGGCGGGCGCTGAAGTATGCGTTGAGCAGGGAGATTGCCCGCTTCATCGACACCTCCCCCGTCGGTATGCGATACTTGGCGTCCGTCAGTGTGGGGTCGTCGTAGTATCCCGTGGAGGAGAGGAAGATGACAGCGTTGTTGAGGCCCACGTATCGGTCGATCGACTCCATGAGGCGCCCGAGCTGGGCATCGAGGCGCACATATGAGTCCTCGAGCTCGACCCGCACGTCGCCATCCTTGACATATGGCCAGGGGGCCACGGTGTAGCCGACGTTGAGCATGTCCATCACGTCGCCGCGCCGCCCGAGCTGGAGCTGGCGCAGGTAGTCGATGGCGATGTCGGTCACTTCGGCGTTGACGAGCGGGGAGAGGGAATACATGCGGTAGACCTCGCGGTCTGCGCGCGGAAAACTGTGGCTGAAGGGGAGCTTACGCTTGTGGGCGGGCACGTCGGTGTAGTCGGCGGCCGCAAGCGCGGGGCGCCACGTCATCGTGTCGATGCGCGCGCTCAGGGGGTTATCGTAGTTGCGCCTGGTCATCAGGCGCGGCACCTCCTTATAGTAAGTCGTGGTGGCCCATTTGCCCGTGTTGTCGTCGAGCCAGAAGGCCGACGTGCCGGCATGCCCTGTCATTATGAGCGCCTGCGAGGGGTCGGGGGCCACGCTGTAGACCTGTCCCAGCCCGATTCCGTCCACCATCAGCTCGTCGCTGAGTGTGGAAAGGCGCAAGGGGGCGGGGCTGTAGGTGTCGGTGGTGAAGTTGCCCATCACTCCCTGGTCGGTGAGCGTGGCGCGGTATGTGCGCGTCGCGGGGTCGTAGACTCGGGCCGAGGGGATGCCGTTGACCGAAGGCCAGGCTCCGGTGTAGAGCATCGCCGTGGCGGAGGCGACGTCGAGACCGTCGACGTTAAAGTCCACGTCTTCGAGCATCACGCCCTGGTCCATCAGGCGCTTGAAGCCGTTTTCGCCGAAGACCTCCCTCAGATGGGCTATGTAGTCGGTGCGCAGCTGATCCACGACGATGCCCACCACGAGTTTGGGTCTCGCGGCGTTAGCCTGCGTGACGGTAGTGATCGTCACCAGGCCGCAAATCATGGAAATAAGCAGGCGGTTCATGACTGTTATATCCTATTTTAACGTATGACTCCGTCTCTTATTGTATGCCAAGCGCTGGTAGGTGGCCCCGACGATGGCTGTGGCGCCCATCAGTATGAGGACGGCCGGGGAGGTGCTCTGTGTGACCAGGGGCCAAGCGATGAGCAGGCCACCGACCACTATGAAGTCGTATAGACCCACTATGACCGCAGCCATGCGTGCCCGCCGTATCCACACGCACACAGCCCCTACGAGCTGCAGGGGGTTCAGCCAGAGCAGCAGCAGGTTGGGCGACGTGGCCTCGTGCGAGGAGACGAAGACCAGAAAGGCAATCAGGCATCCGGCGAGTCCCAAAAGGCTGAACCATAGGCAATATACCCACCGGGTAAGCCGGCCTCGACGCCAGTCGTGCACGCAGACGCCTATAAGCAGGAGGAGCACAAGGATGCTGGCCGCCGTGGGCGTCTGCCACCAGGGCGTCGGGGGAAGAGTGGCATGGCCAGTGCCGGGTACGAGTATTCTCGTCTCCCTGACCAAAGGGCGACCGTCGGGACGTCTGGCTCCGGCCAGCTCCTCGCTGAAGACCGTCGGGGCGAACATCTCCTCGCGCGCCGTCACGGGGCGGTCGATGCCGTTGCCCAAAGCCAGGTCTATGCCCAGCTGGTACCAGGGATAGTCGCGATGATGGGCACGCATGGCGCGCCGGAAGGTGCCGTATCTTATCGTGTCGGGATAGTCTGCGGGGGTGCCCAGGGCGTCGTCGATGCGGTCGCGCACACGGGTGGCGCAGTTGTCGAGGACGTAATTGTAGCGGTAGACGCGATTGGCGGGCAACGACTCGGTCTGGAGGAGCTTGCGAAGCCTGGCGCCCTCTTCGGGGGTCAGGTCGAGGGTCTGCTCGGTGACTCTCGAGCCTCTGGATATGTATTCGGGCAGAAACCACTCGAAAGGATAGCCGGCCACCATGTAGTCAGTCTCCCCCTTGACGAAGCGATAGACGAAGTTGGGCTGGGCGAAGTCGAAGAGGCCGTAGTTCCAGACCGAATCCATGTCGGCGCCCTGGATGCGAATGGCCGTGTGTCCCACCAGCTCGTAGATTTCGGGGCCCGGTGAGCATGTGATGACGCTGACGCGCAACGGCTGAGTCGCCACGCTGTCGGGTGGCGTGGCGGTCTGCGCCGACGTCACGGCTCCCGACGACATCAACGCGCACAGCGATATGATGAGATAGAGGATTCGCTTCATGCCGAATATTTTAAAAATTCGGGGGCGCCGGACGGACGCCCCCGAATCAATGTATCATAATGTTTTGCGGCCTCAATAGTCGCAGTTGCCCGGATAGCGGGGGAAGGGGATGACGTCGCGGATGTTCTGCATTCCGGTCACGAAGAGCAGCAGACGCTCGAAACCGAGGCCGAAACCGCTGTGGGGCACCGTGCCGTAGCGGCGCGTGTCGAGATACCAGTCCATGCCGGTGAGACCCAGTTCCTCGATGCGTCCCTTGAGCTTTTCGTAGTCCTCCTCGCGCTGCGATCCGCCGATGATCTCGCCGATCTTGGGGAAGAGCACGTCCATTGCGCGCACGGTCTTGCCGTCGTCGTTGAGCTTCATATAGAAGGCCTTGATCTCCTTGGGATAGTCGGTGAGGATGACAGGCTTGTGGAAGTGCTCCTCCACGAGGTAGCGCTCGTGCTCCGAGGCGAGGTCGACGCCCCAATAGACGGGGAACTCGAACTTCTTGCCGTTCTTGACGGCCTCTTCGAGGATGCGGATGCCTTCGGTGTAGGGGAGGCGCACGAAGTCGTTGTCCACCACGAAGCGCAGACGCTCGATGAGCTCATGGTCGAAGTGCTCCTGCAGGAACTCGAGGTCGTCCATGCAGTTGTCGAGGGCGTACTTGATGCAGTACTTGATAAACTCCTCGGCCAGGTCCATGTTGTCGCCGATCTCGTAGAAGGCCATCTGTCTCCGGCATCCGGACAGACGGTAATATTCAGCCTCAACCCTCTATGATAGTAGA
>CAZHCM010000153.1:0-4710 GCA_964531005.1 uncultured Sangeribacter sp. | reverse complement strand
GCCGAAAGGCGGGGCCCCTTTTATTATGCTTCAGCTTTATGCTTACTTGCGGATGATGGTCTTCTTGCCGTCGATGATGTAGAGGCCGGCGGGAAGCTCGTTGGCAGCGCGGTTGATGCGGATGCCCTGGAGGTTGTAGATACCCTTCTGGGCTGCGTCGGCGTTGATGGTGATGACGGAGGTCTCGACGTCGCCGTCAAACTCGAAGAGGCCGTCGCCCAGCACGTTGCCTTCTGCGTCGTAGATGGTGTACATCACCTCATACCAGTAGCCGTCGGGAAGCGCGATGTCAGTGTCGGAGTCGTTGATCCAGCAGATTGCGCCGTCCTCGGTCTTGGCGGTGGAAGTGGCGTTGACGATGGTGCGGGGCATTGCGGAGTCGTTGTCGTACTCGTAGCGGGTCACCTCAACGTCGAGCTTGGCTACGGCGTCGTTGTTGTTGGTGTTGATGATGATGCCGGGCTGGTGAGCGTAGAAGGCGGCCACCTTTGCGTTGGAAGCGGGAGTGTGGCTGATGACGTCAACCTTGACGGTCTCGGGGAAGAGATACCAGGCGAGGTTGAGGTTGCCGTTGATCTGGCCGGCCTCGGCGTTGTCAGCGTGGGTCTGGTCCCAGAAAGAGCCGGCGGGGACGGTCATCAGATACTGGCCCTTGGCCTTGGGAGCGGGGTTGAAGACGATGATGAGCTCGTTCTCGGAGCCCTGCTCGATGGAGGCGGTACCGTAGGAAGAGCCGTTGCCGGTGGAGGAGAGGTCTTCCTTATACGTAACCTTGAACTGGGTTCCCTCAGCATAGAAAGGAGCAGACTCGAACTCCATGAATACGCGGGTGAGGGTAGTCACCTTGCTTTCGGAGCCGGGAGTGACGATGGGGTTGAAGGTGGAGGTCACGCCCAATACAGCGGGTGCTTCCTGGCCGCCGACGACAGTGAACTCGAAGTTGACAGCTGCGTTGGCGTGGCCCTTGGAGTGGTCAGCCAGCCATTCTGCGTCGCCCACGACACCCTGGGGAATGGTGAGGGTGTATGTGCCGTTGTACTTCGGATCCTGGAAATTGGCCTTGAAGTTGCCCGTAGTGGGCATGTTGGGCTTGAGCTGGGAAGTCTGCTTGTAGTCGGGGCCGGAGATGGTGACGGTGGCGTTGGCGTCCTCGTCGAGGCCGAGGTTGGGCATATTGAAGACGATCTGCAGGGTCTCCAGGGTCTTCATCTCAAGGTCGAGGGGAGTGAGGCTCGGCTGGAAGCCCTTTACCTCGATGTCGTAAGCCACGGGCTGGGGCTCGTCCTGGCCGCCGCCGCCCTGGCCCTTCACGGTGTAGGTGAAGTCCTCGGTAGTGGAGGCGATGGGGGAGGTGAGGTCGGGGAAGTAGTAGTTGACGCTCTTGTCGCGGAAGGTGACGGTGTAGTCGCCGGAGAGGTCGAGCTTAACCGAGGCGGGCACCTTGCAGGTGATGGTGTTGCCGTTGTAGGTGCCGGTGACCTGGGTCTTCGTGCCTGCGGGATCGGTGATCAGCAGGGGGTTGCCACCGATGATGTTCTTCTTGATGCTCTCGGGGCCGTCGAAGGTGAGGACGAACTCGGTGGGGAGCTCCTCATACTCGCCGGGGGCGGGGGAGATGGACACCTTAACGGCGTAGGGATCGCCTACCTTATAGGTAAAGGTCGTCGCGGGGACACCGCTCGTGGTACCGTCTTCCCATACGCAGGTGAAGGAGTTGGCGCGAACAGTCACTGTGTACTCGCCGTCAAGGTCGAGCTTGGCCTGGGAGTTGGCCTTGCAGGTGACGGTGTTGCCGCTGTAGGTGCCGGTCCACTGGGTGTTGGTGCCAGCGGGGTCGGTGACCAGGAGAGGGTTGCCACCCACGATGTTCTTCTTGATGGAGGCGGGTCCGTCGACCGTGATGACAAACTCCGAGGGGAGTGTCTCATAGTTGCCCGGCTCCGGAGAGAGGGTGACCACAGGCTCCTGCGCGAAGAGGTTGGGAGCCGCCAGGCAGCTCATGGCTACCAAAGCAAGAGAGTAGGAAAATCTCATTGGCTTGTGTGATTAGAAGTTAATAAGTTAGTGTTTGCTATATTAAGGAGTGGGGAGAGCCCTTGAGGGCCATTCTCACTTCCATGGATGCAAAGGTAAGAAAAAAAATTGAAACTTTTTCACAAAATCTGTTGCAAGGTGAAAAAATTTTATGTAATTTTGCGACCATGTTAGGGCAAAGCCCTCAAATTAACTAAATTAACTAAATAATTTCATTCTATGAAGAAATTTTTACTTGCAGCTGCCGTAGCAATGGCAGGCGTGGCCTCGATGGCCGCACAAGACGTAGACATCTACATCATCGGCTCCAACGTCAACGGCAAGAGCTGGACGCTGAGCGCAGAGGACGCCAAGTTCACCTACGAGGGTGGTGGCATCTACAAGTGGAACGGCGAAGTCCTGGGCACAGGCTTCAAGCTGAACGACGGCACCTGGAGCAACGACGAGTACAACCTCGGCTGCGGTCCTGTGCTTGAGCTGGGCCAGGAGTACTTCCTGACGGCAGGCGGCGCCTCCGGCAACATCGCCTTCGACGGCTTCACCGAGCTGCTCAACCCCGAGGTAACGTTTGACGACAACAACAAGAGCATCGTAGTGACCGGCGAGAAGAGCGGCGTGATCCAGTGGTATATCACCGGCGTGAACGGCAACTACAACCTCGACGAGAACGAGCTTCTGACCGAGATCCTCGACGAGAATGGCGAGGGCACGGGCGTGTATGAGAAGAAGGGTCTGGTAATCACCGAGACCGGCGGCTTCAAGGTAAGCTCGACGGGCTGGGCCACCCAGTACGGCACCTACGACGAGGACCTGTACTTCGGGTTCGAAATCTTGGCCGCAACTCTTGAGGAGGTAGGCGGCGAGGGCGGCCTCGTCAACTACTTCATGACCGGCACCTACGACGTGACCTGGGACGGCAACACCAAGTACATCTCCTTCGTGGAGCATAACGACAATGCAGTTGAGACCATCGAGGCTGCCGACGCTGCCGCAAGCTACTACACCCTGCAGGGCGTACGCGTGGCACAGCCTGAGAACGGCCTCTTCATCTGCGTGAAGGGCGGCAAGGCATCCAAGGTGCTTGTGAAGTAAGAATCAATTCCTCCTTTCTGATATGGGCATCCCCTCCGAGCTTCGGCTTGGAGGGGATGCTTTTTGGCTTTTTCGCGGGGCTTTACGCGGCTGAAGCCGCTGCCCGGTGGGTTAGTCCTGGGGCTGGGGGTCCTTGGGGAGGGTCAGCTTGAGGGCTATGAAGCCTAAGATGCCGGCGAGGATGGAGCCGGTCAGGATGCCGAGCTTGGCCTCGTTGAGGATCAGCGAGAGGAAGTCGTCGCCGCCGCCGAAGGAGAGGTCGGCGATGAAGAGGGAGACGGTGAAACCGATGCCGCCGAGGACGGAGACGGCTGCCAGGCGGCTCCAGTTGCTGCCTTCGGGCATGGGTGTGAGGCCGGTGCGGATGAAGAGCCAGGAGAAGGAGAAGATGCCCAGGAACTTGCCGAGCACCAGGCCGCAGATGATGGCCAGCGAGACGCCGCTCACGACATCGCCGGGGTGCATGCCGCCGAAGTAGATACCGGCGTTGGCGAAGGCGAAGAGGGGGAGGATGAAGAAGTTGACCAGCGGGTGGAGGGAGTCTTCGAGATCCTGGAGAGGGGAGATGACCTTGTCGGAGGCCGACTCGATCTCCTTTAGCCAGTTGAGCTGGTCGCGGCTCAGGATGGTGCGCGAGGCGAGTCGGGCGTCGTCTTCGGCCGAGAAGTGGGCGATGTTGCGGCGGATGGTCTGGATGAAGCCCTCGGGGGCGTAGACGGGCGTGGCGGGGATGGTGAAGGCCACGAGCACGCCGGCGATGGTCGGGGGGATGCCTCCCTGGAGGAAGAGGAACCACACGGCGGCGCCCAGGGTGAGGTAGAACATCTTGGACTGTATCCCCATTCTGCCGCCGATGAAGAGGAGCAGGAGGACGCCGGCGGCGGCCAGCAGCATCCAGAGGTCGATATGGGCCGAATAGAAGATGGCGATGACGAGGATGCCCCCTATGTCGTCGACGACGGCGAGGGTGGTGAGGAATATCTTCAGGCCGATGGGGACGCGGTTGCCGAGCATGGCGAGGACTCCGAGGGAGAAGGCGATGTCGGTGGCCATGGGTATGGCCGCGCCGCCGGCGTAGGGTGTGCCGTGGGCCAGGAGGAAGAAGATGCAGACGGGCACGATCATGCCGCCGCATGCGGCCACGACGGGGAGGAGGGCCTTGCGGAAGGAGGCGAGCTCGCCGACGAGGAACTCACGCTTGATCTCCAGTCCCACCGAGAAGAAGAAGACGGCCATCAGGGCGTCGTTGATGAAGGCCATGAGCGACATGGTGTGTCCCTGGTGGGAGAAGAGGTTGAATGATCCCAGCTGGAAGGCCACGGGGTTTTCCCAAAGGGCCTGGTAGAGGTCGTGGAGGGCCGGGAGGTTGACTACGATCAGGGCCAGGACGGTGGCCAGGATCAGGAGATTGCCGGCGTTGACATGGCGGGCAATCGTCTTTTTGGCAGTATATAGCATATATGGAAAAATTTGAATCTTCAGTCTAACTTCAGGACGGCGAGGAAGGCTTTCTGGGGCACCTCGACGCTGCCGATCTGCTTCATGCGCTTCTTGCCGGCCTTCTGCTTCTCGAGGAGCTTGCGC
>CAZHCM010000152.1:0-4713 GCA_964531005.1 uncultured Sangeribacter sp. | reverse complement strand
ACCCCCTGATTAACAGTCAGGTGCTCTAACCAACTGAGCTATTGAAGCAGTTTTTATGTTTGGCGCTTCAAGATGGGCTTGAACCAACGACCCCCTGATTAACAGTCAGGTGCTCTAACCAACTGAGCTATTGAAGCGTTTGCCTTTCGTCCTACAGGCTCCTAAATGGCTTAGGCATCCTGTCTTTCCGAATTGCGTTGCAAAATTAGTGCTTTTATCCGAGTTGTGCAAATTTTTTGGCAATTATTTTTACTCTTTTTTGCATTTTATTTTTATTGTTCTTAAAATCAGAGGATTGCTTGGAGGGGTCGCGCTCATCTTAGGCGTTTGGAGAGGAGCAGGGAGTTGAGCACCACGCTGACCGAGGAGAAGGCCATCGCCGCTCCGGCTATCATGGGGTTGAGCAGGAAGCCGAAGGCGGGATACAAGGCGCCGGCTGCCACGGGGATGCCGATGATATTGTAGATGAATGCCCAGAAGAGGTTCTGGCGCACTGTGCGCATAGTGAGGCGCGAGATGCGCAGGGCCTCGGGGAGCCGGGAAAGGTCGCCTGATACGATGGTCATGCCGGCCACCTCCATGGCGATGTCGCTGCCAGTGCCCATGGCCACCGAAATGTCGGCTGCTGCCAAGGCGGCGCTGTCGTTGATTCCGTCTCCGACCATCATGACGCAGTGCCCCTCCTTGCGGAGACGCTCCACAAGCTCGTATTTGTCGCCTGGCAATGCCTGCGCCTGCACGTGGGTGATCCCGACAGTCGATGCGACTGCCTTTGCAGTGGCTTCATTGTCACCCGTAAGCATCCAAACGGTGAGCCCTCGACGCTCCAGCTCCTTAACAGCCGCCACACTCTCGGGACGCACCACATCGGAGACGCCACACAAGGCGAGCACCCTGTCTGAATCTGCAAACCAGACCAGCGTGGCCGCCTGGCTTGAAAGGCGCTCTGCCTCGGCCTCTATCGAGCCCGGAATCGTCACTCCGTTTGTCTGCATCAGACGACGGTTGCCGACATACCATTTCTTGGCGTCCACCTCGCCTGACACGCCCATGCCGGGCCAATCCTTGAAATCGGACACCTTGCACGAGGCAACCTCCTTGAAATGCTGGCTAACGGCCTTGGCCAAGGGATGGGCGGAGAGGCGCTCCAGGGAGGCGAGCACTTCGGGGGATTTCACCGCATCGTCAGCCCAAAACACGGAGGTCACCTCCGGATGGCCCACTGTCAGGGTGCCGGTCTTGTCGAGCACCACCGTGTCGACTTTCCTTGCAGTCTCTATGCTGTCGGCGTCCTTGATGAGGATTCCGTGGCGTGCGGCCCCTCCAATGCCAACCATGAGGGCGGTGGGAGTGGCCAGGCCGAGGGCGCAGGGACACGCTATGATAAGGACGGTGACTCCGGCCATGATGCCCCTCACCAGGCCGTCGGCCGGCTCCAACACCAGCCAGATGCCGAAGGTGATGCAGGCTATGACCACGATCACCGGCACGAAAACGGCCGCGATGCGGTCTGCCAGCCTTTGCACGGGGGCCTTCGAGCCCTGGGCCTCCTCCACTTGCCTGACTATGCGGGAAAGCAGGGTGTCTGAGCCGACATTGACCGCCTTGTAGCGCAGTGCTCCGTCGCCATTGACAGTGCCTGCATAGACGGTGTCGCCCGGATGCTTGCCGACTGGAAGCGGCTCTCCGCTGAGCATGCTCTCGTCGACATGCGATTCCCCTTCCGCGACCTCCCCGTCGACTGCGATCCTCTCGCCTGGACGGGCCAGGAGGGTCATCCCCTGCTCCACCGAGCCTATGCCCACCACGCTTTCCGAGCCGTCGGGATTTATCATGGTGACTTCCTGGGGCTGGAGGCCCATCAGGTCGCTTATGGCCGACGAGGTGGAGCGTCGGGCCCTGGCCTCCATGGTGCGTCCGAGCAGGATGAAGGCTATTATGACGGTCGATGCCTCGAAATAGACGTGAGGAGTGATGCCTCGCGAAAGCCAGAACATCGGGGCGAACATGTTCCAAAGGCTGAAAACCCAGGCTATGCCGGTCGACAGGGCCACGAGGGTGTCCATGTTGGCCGAGCGGTGCCGTGCCTGTCGCCAGGCGTTGACGAAGAAACTGCGCCCCATGCCGAACATCACCACTGTCGTCAGCACGAGCGAAACCCAGTCGGCGCCGGGAGCGTGCATGAGGAACATCCCGTAGACGACCACGGGCAACGTAAGCAGGCAGGCCCACAGTGCGCGCCGCTTCAGGGAGGCATAGTGCTCGGCAGCAGCCTCGGCCGCCCTGCGCGCCATGTCACCGCTCACTATCAGGTCATAGCCGGCATCCAGCACGGCCTTGCGGATGTCCTCGGGATTGGTGTCTGCCGACATGGCCACGCGCACGTTGGAGGCCGCATAGTTGACCGCAGCCTTGCTGACGCCAGGGCATCCGGCTATGGCCTTCTCCACTCGGGCGGCACATGCGGCGCATCCCATCCCCAGTACGGGATAGGTGGATTCTCGCTGGCTTGCCATGCTCAATTGCGCAGGGTGGTGTAGTCGCGCCAATAAGCGGGGGCCACCTCGCGCTCCTCCTCTCCGCCGCCAGGGGTGCGGAATACGATGGTCGGGGCGTCCTCGTCCGACATACGGTCGTAAAGATATTCGGCACGGATGCTGTCGCCGGCCTCGAAGACGTAGGTCCGCGACTGGGCCGTGCCGTCAAGCTCCATGTGGCCCGTCAATATGCGGTAAGGCTGCCCTGACAGGCGGCAGTCGCGCGGATACACCATCATGCGATAGGTGCGGTCGTTGCTTTCGGGATCCTCGTCCGGCAGATAAAGCTCGTCGTCGTGCGAGGCATCCCCCTTGAGGCTCATGTCCACGCGATAGAGCGTGCCGTTTTCCTTATCCACGAGGCAGAACACCGGAGTCCACCCCTTGCGCAGGTCGGGTGCGAGCGACTTGATCTCGTCGTGGGCCATTATGTCGCGCAGTGCGCGCTCGGCGGCCGACAGGTAGTTGACGGAATAGAGTCCGTCCTCCACCCACACGTATTGGCCGCGGTCTACGGTCCAGCCTCTCCATCCGGCTTCCAGCCAGTCGGAGGGGGTGGCGCGCTGGAACACGCGTCGCAGCGAGTCGTCGACCATTATGGGATAGTACTCCACGAACGCCGCGGAGTCGGCGATGTTGCGCAGGGGGTATGGGCGTTCGAGGGGATATGTGGTCAGTGAGGCCACACGCTCGGGGTGTCCCTCGGCTATTGCCCGGGCCACGTCCATTGCCACTGCAGGGGGCTCCGCGCCCCCATCGGCCTTCTTGTCCTTATTGTCGTTGCAGGCCGTCAGTGCGGCCAGCGCCATCAGGGGGAGGGCGCACCCCATCAGAATGTTTCTCATTTCAATCTATTTTTGTTGGGGCACGCTGTCTTCATGACTGAGCCCCTTTACGGAGGCCACCTCTCCGCCGCCGGTCTTCTTGGCAGGTGTCATGGTGAGAGGCTGGGAAAGGGTCTCCACGAAAAGTGTCTCAAACTCTTCCGTGCGTCGGCGCAGGAGCTGGCTGTTGGTCTTGCCGCGATATTTTGAATGCGCCAGATATGAGGCGCGGATGTCGCGGTTGCCTGCGTCGAGCTTCTTGATGACCGAGGACTTCGCCACGGTGCCGATGCCCGTGTTGTAGGCCAGGGCAGCCAGAAGCAGGGAGTCCGCCCCGTAGCTGCGGTAGCGGGCGCAGAGCTTTGCGAAATCCTGGCGTAGCAGTTTGTCGGCCTCGGCCTCGGTGAGGGCCTTGGAGCGGGAGAATTTCTCGCCCGGCAGCACCTTGTGGCCATACCCCACCAAAGGCCAGTGGCGGGTGGAGTGCAGCCCTTCGTACTTCTTGATGATCTCTATGGCCTGGTCGAAGGTGGGCGCCTGGCGCCGCGTCGTCGTCTCCGCCACCATGACGGAGACGACGGCCACGAGGGCGAGCACCACGTAAATCAGCTTCCTCATCTCAATACTCGCTCCAGTCCTTGATTTCTATCTGGTCCAGGCTCATCGAGGTGAAGGCCGTGATGAAGGCCTCCGCCAGGCGCTCGTTGGTGATCAGGGGGATGTTGAGGTCCACCGAGGCGCGGCGTATGCGGTAGCCGTTGCTAAGCTCGGTCGGGGTGAGGTTCTTGGGCACGTTGACCACGAGGTCGATCTCCTTGTTATGGAGCAGGTCGAGCACCTGGGGGTGGCGGTCAGGCTCCGAGGGGGGATAGGCACAGAGGGAGGGTATCCCGTTGTCGCTCAGGAAGCGGTGTGTGCCGGGGGTGGCATAGAGCTTGTAGCCGTGCTTGAAGAGGGTCTGGGCCGACCCGAGCAGGGCTGTCTTCTGGCGCGTGGTGCCTGTCGAAAGGAGTATCGACCGCTGCGGGATGCGCTGTCCCACCGAAAGCATGGCCTTCAGTATGGCCTCGTTGGTGTCGACGCCTATGCAGCCCACCTCGCCGGTCGAGCTCATGTCCACGCCGAGCACTGGGTCGGAGCCCTGCAGACGGGAGAAGGAGAACTGCGACGCCTTGATGCCCACATAGTCCAGGTCGAAGGCGTTCTTGTGCGGCTTCTCCACCGGGATGCCGAGCATGATGCGCGTGGCCAGATCGATAAAGTTGATTTTCAGCACCTTGCTCACGAAGGGGAAGGAGCGCGAGGCGCGCAGGTTGCACTCGATCACCTTGATGTCGTTGTTCTTGGCCAGG
>CAZHCM010000151.1:0-4720 GCA_964531005.1 uncultured Sangeribacter sp. | reverse complement strand
GCCAGCTCGTCATCGGCTGCGCCGGCGGCAAGGTGACCATCGCCACCGTGCCCTACACCACTTCCACCACACCCGAAGGCATGGAGTGGCGCAAGGTGCACCTCGACCACTTCAAGGGTGGGCACTCCGGCATGGAGATCAACCTCGGACGCGGCAACGCCAACCAGCAGCTCGCCCGCTTCCTCTGGGAGGCCTCGCAGAAATGGGAGCTCCACCTGAGCGCCATCGACGGCGGCAACCTGGCCAACGCCATACCTCGCGAGGCATGGGCCGTGGTCGGCGTGCCTGCAGCCGATGCCGAAGCCTTTGACAAGTATGTCGAGGAGTTCAGCGACATGCTCCACGCAGAGTTCCTGCTCGCCGAGGGTCCCGACTTCACTTTCGACTCCTCCAAGGCAGACACGCCCGCCCATATCGTCAACGACGCCGAGGCTGCCCGCCTGATCGCCGCCATCTTCGCATGCCCCAACGGTGTGCAGGGAATGTCGCGTGCCGTCGAGGGGCTCGTGGAGACCTCCTGCAACCTCGCTTCCGTCAAGATGGACGCCGACAACATCACCGTCACCGTCCATCAGCGCTCCTCCGTGGATTCGCGTCGCGACGAGATCGCCGACCGTGTCAAGGCCCTTTTCCAGATGATCGGCGGCAGCGTGGTCTTCGACGACACCTACACCGGCTGGGCCCCCAACCCCGACTCCAAGGTGCTCAAGGTGGCAGAAAGCAGCTTCGAGGACCTCTTCGGCCACAAGCCCCGCATCGAGGCCCTTCACGCCGGCCTGGAGTGCGGTCTCTTCCTGGAGAAGATGCCGGGCCTCGACATGATCAGTTTCGGCCCCACGCTCAAGGACATCCACTCCCCCAGCGAGAAGTGCAACATCCCCTCCGTGGCCGAATACTGGAAGCTCGTCTGCGAGATCCTGCGTCGACTGGCCTGAGGCCCGGGCCCTAACAGCAACGCCCTACGAAACCCGATCGTGAGGCAAACCTGGAAAAAATCGCATAAAATAAGATCGCGCCTGAACAATCGGGCGCGATCTTTGTTATATAGTCAGAAAAGAAAAAGTACAAATCGTTTCATGATGTTAGGTTAGTTTGATAAGTATTATGGAAAACATTTACTGCCGTCGGCTTGCGAAAGCCGACGGCAGCTTTTTTTGCCCGCTCTGTATGAACGTATGACTTTTGACATATGCCCTCTGCCCTCTGACCCATGCCCTGAAAAACCTAATCCCCGTGCAGGTTGTTAGATAGACATGACCGGATATATATCAGTAGGAGTATTCATCGACGGCGGATATTACGCCAAAGTCAACCGTGCCCTCAAAGCTATCGAGAGCAGCATCATCCGTGTGCGCTCCCTTTTCGAGTTCATTTCCACGCGTCTCGCCCGCGAAGAGGGCATCAACCCCTCGGACTGCCAGATCACCGAGGCCCATTATTTCCGCGGACGCTACCGCGTCAAGGAGGCCTACGACAAGCACCTATTATATAACGAGAGGAAATTCGAGGACACTCTCATCGAAAACGATGTGGTCTTCCACTACAAGCACCTCCGCGAGACAGAGAAGGACGGGGTGGTGCAGGTCATCGAGAAGGGTGTGGACGTGTGGTTTGCGCTCGAAGCATACGAGCTGGCCACCTTCCGCCATTTCGACTATGTAGTGCTCATCACGGGCGACGCCGACCATGAGATGCTCGTGCGCAAGCTGAAGGCCCTGAAGATAAAGACGGTGCTGCTGACGTGGAACCTCACCGATGTCGACGCCACCTCCCCGCTCCTCAGAGAGGAGGCCGGCCACCACTGGGAGCTTTCCTCGGTGCTCAAGGACAATCCGCGCCTCAAACAGTCGCTTCTCTACCGCCTGCGTGAGCCTGCTGTGACGCCTTTGGGCGACGAGTTTTAATGTTATACAACACCTATTCACCCCGATGCCGTAATAATGAATATGGCAAATTGATACATAAAAACGGTATATTGAGGGTAGGGTGAGGGATGATTGTTGAAAAATGTATGTTTTGGCTATTCCATCCCATCGAAAACTGCTGTGACAACTTGAAAATTAATTTGGAAAGCCCAAGAATATGCATTAACTTTGCAGTGTCAAAACAAGAGGTTTTGACCGGAGACAAGTACCTATCACTTCCACGCCTCCCCGGAGACGGAGGAAAACACGATACAATAATACTTAACTCGAACGCTAACATCATGAAAACTCGACCGGTCTCCCGTCCCTGGCCTGTTAACCCCGGGGGAGGAGAGAGGTGCGGCAGGCAGTTGCGGAAGCTTGGTCAAGGACACTTTATCAACCTCTGACTTTGAACCTGATACCCTGAGAAAACAACCGACACTGCCTTAAACTGATACGAAAACACCGTCTGGCATCCCCGCCTGCAGAAGGCTCGGGAAGCGCCGAGCTCCGGTGCACAACGGCCTGCCGCGCCGGCCGGCAAACATTGAAATGTAATCTATCCAAGAATCGGCCTCCGCTGTCAGACGACACCGGGGGTCGGCTGCTTTTTGTAGCCCAGCGTCAGCAGGTGTCGCCTGCCTCAGAAGGGGGGCCGTCAGCCTGCCTCCTGAGGTGGGCCTCCAGGATGCACAATAAAAGCATTTGCATAAACGTTTACTCTCAATATAAACGCAAGACTTTACATAATACTCAACAATAGAATATGTGTGGAATAGTAGGATACCTCGGAGACGGCAACGTCTACGAGGTACTCATCAAAGGCCTGCATCGCCTTGAATACCGTGGCTACGACAGTGCAGGTGTGGCCCTCGGCGCCCCCGACGGCTCGCTCAATGTATATAAGGCCAAGGGAAAAGTCAGCAATCTCGAGGACTACTGCCGCGACAAGAGCACCGATGCAAAGGTGGGAATCGCACACACCCGCTGGGCCACCCACGGCGAGCCCTCCGACCATAACGCTCATCCCCACTACAGCGAGGATGGCAACCTGGCGCTCGTGCACAACGGCACCATCGAAAACTACAAGGTGCTCAAGGACGCTCTCCAGGAGCACGGATGCACATTCCGCTCCGAGACTGACACCGAGGTGCTCGTCCAGCTCATCGAATACATACGCCTGACCAACAACTGCTCGCTGCTCGACGCCGTGCGGGAGGCCCTCAACCAGGTGGTGGGCGCATACGCAGTGGCCGTCATAGAGAAGAGCAACCCCGACCAGATCATCGCCGCCCGCAAGAGCAGCCCCCTGGTCATCGGCATTGGCAAGGACAACCAGGAATTCTATCTCGCCTCCGACGCCACCCCCATAGTCGAATACACCGACAACGTGGTCTACCTCAACGATGGAGAAATCGCCATCATGCGCCGCGGAGAGCCCCTCAAGGTGGTCAACCTGGCCAACGAAGAGGCCAAGATCGACGTCAAGAAGCTTGAGATGAGCATCTCCCAGCTCGAGAAGGGGGGATACGACCACTTCATGCTCAAGGAAATCTTCGAGCAGCCCAACACCCTGCGCGACTGCATCCGCGGACGCGTCGTGGACCACGGCCACCGCATCATACTCAACGGCGTGCTCGACAATCAGGAGAAATTCCTCAACGCCCGACGCATCATCATCGTCGCCTGCGGCACATCCTGGCATGCCGGACTCTTGGGCAAATACCTGCTTCAGGAGATGGCGCGCATACCGGTGGTGGTGGAGTATGCAAGCGAATTCCGCTATTCCAACCCCGTGCTTGACGAGCGCGACATCGTAATTGCCATCTCGCAGAGCGGCGAGACTGCCGACACCCTCGCGGCCATCCAGATAGCACGCAGCATGGGCGCCTTCGTCTACGGCATCAGCAATGTGGTCGGAGCCTCCATACCGCGCGAGACACACAGCGGCACCTACATCCACGTCGGCCCCGAGATCGGCGTGGCATCCACCAAGGCCTTCACGGGCCAGGTGATGGTGCTCACCATGCTCGCCCTGGCAGTGGGACAGCTGCGCAACACCATTTCCCAGGAGAAGGTCGATGAGCTCGGAGAGTACATCCTGCGCCTGCCCGAACTGGTGAAGGAGACACTCAAGCTTCACGACCAGATCAAGCATCTCTCGCTCATCTACACCTATGCGCGCAACTTCCTCTACCTCGGACGCGGCTACAGCTATCCCGTGGCCCTGGAGGGGGCGTTGAAGCTGAAGGAGATTTCCTACATCCATGCCGAGGGGTACCCGGCGGCAGAGATGAAGCACGGCCCCATCGCGCTCATCGACTCCGAGATGCCGACAGTCATCATCGCGCCCAACGACCACCTCTACGAGAAGATCGTCAACAACGTGCAGCAGGTGAAGGCACGCCACGGCAGCGTCATCGCCATCGTGACGCAGGGCGACAAGGAAATCCGCAACATCGCAGACCATGTGCTCGAAGTGCCCGAGGTGCCCGAGTGCCTGACGCCGATCATCACCAGCATACCCTTGCAACTCCTTAGCTACTACATAGCTATCAACAAGGGCAAGAACGTCGACATGCCCCGCAACCTGGCCAAGTCAGTGACCGTGGAATAAGGGCTTCGAAAAAAAATCACACATTTCCTCAATTTTTTTGCTGAAAAATTTGGTGGAATGAAAATAAGGCATTAACTTTGCACTCGAATTTCGGAGACAACCTCTACGGAGGCCTCCGGGAAGAGAGTACAAAGATAATGTGAGGGCGAATACCAGAGTGGCCAAATGGGGCAGACTGTAAATCTGCTGGTTTATA
>CAZHCM010000150.1:0-4762 GCA_964531005.1 uncultured Sangeribacter sp. | reverse complement strand
CGTTGTCGGCGGCCGTCAGGCCATGGGGCACGGCGTCGCAGGGGAGGTTGGGCACTGTGAGCAGCAGCTCGAGCTGCTTGCGCTCGCAGTCGGCCAGGCGGTCCTGCAGGCCGGCGGTGTCCCCCTTGATGCGGGCCACCTCGGCCTTGGCCTGCTCCGCCTCGTCGCGTTTCCCCTGCTTCATGAGGGCGCCGATGGAGGCGGCCAGTTTCTTGAGGTTGGCCGCGTCGGCCTCGGTGCGCTGCTGGAGGCGTCGGCGCTCGGCGTCGATTTCGAGGATTTCGGAGATGACGGCGCGGCCGTCAAACCCCTTGATGGCAAGGCGTTCGATGACGTGTTCGGGATCGGCCTTGATGGTCTGCAGAGTGAGCATATGGTGTCGGTTGGTGTATTGTTAAGGTAGATATCAATTGTTGAGCAGTCGCTTGACGGCCTCGGAGATGGCGCGTCCCTCGGCCTTTCCGGCCAGGCGCTTGGTGGCCACGCCCATCACCTTGCCCATGTCGCGGGGGCCGGCGGCTCCCGTCTCGGCGATGATCTCGCGCAGGGCCGTCTCCAGCTCCTCGGCGCTCATCTGCTTGGGGAGGTATTCCTCGATGACGGCGGCCTCGGCCAGCTCCCCCTCGGCCAGCTCCGGGCGGGCGTTCTCCTCATAGATGCGCGCGCTGTCCTTGCGCTGCTTGACCATCTTGACCAGTATCTTGAGGGCGTCGGCGTCCGAGAGCTCGCCTCCGGCCCCCGGGGCGGTCTTGGCCTCGATAAACTCCTTCTTGACGCCCCTGAGGGCTTCGAGGCGCACCTTGTCGCGCGCCTTCATGGCGGACTGTATGTCCTGGCTTATGGTATCGAAAAGATTCATCTTCTTCGTGTCTTTTTAACGGTTGGACAATCCTGCGTCCCGGCATGGGCCTGAACGCAGTGCGGGCACACGCGACGAGGCCGCGTGTGCTACCGAAATGCAAAAATAGCTCAAAATATTCGTATCCGCAAGTTTTTGCCCAACAATCAAGCTTTTGGTCATCGGGACTGCTCGACGCTGCGGTAGGCCGTCTGGCTGCCGAGGCGGGCCGCCTGCACGAGATGGTCGTCGGCCTTGGTCGTGTCGGGCTTCGTGCCCTTGCCGTCGCGATACATCTCCGCCAGGCGCTCGTGCACCACGGCGAGCACTGCCGGCGGCAGGGCGGCGTTGAGCACGATGGGCTCGTAGTACTGGATGGCGCGGGCATAGTTCTGGTTGAGGAAGTCGCCGTGGTAGTTCATGCTCCCCAGGTAGTAGCGCGCCCAGTCGTCGCCCTTCTCAGCAGCCGCCTCTTGCGCCTTCAGGCCCTTGAGGAAGCCCTCCTTGTATATGGGCTCGTTCTGGATCTTCTTGCCTGATTGGGCCGCCTCGATCCACTGCAGGGCCTGCAGCGCGTCGCGCGAGACCTCGTCGTCGCCGCGAGCCTCCCCCACCCTGGGCAGGAAGAGAGCGGTGCGGGCGGTGTCGTCGCCCAGGTCGCCGGCATTGTAGAGCCAGAAGAAGGCGTCGGGATAGTCGATGGCCCCTCCGCCGTTGGCACGCAGGTTGAAGCCATACAGCGCCATGCCGCGAGGATATCCCTTAAGGGCGGCCTGATGGAAGTACTCGCGGGCCTTGTGGAGGTCCTGCTGCACGCCGGCACCGGAGGTGTACATGCTCCCCAGGGCGGTGTAGCCGATGCCGTAGTCCATAGGATGGCAGGCGTCGAAATAGGCCTTCGCCTTCTTGTAGTCGCGATGGTTGAAGTAGTACAGCCCCAGATAGCAGTTGGCCTCATTGACCCCCTGCCGGGCGGCCTCCTGAAGCAGTTTCAGGCCGTTCTTGGCCTGCTTGGAATATTGCGGGGAGAAGGCATAGAGGGCGCCCAGCTCCATGAGGGCGCGGGGACTCTTGTCGGCCACCAGGCCCAGAGACTCCTCGGCCACCTGCAGCGATCCCCCGGCCTTATGGTATTTGGCCAGCGACACCACGCTGTCGGCCGATATGCGCCCCGAGGCATATTGCTGACGTATGGATTGGGCGGCGCCCTGGGCGTCAAGCGAAGAGGTGAGGCCGGCCACGGAGGCGCCCTTGCCTGCGGCCTTGGCCTTGAGGGCCTTGGCCGACACTGTCTTGACGCCCTTTACTGGCAATTTGGAAGAGGCCGCGCACGGAGCCGCCAAAGCCAAGGCGGCAAGAAAGCACAGCATGATACGGTTTTTCATAGAGGAATCTGAATTTAGTCTTTTTCTCTCCTAACAACCCCACGCCCTCTATTGTTGCGCTCCGTCCCCCCGCGTTTTCATGTCCCTGTGCCTCCCGGGCCAAAAACCAGACCCTCCACTCCGGCGTTATACCCACAAAAAGCACAACTATAAAGCACAACGATATGGAAATCAAGATATGGGGCGACTTCGCCTGCCCCTTCTGCTACATGGGCGAGACGCAACTCGAGAAAGCCATCAAGGATCTCGGCAAGGAGCAAGACGTGAAGATCACCTTCATGGCCTACCTCCTCGACCCCAAAGCCCCCGAGATCCCGACCCAGACCATGACCGAGCACTACATGGCCGAGCACAAAGAGACCGAAGAAGAAGCCAAAGCCCAGATGGCCCACATCGCCAAGATGGCCTCCCGCATAGGCCTTGACTACGACATGGAGGGCGTCAAGGTGTGCAGCACCATGGACGCGCACCGCGTGATGAAGTTTGCCCAGGAGAACGCCGGACAGGACATAGTGCTCGACCTCAACTTCCGCCTCTTCCACGCCAACTTCATCGACAACCTCCGCCTCTCCGACCGCGACGTCCTCGTCCAGATAGCCGAGGCAGCAGGCCTCGACGCGCAGGCTGTGCGGGCCATGCTCCAGACCACCCAATACGCCGACCAGGTCAAGGCCGAAGCCGAGGCCCTCGCCGAGCGCAAGGACTTCGACTACGTCCCCTTCATGCTCTTCGACGACGGCACCGTCCTCCAGGGCGTGGTAAGCCCCGCCGCACTCAAGCGCGCCCTCGCCTAAAGCGTCCGGCTTCCCTGCCCCCGTGCCCTTCCTTCGCCTGGAAGCGGTTTGTCGCCAGGTGAAGGGGGTTATTCCTTGACTGCTTCCCCGCTGCCCTCGGCCAGGGTAAAGGCCAGCTGGTTCATGCGCTCGCAGAGGTAGCGCGTCAGAGGCGTCCCAAGAGGCAGTCCGAGAGAGATGATGAGCAGATGCCCCGACGAGCAAAGCTCGAAGTCGTGGGCCGCCGGCTTGTACCGCTCCCCGAAAGCCTCATGCACGATGAGGATCACCCGCGCCCCCAACGCTTCCGCCTCAGCCCGGACCTGCTTCTCATCCGGCGAAATGAAGGGCGAGACCAGCACCGTGCCCCGCGCGGCCGCGCTGAGCCAAGCCTCCTTCTTGCGGAGTCTTTCCTCAGGCGTGAAGACGCGCCTGATCTTGACAGCCATCTTGGCGGAGTATCTCCTCGCTATCAACTCCGTCAGCGCGTCCATGTAGTCATCCAGATGCATCTCAGACCGCCAGCGCACCTGCAGCAACACATGCACATGGTCCGGCATCACGCAGAATTTGCAAATCTTGATGATCGGATACTCATAAGGCAGATGCACGACACCCTTGGCGATGACGGTCCCTAACACAGACTCGACTATCTGCGCACACCCCGGCTCCCCGGGGGCTATGCGCGCATCTCCCCCGAGGCTACCAAAAGGCTCACACCCCTCCGCCTTCTTAAAGATGATATGATAGATGAAAGGAGCATGGTAGTCATGCCCGATAGCGCGCCTGTGATAGGAATGTTGCCCCGTCTCTTTGAACGGTCTTATCTTGGTCAAGGCCATAGCGTTTTAATTTATAAGCTTTTTTCACCTTACGACAAACCGGCTCCGCTCCCCCAGCCACCCGCAAGCCGCCAGCAAGCGTGCGCAGCCGGTTTGTCGAAGGTGAAGCGGTCCGCCGCTCCGTGCCGCAAGCAATCACAAGTCGTTCTCATCTGTGGCATTTGTCGGATGGAGATATTCTGAAATGCTATAGTAGCCCTGAGTGGCTTTGTTATACAGCACCACATCTCCATCTACCTCCTTTATCCTGATATTACGGCGCCCATTAGCCAAAGGTCTAACATTCAATTTATCCCAGTATTCCAATATCTTATGTGTGGGCACTACAAAAAGTCCCATATACTGCAGAGCAAGGACAAGATAGTCACAGTTCTTGAGTCTTTCAGGCTCCTCGCCTGTCCACCAAACTTGCTGCTCCGGATAGAATTTGGAATATCGATAGCATATAGACACACTATCTGAGCAAGCACGGCTTCTATTGACTCTAAGACCTGGGAACCGGTCTTTGAGATGTGGCAACACTTCCCGTAATGAGATGGCTTCTTTGATTTCCATTGTGTCTGTCGATTAGATTGATTCTGATTATGCACAAAGTTAATGATTTTTTGAGATTCTCCAATTCACGATGTAACAAATCCTCTGTCACTTCATCGGCAAAAAGAAAGTCATATGAGTAAACACACGGACCCACGCGAACAGGCGCGCTGGAGAGGAGGAGCTGAGGGGGGCTTTCACCATGCGACAAACCGCTTCCAGGCGCGCTGGCCTGGAAGCGGTTTGTCGCATGGTGAGGGAGGTCTGGCCGGGCGGGAGCGGCGGCCATGCCAGGGCCGGAAGGCCCTTACTTCTTGTCGCTGTCGGGGGTCTGCTCGATGAGGTCCATGAACTCGTCGAGCTTCGGGGTGATGATGATCTCGGTGCGGC
>CAZHCM010000149.1:0-4792 GCA_964531005.1 uncultured Sangeribacter sp. | reverse complement strand
AGGATGCGTGTGCCCTCGACGTTGTTGGCGATGCTCTCCTGGGGGTTGTCCTCCATCATGGGGACGTGCTTGTAGGCTGCGGCATGGAAGACGTAGTCGGGGCGGTAGTCGGCGAAAATCTCCTCCATGCGGCGTTCGTTGGCGATGTCGGCCACGATCGTCTCGGCCTTCACGTCGGGCCACTTTCGGGCCATCATCAGGCGGATGTCATGGAGCGGCGTCTCAGCCTGGTCCACGAGCACCAGCTCCGAAGGCTGGAAGGAGGCCACCTGCCTGACCATCTCCGAGCCGATGCTGCCGGCCGCGCCGGTGATGAGTATGCGCTTGCCGCGCAGCTGGCGCCCTATCTCGTCCATGTCGACATCGATCTTCTCGCGGGGCAGCAGGTCCTCGACGTCCACCTCCTTGAGCTGGGTGTAGCTGATGTCGTGGCGTCCGTCCCATTCGACGGCGCTGGGCACCATCATCATCTTCACGCCGGCGTCGATGATGGAGTTGACCATGGCGTTGTTGCGGCGCAGGTCGTCGGTCTTGAGCGGGGATACGAGGATGGCGTTGATGCGCAGGCGCTTCAGGGTCTGCGCGAGATTGTCGTTGGCGTAATATACGGGATGGCCCAGCAGGCGATGCTGTGTCATCTCCTCGTCGTCGCTCAGGAAGCCCACCACCTTATAGGGGGAGGACTCCTGGTTGTTGATGCTCTTGGCCAGGCCGATGCCCCCCTCGCGCACGCCGTAGACGAGCACGCGCTGGTCGCGGTGCAGGCCGATGGTGCCGTCATAGAGGTTCTTGACCCAGATGCGCATCGTCCACATCAGCAGGGTGGCGACCAGGAAACTGATGGCCATCTCCTGTCCGGTCCAGGGCATCAGCCACGATGCGTCGGCCAGAAGCCAGCGGAGCACGAGGTCCACCACCAGGGCCGAGCCCATTGCGAAGCCCACGCGCTGCAGGTCGACAAACGACGAGAAACGCACCACGCCCGAGTAGGTGTGGAAGGCCCTGAAGGCCACCAGACAGGGTATGAGGTAGAAAGCGAATGTGCCGGTGAGACGCCAGAAGGCGTTGGACAGGCCCGGCGACCCTTGGCTTATACCATAGACCGCGAAGTCCGACAGCATCACAAAGAGGCAGTCGAGCAGCAGGATGGTCCAGTAAGGGAGCGCCTGCCTGCTCAGATACCACGACATGGCTTTTCTAAACGGATTCATTTGGTCAGAATTTCTTTAAAGGTCGAGAAGATAAGTTTGATGTCGCTCCAGAGCCCCGCTTTCTTGACGTATTCGAGGTCGATGGCGAGCTTGTCGGGCATCACCTGCTCCACATAGCAGCGGTCGGGGTCGTCGGCCGCCGCGAGTATGTCGTTCTCGTTGCGGTAGCGGATGGAGGCCAGGGAGGTGACTCCAGGGCGCACGCTCAGCACCTCCATCTGCTCCGGAGTGTACATGTCGACGTATTTGCGCACTTCGGGCCGGGGGCCGACGAGGCTCATGTCGCCCTTGAAGACATTGATGAGCTGCGGCAGCTCGTCGAGCTTGTACTTGCGGATGTAGTATCCCGAGCGGGTCACGCGCGGGTCATGGCCGCCGACGGTGATGAGCCCCAGCTTGTCGGAGTCGGGGCGCATGGAGCGGAACTTGAAGAGGCGGAAATCGCGGTTGCCCTTCCCCACCCTCACCTGGCGGTAGAACACCGGACCCTTGGAGTCGCATTTGATCCATATGCCCAGCACGAGGAACAGCGGGCTCAGGACCACGAGTCCCAGTCCGCTCGCCACTATGTCGAACAGGCGTTTCAAAGCTCCTTGATTATGTCGATGAAGTTGTCGAGTATATACTCCACATCCTCATCCGTGAGACGGGTGTGCAGGGGCAGTGTGACCTCGTTCTGATACTGTGCGTAGGCGTTGGGGAAGTCCTTGATGTCGTAGCCCAGGGCCTTGTAGGCGGTCATCATCGGCAGGGGCTTGTAGTGCACGTTGGTGGCGATGCCCCGCTCGGCCATCTGCTCGATGACGCGGTTGCGCTGCTCGGCCGTGGCCCCGAGGAGACGCACCATGTAGAGGTGGCCCGAGGAGGAGTGCTCGTTGCCGTAATGGGGCAGCACCTCCACGTTGCAAGGTGCCAGGGCGGTGTTGTATCGCTCGATGATCAGGCGTCGGCGGTTGAGGAGGGCGTCGTAGCGGTCGAGCTGCGCCAGTCCGATACCGGCCATGATGTCGGTCATGTTGCACTTGTACCAGGTGCCGATGATGTCGTATTCCCATCCTCCGAGCTTCGTCTTGGCCAGCGCGTCCTTGTTCTGTCCGTGGAGGCTGAATAGCTGGAGCTGCTTGTAGAGGGCATCGTTGTCGACCCCTTCACGGGAGCGCCATGTCAGGGCGCCCCCTTCGGCCGTGGTGAGGTTCTTGACGGCGTGGAAGGAGAAGGATGTGAAGTCGGCGATGTCGCCGGCCATCCGGCCGTGGCGCATGGCGCCGAAGGCGTGTGCAGCGTCGGCTATGACGATGCAGCGTCCGTAGGCTGCCTGGATGTCGTTGGAGGGGCGGAAGAGTCCTTTCTTGCTCTCGACAGCCTTCATCACGCGGTCGTAGTCGGCCACGATGCCCCCGAGGTCGACGGGCATGATAGCCTTGGTGCGCTCGGTGATGGCGTCGGCGAGCTTGTCGTAGTCCATCTCGAAGGAGCCGGGGGCACAGTCCACCAACACGGGGCGCGCCCCTACGTGGCACACCGAGCTGGCCGTGGCCGTATAGGTATATGCCGGCACAATGACCTCGTCACCCTCCCCGATGCCCAGGACACGGAGCGCGAGCTCCATGCAGGCGGTGGCGGAGTTGAGGCAGACCGCCATGTCCGTGCCGCAGTAGGCGGCGATGCGGCGTTCGAATTCCTTGGTCTTGGGGCCTGTGGTGATCCAGCCCGAGCGGAGCGCCTCGGCCACTTGCTCTATTTCTGCCTCAGTGATGTCGGGGGGTGAGAAAGGTATATTTTTTTTCATGAAGATTCTGAAGTTTATAACAATGCACGTTTATAACTATTAACACTTCTTGACATAGAATAGTTTTTTGAAACTATTTCCGGCTATGTTGGCACACATCCAGAAGGCAGCCGCCGGGGGCGACATCTTCTCGGCCTTGCGGAAGAGGGTGTAGTGCCAGAGTATCCTTGTCTTTATGTCGGGAGGGGTGATGGAGCCTTTGCGGCGGCGATAGAGGGCGAGGTTCTCGTCGAGGAAGTGGCATTTGGCCTTTCGCACCACCTTCAGCCAGAGGGCGGTGTCGTTGTTTTTCTTGACATCCTCGATCTGTATGAGGCCTACCTTGCGGGCGTCATACATCACGCTCAGGCATCCGGGCCAGCAGCATGCGAACATTTCCCATTTGCCTACATGCTTCTTGCCTCCGACGGTGACACCCAACGGGCGATCCTGCTCGTCGATCTCGTCATAAGCGTGGTAGGTGAATGCATAGCCGTTGTCGCGCATGAAGCTCAGCTGCCGCTCCAGCTTCTCGGGCTTCCAGAGGTCGTCGCTGTCGAGAAAGGCTATCCAGCGGCCGCGTGCCTTCTGCAGCGCCACGTTGCGGGCGATGGCCGCCCCACTGTTGCGCTCCAGCACGTGATACTTGATGCGGGGATCGTCGAAGGAGGCCACCACCTTGGCGGTGTCGTCGGTCGAACGGTCGTCGACTATGATCATCTCCCAGTCCTTGTGGGTCTGGGCCTGGACGCTGCGGATGGTCTCGGCGATGAACTTCCCGCAGTTGTAGGTCGGGGTGATTATGCTTACCAGATTATCGTTGCTGTCTTCTGACATTTCTTATCGTTGCTGTCCTTGGACTTGTTGCCGTCTTTCAGACTTTCTTATTGTTGCTTGACTTTCTAACGCCCCTTCACCCTCATTTATTTTGAGGTCGCCTAAAATTCCAGCTTCCCCTGCCCACGATCCGTTCCCCGCAAGGCCCGCCTGCGGGCCAATTCTAGATTCTACATTCTACATTAATACTTTCGCCACACCATGCGATCGACAATCCCCGTATAGCTCTGCACGAGCTTGACGATCTTGGTCGAGACGTTGGTGTCCTGGTAGTCACCGACGGGGAGGCCCAGGTGACCTCGGCGGTTCATCTCCACGGCCACGTCCACGGCCTGGAGCAGGGAGCGGGTGTCGATGCCGGCCAGCACAAAGTCGCCTTTGTCGAGGGCCTCGGGGCGCTCCGTCGAGGTGCGTATGCACACGGCCGCTATCGGCCGCCCGATGCTAAGGAAGAATGAAGCCTCCTCGGGCAACGTCCCCGAATCGGACACAACGGCAAACGAGTGCATCTGCAGATGGTTGTAGTCGTGGAAACCGAGGGGCTCATGTGCTATGACACGGCTGTCGAGCTTGAAGCCGGAGGCCTCCAGCCGCTTGCGCGAGCGTGGATGACAACTATAGAGCACCGGCATGTCATATTTCTCGGCCATGGCATTGATGGCTGTGAAGAGGGATTGGAAGTTGCGCTCCGAGTCGATGTTCTCCTCGCGGTGGGCCGAAAGCAGGATGTATTTGCCGCTTTCAAGGCCGAGGCGACTGAGGATGTCGCTGCGCTCGATGTCGGGGAGGTTGTCGTGGAGCACTTCGGCCATCGGAGAGCCGCAGACGTACGTCCTCTGCGGCGGCACACCGGAGGCGTTGAGGTAGCGGCGGGCGTGCTCCGAATAGCAGACGTTGACATCCGAGATGATATCGACGATACGGCGGTTGGTCTCCTCGGGGAGGCACTCGTCAAAGCAGCGGTTGCCCGCCTCCA
>CAZHCM010000148.1:0-4824 GCA_964531005.1 uncultured Sangeribacter sp. | reverse complement strand
GACCGCCGTTGGCGTCGAAGCAGGCGGCGTAGAGGATGGTGTCCTCGGTCTTGAAGTAGTCGGAGATGGCGCGCTCAAGCTCCTTGTGCAGGTCCTGGGTGCCGCAGATGAAGCGCACCGACGACATGCCGTAGCCACGCTCGTCCATAGCCTTCTTGGCGGCCTCGATCAGACGCTTGTTGTCGGCCAGGCCGAGATAGTTGTTGGCGCAGAAATTGAGCACTTCGCCATCGGTGCCGGCCACCTCGATGTCGGCCTTCTGGGGGGTGGTGATGACGCGCTCGTTCTTGTAGAGTCCGGCTTCGCGGATGTCGTTGAGCTCCTTCGTCAGGTGCTCTTTGAACTTGGAATACATGATGTCAGATTTATGTGGTTAAAATTTTAGCCCAAAGTTAGTGCTTTTTTGGGAGATTTGCATTACTTTTGCACAAAAATTTGAAACTGACACGCAAACTACCTTACACTACCTGAAATGAAGAACGTGCTTATCATAGGCGCCACCGGCCAGATCGGCTCCGAACTGACCATGCGCCTGCGCCGCGAATATCCGGGCGGCGACATCGTGGCCGGATACATCAAGGGCGCCGAGCCCAAGGGAGAGCTCCTCGAGAGCGGCCCGGCCCATGAGGTCGACATCACCAACCCGGCACAGATCGCCGAGGCCGTGGAGAAGTATAACGTAGACACCATCTACAACCTCGCAGCCCTGCTCAGCGCCGTGGCCGAGGCCAAGCCCCAGCTTGCCTGGAAGATCGGCGTCGGCGGCCTCTACAACACCCTGGAGGTGGCACGCGAGAAGAAGTGTGCCGTCTTCACCCCCAGCTCCATCGGCTCCTTCGGCAAGGACACCCCGCACGTCAAGACCCCCCAGGACACCATCCAGCGTCCCGACACCATCTACGGCGTCACCAAGGTCACCGGCGAGATGCTCAGCGACTACTACGCACGCCGCTTCGGCGTCGACACCCGCTCGGTGCGATTCCCGGGCCTCATCTCCTACGTGGCTCCTCCGGGAGGCGGCACCACCGACTATGCCGTCGACATCTACTACTCGGCCGTGAAGGGCGAGAAGTTCAAGTGCCCCCTCAAGGCCGGCACGCTCATGGACATGATGTACATGCCCGACGCCCTGCGCGCCGCCATCGAGATCATGGAGGCTGACCCCTCGCGCCTCATCCACCGCAACTCCTTCAACATCGCCTCGATGAGCTTCGACCCCGAGGTGATCTACGCCAAGATCAAGGAGTACATCCCCGCCTTCGAGATGGAGTATGAGCTCGACCCCCTGCGCCAGGCCATCGCCGACTCCTGGCCCGACAGCCTCGACGACTCCTGCGCACGCGCCGAGTGGGACTGGCATCCGGAGTTCGACCTGGACGCCATGACCGTCGACATGATCAAGAACCTCCGCGTCAAGCTCGGAGTGCCCGCCACGGCCGGCGCCCTCGTCTAAGCCCGAGGCCCGGCAACCCATGACACCACCGGGGCGATGCGCCGTCTGCGTATCGCCCCGGCACCATGATTCCCTTCACCCCCGCTCCTCCCCCATCCACAATGACGAGAATCCTCACTCTCATCCTGCTCCTCTCCCTGCTCGCGCCCCTGCGCGCCTCGGGCGCCGACGACACGCCGGTCGTCATGTCGCTCAGGGAGTGTCTCGACATAGCCCTGTCGGACAATCCCACCATACGCGTCGCCGACATCGAGATCAAACGCGCCGACTACTCCAAGAAGGAGACCCTGGCCTCCCTGCTCCCCAATATCGGCTTCAACGCCGCCTACCAGCGCTCCATCGAGCTGCAGACCATCCGCATGGACTTCGGGGGCGAGAGCCAGAAGCTCAAGATGGGCTCCGACAACTCCTGGAACCTCGGACTGTCGGCCTCGCTGCCCCTCATCGCCCCCACGCTGTGGAAAAGCCTCGCCATCTCCGACACCCAGATCATGCAGAGCGTCGAGACGGCACGCTCCTCGCGCCTGGAGACCGTCAACCAGGTGCGCCAGGCCTACTACTCGCTCCTTCTGGCCATAGCCTCCCGCCAGGTCATAGCCCAGAACCACGAGATAGCCTCCTTCAACGCCGACCTTTACGCCAAACGCTTCGAGCAGGGCACAGCCTCGGAATACGACGTGCTCCGCTCGCAGGTGCAGGTGACCAACATAGAGCCTGAGCTCCTACAGGCCGACATCGCCATCCGCCAGTGCAAGCTCCAGCTATGCGTGCTCATGGGCATGGAGCGGCAGCTCGACATCATGCCCGACGTCACCCTGGAACAGATGCAGGCATCGATGCACGCCGTGCCCACCGCCCTCCCCTCGCTGGACGACAATACCTCCCTGCGCCAGCTCGACCTGCAGCGCAAGCTCGCCGCGCAGTCCACCGCCCTGCGCAAGCTCGACTTCCTGCCCACCCTGGCCGCTTCCTTCAACGTCAGCTGGTCGGCCCTGAGCAACGGCAACCCCTTCCGCAACCAGGAGTTTGCCCCCTACAGCAACTTCGGCCTCTCCCTCTCGCTCCCCATCTTCACCGGCGGCTCGCGCGCCTACGGCCTGCGCAAGGCCAAGGCCCTGCAGACCGAGCTCGACCTCCAGCGCGACAACACCCTCCACGCCCTGCGCATGCAGGTCGACCTGGCCATCGACAACATGGACCGCGAGGCGCGCCAGATCGAAGCCTCGCGCCGGGGCGTCGACCAGGCCGTCAAGGCCCACGGCATCATGCAGAAGAGCTTCGAGATCGGCGCCGCATCATACCTGGAGCTGCGCGACAGCGAACTGGCCGAGACCTCGGCCCGCCTCGTCTACCTGCAGTCGATCCACTCCTATCTCGTATCATCGGCCGAGCTCGACCTGCTGCTCGGCGTAGAATCCTTATAACCACCACTCACCCGTCTCACAGACCATCACCACCATGCGTTTACGCCATATCCCCGTGCTGCTGCTCGCAGTCGTCGCCTCCGCCTGCTCCGGATCGGCCGACAAGAAAGACTCCCATGAGGAGGAGAGCCTCCCCGTAGTGCAGACCTCCGTCGCCGAGGAGCGCGACGTGGCCCAGACCGTCACCCTCACGGCCACCGTCGAGCCCGAGGCCATCAACAATATCTCGGCTGCCATGGCCAACCGCATCAAGGCCATCTACGTCGACGAGGGTATGCGCGTCAGCGCAGGCCAGAAGCTCGTGCAGCTCGACGACGTCAACACCACCTCCTACCGCCTGCAGGTCGACAACGCCAAGGCTGCGCTCGAAAACGTGCAGCGCGACTACGACCGAGCCGCCGAACTGCTCCGCATCGGCGGAGGCACCCAGCAGCAGGTCGACCAGATGCACACCCAGCTCGTCAACGCCCGCAACGCCCTCCAGGCCGCCGAGCGCACCCTGCGCAACGCCACCGAGAACACCGTGCTGACCTCCCCGATCTCGGGCGTGGTCACGGCGCGCAACTACGACCCGGGCGACATGACAGGGGCCCTGCCCATCCTGACCGTGGCGCAGGTGCAGCCGGTCAAGACGGTCGTCAACGTCTCGGAGTCCGACCTCTCCAAGGTGCACAAGGGGATGCCGGCCGAGGTGCGCTTCGACACCTACGGCGACGAGACCTTCCACGGCACCGTCACCCTCGTCATGCCCACCGTCGACGCCCAGACACGCACCTTCGGCGCCGAAGTGACGCTCCCCAACTCCGACGGCCGCATACTGCCGGGGATGTTCGGCCGCGTGACCCTCAACCTGGGCGACGCGCGCCACGTCGTGGTGCCTGACCGCGCCGTCATCAAGCAGACCGGCTCGGGCAACCACTACGTCTACACCCTGCAGGGCGACAAGGTCTCCTTCGTGCAGGTGCAGCTCGGCCGTCGCCTCGACGACGCCTACGAGATCCTCTCGGGCCTCGAGCCGGGGGCCACGGTCGTCGTCTCCGGCCAGTCCAAACTCACCAACGGCGCTAAAGTCGAAGTCAAATGAGCATCTACGGCGCAGCGGTCCGACGCCCCGTCATGACCACCCTCTGCTTCGTGGCAGTGGTCATACTCGGCCTCTTCTCACTCCGCAAACTCCCCATCGACCTCTATCCCGACATCGACACCAACACGATCATGGTCATCACCATGTATCCGGGTGCCAGCTCGCAGGACATAGAGCAAAACGTCACGAAGCCGCTCGAAAACACCCTCAACTCCGTCGAGCACCTCAAGCATATCACCTCGCAGTCGCGCGAGAACACCTCGGTCATCACCCTGGAGTTTGAATACGGCTACGACATCGACGCCCTCACCAACGACGTGCGCGACAAGCTCGACATGGTTGAGTCGCAGCTCCCCGACGACTGCGAAAACCCGATCATCTTCAAGTTCTCGACCGACATGATCCCCATCCTGCTCCTGTCGGTGCAGGCCAAGGAGAGCATGCCCGGCCTATACAAGATCCTCGACGAGGGTCTGGTCAACCCCCTGGCGCGCGTCGACGGCGTGGGCTCGGTGTCGATCTCGGGCGCCCCGAAGCGCGAGATCCACATCTATTGCGACCCGCGCCGCCTGGAGGCCTACGGCATCTCGGTGGAGCAGATATCCTCGATCATCCAGGCCGAAAACCGCAATGTCCCCGGCGGCTCATTCGACATCGGCTCCAACACCTATGCCCTGCGCGTGGAGGGTGAGTTCGACTCCTCGGAGCAGCTCGCCGACATCCCCGTCGGCCACTACAACGGCAGCACCGTCTACCTGCGCGACGTGGCCCGCGTCGACGACTCCCTGGAGGAGCGCACGCAGCAGACCTACATCAATGGCGAGGCGGGCGCCATCGTCATCATCCAGAAGCAGTCGGGCGCC
>CAZHCM010000147.1:0-4948 GCA_964531005.1 uncultured Sangeribacter sp. | reverse complement strand
ACACCCGCTACAACCTCTCGCACCCCAACATCGTCATGGTCAACGACCTGGAGCAGGTGCCCGGAGTGGGCCTGGCCATCATCACCGACGACGTCTACGGCTATTCCCTGCGCCGCCTCATCGACGAGAAGCGCCTGACGCCGCGCATCATCCAGCGCCTGCGCACACAGCTCCCGGCAGCCCTGGACTATATCCAGGAAAACCACATCGTGCACCATCCCATCACGCCGGACAACATCATCTTCACCGAATACAACGAAAACCTGAAGCTCATCAACGTCGGCTACGACCAGACCTCCTCGCTCTCCCGCCAGGACACCAAGGCCGACATCGTGGCCTACGGCAAGGTGGTGGGCGAGGTGCTCGACCATCTGCCGGAGCGACTGCCGCGCCTGCGCTCGGTGGCCCGCAAGGCCGCCGACCCCGAAGGGCCCTACAACGGCGTGCCCGACCTGATGATGGCCCTCAACAAACGCTCGCCCAACACCCTGCTGGTCGCCCTCTTCCTCTTCATCGCCCTCATGCTCGTCGTCATCCTGCTCCTCGAGCTCTCCTGAGGCGCGCCCAATCCGCAGGCACCCGCCACTCCCAATCCACACGTTTCACCCCAACCCACGACCGATGACTGAAATCATAGCCGTCAAGCCCACGCGCGCCGAGCTGCGCAAGTTCACGCAGTTCCAGATAGACCTCTACAAGGACAACCCCTACTACGTCCCCCCCTTGATCAAGGACGACGTGGACTCCCTGCTCCCGGCCACCAACCCGGCATTCGACTTCTGCGAGGCACAGTGCTTCATGGCCATGCGCGACGGCAAGGCGGTGGGACGCATCGCAGGCATCATCAACCATCAGGTCAACGAGCGCAGCGGCAACCGCGACGCGCGCTTCGGATTCATCGACTTCATCGACGACCCCGAGGTCAGCGGCGCCCTGCTCGGCGCCGTCGAGGACTGGGCGCGCAGCAAGGGGATGACGCGCGTCATAGGGCCGCTGGGATTCACCGACCTCGACCACGAGGGGATGCTCGTCGAGGGCTTCGACGAGCTCTCCACGATGGCCACCATCTACAACCACCCCTACTATCCGGAGCACATGGAGCGCCACGGATACGCCAAGCAGGCAGATTGGGTGGAATACCTGATGACGGTGCCCGACGGCATCCCCGACAAGTACAACCGCATCGCCGACATAGTCAAGAAGAAGTTCGGCCTGAGGGTGCTCAAATACACCAGCCGCAAGAAGATCAAGGAGGAATACGGCCAGCGCCTCTTCCACCTCATCAACAAGGCATACGACCAGCTCTACGAATACTCCCCACTGACGGACCGCCAGATAGAGAAGTACATCGATGAATACCTCAACCTGCTCAACCTCGACCTGGTGTCGCTGGTGGTCGACAAGGACGGCGAGCTCGTGGCCGTGGGCATCTCGATGCCCTCGATGAGCCGCGCCCTGCAGAAGTCGCGCGGCCGGATGTGGCCCACCGGATGGTGGCACCTGCTTCGGGGCCTGAAGGGTAAGAACGACCGCGTGGACCTGCTGCTCGTGGCCGTGCGCCCCGACTACCAGAACAAGGGGGTCAACGCCCTGCTCTTCCAGGACCTCATCCCGCAATACGTGAAATACGGCTTCAAGTATGCCGAGTCCAACCCCGAGCTGGAGACCAACGGCAAGGTGCAGGGGCAGTGGGGGTATTTCGAGAACCGCCAGCACCGCCGCCGCCGCAGTTTCGCCAAGAACCTCTGAGCCTCATATCCGCACCGCAATGCCAAGCACACAGACCGAGCCACGCCGGGGGGAGGAGCCGAAGGGCGCTGTCGGGGCCGAAGGGGTCAACCCCTACGGCGACACCCGCGCCAAGGGGGCGCAGGTGGAGGAGATGTTTGACGCCATCGCCCCGGCCTACGACTTCATGAACACCGCCATGACCCTGGGGATGCACCGCCGCTGGCGCGACCGCGCCCTGAGGATGGCCGCCGCCGAGCTCGGGCTCGACATAAGGCCCGACAGGGCGCTGAAGGTGCTCGACGTGGCCACAGGCACGGGCGACGTGGCCTTCCGTATGCTGGAGCTATGGCCCGGCGCCCACGTCACGGGCATCGACCTCTCCGACGGGATGCTGGAAGTGGGGCGCAGACGCCTGCGCGAAGGCTCCCCCGAGGTGCAGGGACGCCTGGAGTTCATGCAGGGCGACTGCCTGGCGCTGCCGTTTGCCGACGAGAGCTTCGATCTCGTGACGGTGGCCTACGGGGTGCGCAATTTCGAGCACCACGACCAGGGGCTGCGCGAGATGGCGCGCGTCACGCGGCGCGGAGGGGCGGTCTGCATCATCGAGCTCTCGCGCCCCGTCAACCCCGTGCTGCTGGCCGGCTACAACCTCTACACGCACACGCTCGTGCCCACGCTCGGACGCCTCGTCTCGGGCGACAGCCGCGCCTACACCTACCTGCCCGAAAGCATAGCCGCCGCCCCCCAGCGCGACGCCCTGACCGACCTCATGCGCCAGGCCGGCCTGCGCGCCTGCCGCTGGAAATCCCTGACTCTGGGCGCCGTCTGCGTCTACCTGGGCCGCAAACCCTGACACGTACTAAGCAATTAAAGGCTTGTCGGCGCGGAGCCGGTTTGTCGTTAGGTGAAATGGCAACTCCTTCTGACCTCTGACTTATGACTTCTGACCTGAAAAGAAAGGACTTCGAGATAATGGCCCCCGTAGGGAGCCGCGAATCGCTCGCGGCAGCCCTGGCCGGGGGCGCCGATGCCGTCTACTTCGGCATCGAGGGCCTCAACATGCGCTCCCGCTCAAGCGCCAACTTCACGGCCGACGACATGGCCGAGATAGCCTTCACCTGCGCCGAGCGGGGCGTGAAGACTTACCTGACCGTCAACACCGTCATCTACGACGGCGACATGGAGCTGATGCGCCGGATCATCGACCGCGCCCACGAGGCCGGCATCTCGGCCATAATAGCCTCCGACATCGCCGCCATCCTCTACGCCCGCTCAATAGGGCAGGAGGTCCACATATCCACGCAGGTCAACATCACCAACGTCGAGGCCGTGCGCTTCTACGCGCAGTGGGCCGACGTCATGGTGCTCGCCCGCGAGCTCAACCTCGACCAGGTGCGCGAGATATACGACGCCATACTGCGCGAAGACATCCGCGGGCCGCACGGCGAGCTGGTGCGCCTGGAGATGTTCTGCCACGGCGCCCTCTGCATGGCCGTCAGCGGCAAGTGCTACATGAGCCTCCACGAGATGAACTCCAGCGCCAACCGTGGCGCCTGCAACCAGATCTGCCGCCGCGCCTACACCGTCACCGACCGCGAGACCGGCGAGCAGCTCGACATCGAAAACCAGTATATCATGTCGCCCAAGGACCTGAAGAGCCTCGACTTCCTCGACCGGATGGTGGAGGCGGGCGTGAGGGTCTTCAAGATCGAGGGGCGCGCCCGCGGCCCTGAGTATGTGCGCGAGACCGTGCAGTGCTATTCGGAAGCCCTGGGGGCCATCTGCGACGGCTCCTGGAGCGAGGAGCGGCTCGCGCAGTGGAACGAGCGTCTGGGCAAGGTCTTCAACCGAGGCTTCTGGAACGGCTACTACCTCGGCCAGCGTCTCGGGGAATGGAGCGCGAAGTATGGCTCGTCAGCCACGCGCGTGAAGGAATACGTGGCCAAGGCCACGCGCTATTTCTCGAAGTTGGGGGTCGCCGAGTTCAAGATGGAGAGCGGCGAGATACGGGTGGGCGACGAGCTTGTAGTCACCGGCCCCACCACGGGCGCAGTCATCTTCAAGGCCGGGGAGATGCGCCTCGACTCGGGCCCCGTGGACGTGGTGCGCAAGGGGCAGGTCTTCTCCGTGGCAGTGCCCGAGAAGGTGCGCCTAAGCGACCGCCTCTACCGCTGGAAGGAGAAGTAATACCTAATACCTAAACAAATGCATAAGACAGTGATGGTGACCGGAGCCACGAGCGGCATCGGTCAGGCGTGCGCCCTGGCTTTCATGGGCGCCGGATACAATGTGATAGTGACAGGTCGCTCCGCCGACCGTCTCAACGAGTTGGTGGCCGCAGGGCAGGGACGCGCCCTGGCCCTCTGCTTCGACGTGCGCGACCGCAAGGCTTGCGCCGAGGCCCTGGAGTCGCTGCCCGACGGATGGCGCGACATCGACATCCTCGTCAACAATGCCGGGCTCGCCCTCGGTCTCGAACCCGAATATGAAGGGGACTGGGCCGACTGGGACGGCATGATCGACACCAACATAAAGGGCCTCCTGGCGATGACGCGCCTGATAGTGCCTAAGATGGTGGAGCGTGGCCGAGGCCACGTCATCAACATAGGCAGCGTGGCCGGCGATGCCGCCTACGCCGGTGGCGCCGTCTACTGCGCCACGAAGGCCGCCGTCAAGGCCCTGACCGACGGCCTGCGCATCGACGTGGCCGACACCGCCGTGCGCGTCACCCTCCTGAAGCCCGGCCTCGTGGAGACCAACTTCAGCCGCGTCCGTTTCCACGGCGACGACGCCCGCGCCGCCGACGTCTACAAAGGGATAGTCCCCCTCACAGCCGCCGACATCGCCGACGCCGCCCTCTACGCCGCCCAGGCCCCCGCCCACGTCCAGATAGCCGAGATGCTCATCCTGGCCACCCACCAGGCCTCCGGCAGCGTCATCCGCCGCAAATAGGCGCGCCAAATCCCTGATCAAAACGCCGCTACAACGCACTCCCGCCCGGCAACGGCCATCGGCCTCCCGCCAGGCTCGTGGTTGGGTGGGAGTACCCGGAGGTGGGAGCTTAAGGACATCTCGAATCCCGGTCTCTTCGTCATCGAAAACCACCTATTGTTAACACTGTTTAACATAAGCATGCCACCTTTAGGCAGTCTTATATACTAATTTTGTAGATTCCAGAACGAAGTGCAAAACTACTGGCCTGACTGGACTGGGATCT
>CAZHCM010000146.1:0-5020 GCA_964531005.1 uncultured Sangeribacter sp. | reverse complement strand
TCAAAAGGGAATGAGGTGAGAATCCTCAACAGTACCCGCTGCTGTAAGTCCCGCTTCCAAAGGCGATTGCATTCGCCATGAGGAAGCAGACGGCCGTCGCAACCTGCCACTGGTCTCCCACGGAGACTGGGAAGGCGCGACAGGACCGGGACAAGTCAGAAGACCTGCCTTTTTCAAACTCAGAAAACGCCCACGGGACATTGGGTTTGAATCCTTGACTGCCGCCGGCCATCGGCCGAGACCGTCATCATGCAGGACTGACTGCCTGAACAAGAAAACTTGATAGCCCGTCGGGACACCCGTAAAACGGTGTCCCAGCGGGCATTTTCATTATTCGGCAATCAGTAAAACCAATTACCTGCAATGGCATCTCGCTTGATATGGTCCATTGTGGCGTCGCTCCTTATTCCGGGTCTGAGCAAGGCAGAGGCGCGCAAGGACACCACACACCTCCTCCAGGAAGTCACGGTCACGGCCCGGCAGCCGAGCCGCGACGTCATCCCCGTGCAGACCCTCGCCGGCGACGAACTCAACCGCCTCAACAGTAACAGCGTGGCCGACGCCCTGCGCTACTTCTCGGGCGTGCAGGTCAAGGACTACGGGGGCGTCGGGGGCATCAAGACCGTCAACATACGCTCCATGGGCACCAACCATACCGGGGTGGTCTACGACGGCGTCGAGCTCGGCAACGCCCAGAACGGACAGATAGACCTCGGGCAGTTCTCGCTCGACAATATCGAGGCCCTCTCGCTCTACAACGGCCAGAAAAGCGAGATACTGCAGCCCGCCAAGGACTTCGGCTCGGCCGGCACCATCTACATGAAGACCCGCACCCCGGTCTTCGGCGAGGGGGAGACATACCACGCCAGGGCCACGATACGCACCGGGTCGTTTGACCTGCTCAACCCCTCGGCCCTGGTCGAGCTCCGCCTAAGCGAGAGCGTGTCGGCCTCACTGAGCGCCGAGTGGGTAAACTCCAGCGGCAAGTATCGCTTCCGCTACCGCCGCGTCAACCCCGCCGGCGAACTCGCCTACGACACCACGGCCGTGCGCCAGAACGGCGACATCAACGCCACCCGCATCGAGCTCAACACCCATGGCTCGTTGCCCTCCGGCTCCTGGACCTTCAAGGCATACAACTACAACTCCGAGCGCGGCGTGCCCGGCGCGATAGTCAACAACGTCTGGCGGCGCGGCGAACGCATCTGGGACACCAACTCTTTCGTCCAGGGGCGGTACACCGGCTCCTTCGGGCGCTGGACGACGCTCAACAACGTGAAGTATGCCTTCTACCGCACCCATTACGTCAACAACGACGACAAGCAGGTCAAGATCGACAACCTCTACCGCCAGAAGGAGATCTACGTCTCCACGGCCCACGAGCTTGAGGTCAATGCCCGCTGGCGCCTCTCGGCAAGCTACGACCTGCTCTGCAACACCCTCGACGCCGACGTCTACGGCTTCGTCAAGCCCGACCGCGTGTCGCAATACCTGTCGGCGGCCACTGCCCTGACCCTGGACCGCTTCAAGGCCCAGGCCAGCCTGCTGGCCACCTTCATCCACGACCGCATCAAGGGGCAGCAGGCCCCGGCCGACAAGCACGTGCTCTCGCCCGCCCTCTTCGTCAACGCCTATCCGCTGCGCCGCCGCGACCTCTCCATTCGCGCCTTCTTCAAGCGATCCTTCAGGATGCCCACCTTCAACGACCTATACTATGCCGACATGGGCAACTCCCAGCTCTCACCCGAGCGGGTCACGCAATACAACCTCGGCCTGCTCTACGACCGCCCGTCGGCCACCTCCCTCGTCTCGGCCCTCCGGCTGAGCGCCGACGTCTACTACAACAGGGTCAAGGACAAGATCGTGGCCTATCCCAAGGGGCAGCAGTTCCGTTGGACGATGCTCAACCTCGGCCTGGTCGACATCCGGGGCATCGACATCACCGCGCTCCTCACCCTCCACCCCGCCAAGGACCTCTACATCACCGCCAGGGCGCAATACACCTTCCAGAGGGCCATCGACGTCACCAACCCCGCCGACAACTACTACCGCGACCAGATACCCTACATCCCCCGCCACTCGGGGGCTGCGGTGGCCAACGCCCAATGGCGCGGCTGGAGCCTCAACTACTCGTGGATCTACGTCGGCGAGAGATACAACCAGCAGGAAAACATCCGCTACAACCACACCCAGCCCTGGTACACCTCCGACATCTCGCTGAGCAAGGATTTCCGCCTGGGCCGCGTCAGCCTAAGGGCCCTGGCCGAGGTCAACAACCTCCTGAGCCAGGACTACGACGTGATCCTCAACTACCCCATGCCCAAGCGCAACTACCGATTCACCCTCACTGCCGAGATATGACACCGAAACAGTTTTTATTATATATTTTTCTGCCGCTCCTGTTGGGTATGGCCACAAGTTGTCGCGAGGACGAACTTGTGGTCCCCACGGAGTATGAGATCGTCGGCGACGAGTCGCGCTCAGGGGCCATACGCGGCTTCTATCTCGTCAACGAAGGCAACATGGGCTCCAACAAGTGCACTCTCGACTTCTACGACTACCACACGGGCCTCTATTCGCGCAACTTCTACGCCGAGAAGAACCCCAACGTCATAAAGGAGCTCGGCGACGTGGGCAACGACATCGGCATCTACGGCTCGAAGCTCTACGTGGTGGTCAACTGCTCCCACAAGGTGGAGGTGCTCGACGCCCGCTCAGGCCTGAGGCTCGGGCAGGTCGACATCCCCAACTGCCGATACGTGCGCTTCCACCGAGGCAAGGCGTATGTGAGCTCCTATGTGGGGCCCGTACTGATAGATCCCGACGCCCCGAAAGGGGCCGTCTACGAGGTCGACACCCTCACCCTGGCCGTCACGCGCAAGGTCTCGGTCGGATACCAGCCCGAGGAGATGGAGATCGTCGACGACTACATGTATGTGGCCAACTCCGGGGGATACCGCGCGCCGAACTACGACAACACCGTCTCCGTCATCCAGATGGTCGACTTCAAGCAGGTGCAGCAGATACCCGTCGGCATCAACCTCCATCGCCTCCGCAAGGACCGCTACGGCAAGCTGTGGGTCACCTCGCGCGGCGACTACCAGTCGCGCCCCTCGCGCCTGTACGTCATGCAGAAGAAGCCGGGGTTCAACCAGATGATCGTCACCGACACCATCCCCGTGGCCTGCTCCAACATGGCCTTCTCGGGCGACCTGATGTACTACTACGCCACCGAGTGGAGCAACTATTCCGCCTCCAACACCATCACCTACGGCATCATCGACGTCCGCACCAAGGAGGTCGTCTCCCATAGCTTCATCACCGACGGCACCGACAAGGAGATCACCATCCCCTACGGCATCGCCGTGCACCCGGAGACGGGCGATATCTTCGTCACCGACGCCAAGAACTACGTCTCGTCGGGCACCCTCTACTGCTTCACCCCCGACGGGCGCAAGAAATGGAGCGTAAGGACGGGCGACATACCGGCCCACATCACATTCCTAAGGCAATGAAACGCATCAATCCCATCCCTCTCCTCCCTATCCTCATCCCCCTGGCAGGTATCCTATGCGGCTGCTCGCAGGAGATCCCGATGGTCAACCTCGGCATCGACGACTCCTATTATATCCCCCGCATGTCGAAGCTCCCGCTCGAGTCGGCCCTGACCGGCAGGGAGTATGTGTGGAAAGTCGACGGGCGCACGGTGTCGGCCGACCGCCGATACGTCTTCATGGCCCGGGAGGAAGGCACGTACCGGCTGTCGTTTGACATCATCGACGACCTCACGCCCTACCACTTCGACTTCACCGTCACCGTCATGCACGAGGAGGTGGAATACTCCCCCTACATCTCGCGCGTCTACGAGTACTGCCCGGCCCCGGGGCAGTTTGTCAACGAGATGCCCCGCTTCGAGGAGGGGGACACCTACGCCGACATCCTGCAGAAGGCCGAGGAGTCGATCTCGGGCACCAACGACATCATGATCACCCTCGGCGGTTATGGCGGCTACGTCACCTTCGGGTTTGACCATACGGTGGTCAACGTGCCGGGAGAGGCCGACTTCCGCATCTGGGGCAACTGCTTCTACGAGCTCCTCCAGCCCGAGAAGAAGGGGGGCTCGGCCGAGCCCGGGATAGTCATGGTCAGCTATGACGCCAACTGCAACGGCCTGCCCGACGACGAGTGGTACGAGCTGGCAGGAAGCCAGTATCACGCCCCCGGCACGCGCCATGGATACGAGATCACCTACCATCGCCCCGACCCGGCCCGCGAGATAGTGGCCGACGAGGACCAGAGCCTCGACGACCTCTTCTACATCCGCTGGACCGACAACGCCGGCGACACCGGCTACATGGCCAAGAACGTCTTCCACAGCCAGGACTACTACCCCCGCTGGGTGGCGGGCGACGCCATGACTTTCCGCGGGTCGCTCCTCGCCCCCAATGCGGAGGACATCAGCGGCTACGGCGCCTACTACGTGCTCTACAGCTACCCCTGGGGATATGTGGACAACCATCCCAACGAGTATGCCGACCTCAACTCCTTCGATATCGCGTGGGCTGTCGACTCCCGGGGGCGAAGCGTCGACCTGCCGGGCATCGATTTCGTGCGCGTCTACACGGGTATCAACCAGTATTGCGGATGGCTCGGGGAGACCTCGACCGAGCTGAGCCGCGCCCAGGACCTGCACATAGCCCTCCCCAGCCTGCCAAATCCCTGACATCAAAAGATTTAATCACCATAAACCAACCCAATCGATCATGCGAACAGAATTGATCTCACTGGCTATCGGACTCTCGGCCCTCTCGGCCGCGGCGCATCCGATAGACTTCGACCGCATCCGCCACTGGACCGGCACGGGCCCCAACCGTGCGGCCCTCGTCGTCCAGTACAACGGCGACACCTACGGCTCCGACGCCTACGTCTGGGGCTACCGCTGGGAAGACGGCGAGCGCCCCTCGGGCGAGACCATGATGAAGGCCGTCTGCGCCAACTCCGCCCGCCTCGCCATGCTCAC
>CAZHCM010000145.1:0-5028 GCA_964531005.1 uncultured Sangeribacter sp. | reverse complement strand
CCGAAGGCGTCAACAAGCTGAAGAGCGACAACAACGCCACCATCGTCATCACCCATTACCAGCGCCTCCTGGACTATATCAAGCCCGACATCATCCATATCCTCTACAAGGGACGCATCGTCATGACCGGAGGCCCGGAGCTGGCCCTCGAGCTTGAGGAGCGCGGCTACGACTGGATCAAGGAGCGTGTCGACGCCGAGGAGCGCGGCGAGGAGCTGAAGCAAGGAGAGGAGGCGCCCCATGACTGAGGCCCTACGTCAATATGTGGAGCTCTATCGCGCCCACCGCGAGCTGATAGACTCCCATTCGGCGCCTGCCGTCAACGCCTTGCGCCCCGAGGCCTGCGCCGCTCTCGAAGGGAGGGAGCTTCCCGCCAAAGGGACCGAGGACTACGAGCACACCGACCTGGAGGGTATGCTCGCCCCGGACTATGGCGTCAACGTGGCCCGCGTGCCCATCGACGTCAATCCGGCAGCCAGTTTCCGTTGCGACGTCCCCCACATGTCCACCTCGCTTTTCTTCCTCATCAACGACACCTTTGCCGAGAGCAAAGGGGCGCGCCACGGCCTGCCCGAGGGGGTGGAGGTGATGGGACTGAGGACCTTCGCCGAGAAGTATCCGGACCTGGCCCGCGAACACTACGGCAGCCTCGCCGACATGCGCAATCCCATCGTGGCCCTCGACACGCTGCTCTGCCAGGACGGCCTGGTGCTCCACGTGAGGAAAGGGGTCAAGGTGGAGAAGCCCATCCAGCTTGTCAACATCCTTCACAACGGCGCGCCGCTGATGGCCGTGCGCCGGCTGCTCGTCATACTGGAAGAGGAGGCCGAGGCCCGGCTGCTCGTCTGCGACCACACCCAGGTGCCCGAGGTCGATTTCCTGGCCCTCGAGACGGTGGAGATCTACGCCGGGCGTCGCGCGGCTTTCGACATGTACACGCTGGAGGAGTCGAGCGAGCAGACAGGACGCCTCAGCGCCCTCTATCTCAGTCAGGAGGAGGGGAGCAACGTCCTCATTGACGGCATCACCCTCTACAACGGCACGACGCGCAATGAATACCACACCGTCTTCCGGGGCAAGGACGCAGGCCTGAAGCTCTACGGCATGGGCATCGAGGACGCCTCGCGCAGGCTTGAGACCTTCTCGCGCATAGAGCACCGCGCCGAGGCCTGCCACACTGACGAGCTTTTCAAATACGTGGTCGACGACCGCGCCACAGGCTCCTTCACGGGGCGCATCTATGTGGCCGAAGGGGCGTCGAAGACGGAGGCGTACCAGGCCAACCGCAACCTCGTGGGTTCGCCGGAGGCAAGGATGTATTCCAAGCCTCAGCTCGAGATCTACAACGACGACGTGAAGTGCTCGCACGGCACGGCCATCGGGCAGCTCGACGAGATGCAGCTCTTCTACATGCGCACTCGCGGCCTCTCCGATTCGCAGGCGCGCCTTCTGCTCAAGCAGGCCTTCATGGCCGACGTGCTCGACGGCGTGCGCCTCGAGATGCTCCGCGACCGCCTGCGCCACCTGGTGGAGCGACGCTTCGCCGGGGAGTCGGCAGGGTGCAGCTCCTGCTCGCTGCAGTGCGCCCCGCAGGAATTATGAGGCGGGGGGCGACGCCGACGCCGCCCCCTCGCCCGAACCCTCAAAACTGAAAATATGCTCGACATTCAATCCATCCGCAGCCAATTCCCGATACTTGAACGCAACGTCGGCAAGTACCCCCTCATATATCTTGACAACACCGCCACCTCCCAGACGCCGGACGTGGTGGTGGACGCCATACGCGACGGCTACACCCGCACGAAGGCCAACGTGCACCGTGGCGTGCACACCATATCCCAGGAGGCGACCGACCTGCAGGAGCACGCGCGCCGCCGTGTGCGCGACTACATCAACGCCCGTTCGGAGCGCGAGATCATCTTCACCCGGGGCACGACCGAGGCCATCAACCTCGTGGCCTCCTCCTACGGGCGCCGTTTCCGCGAGGGCGACGAGATCATCCTGACGGTCATGGAGCATCACGCCAACATCGTGCCCTGGCAGCTGATCCGCTCCCATGCCGACGTGCGGCTGAGGGTGGTCGACATCGACGAGCGCGGAGTGCTGGACCTCGACCAATATCGCAGTCTCTTCAACGAGCGCACCGTCATGGCAGCCTTCTGCCATGTCAGCAACGTCCTGGGCACGATCAATCCCGTGCGAGAGATGACCGAGATAGCCCACTCCCACGGCGTGCCGGTGCTGATCGACGGCGCCCAGGCCTCGCCCCACCTGCACCTCGACATGCAGAAGCTGGACTGCGACTTCTACGCCTTTTCGTCGCACAAGATGTATGGCCCCACGGGCGTGGGCGTGCTCTACGGGCGCGAGAGCCTGTTGGAGGAGATGCCCCCCTACCAGGGGGGAGGGGAGATGATAAGCCACGTCACCTTCGAGCACACCACCTATGCCGAGCTTCCCTTCAAGTTCGAGGCGGGCACGCCCGATTTCGTGGGCATAGGCGCCTTCGCCAATGCCCTCGACTTCATCGACGGCCTTGGCCTGGACCGAATAGAGGCTCACGAGGAGGAGCTCCTGCGCTACGCCACGGAGCGGCTTGAGTCAATTCCGGGGGTGCGCATATACGGAACGGCGCCCCATAAGAGCGCCGTTATATCGTTTCTGGTGGATGACATACATCCCTACGACGTGGGGATGCTTCTTGACAAGATGGGGGTCGCGGTCCGCACGGGTCATCACTGCGCCCAGCCCCTCATGCAGAGGCTCGGGATACCGGGCACGGTGCGCGCCTCCTTCGCGGCCTACAACACCCGCGAGGAGGTGGACGCCTTCATCGCAGCCCTGGAGCGGATCCTCCCCATGCTCAGATAGGGGAGCCGTTAATGTCGCCCGGAGCAAGGGCGAGAGGCGGCATCAACCTGAAGGTGGGGCACCCCCTACTCAAAGGGGCGTCAGCTCGCCGGTGACGGAGTGCATTATGTATCCGCGCACCGTGATGTCGGCAGGCATCAGGGGATGGTGGGAGATCAGGTCCACCGTCTCGCGCACGGCTTCGGGGGTGTCCTCGAAGCCGTGAAGCCATTTCTTGAGGTCGATGCCGCAGTGCATCATCAGGTCGATGTGTTCCTGGGAGACGCCGCGCTCCCTCATGAGGTGGAGCATCTCCTCGGCATCCATGCCCTGGACGCCACACTCGGTGTGGCCGATGACCATTATCTCGTTGACCCCGAGTTCGTAGACGGCCACCAGCAGACTGCGCACCGTGGAGTCGAAGGGATTGGTGATCGTGCCGCCGGCGTTCTTGATCATCTTCACGTCGCCGTTGCGCAGGCCCAGCGCGGCGGGGAGCAGCGTCACGAGGCGTGTGTCCATGCAGGTCACGATGGCGATTTTCTTGTCGGGATACTTGCTCGTGGCGTATGCCTCATATCCGCGCTCCGCCACGAAGCGACGGTTGAATTCAAGCATTTCGTCGATCATAAGGCTTTGGGTTTTTATTTTGACATGATGACATTTTGACATGGTGACATCATGACATTATGACATGATGGCTTCTTGACATTATTTCTTAGGCTCCGGGGCGAAACGGTTGGGGAAATCCCAATGCTGGCGCGGGCGGACGCAGGCGTAGACGATGAGGCCGACCCCGAGCAGGATGAAGGGAATCGAGAGCATCTGGCCCAGGTTCATGCCATAGCGGGCCAGCATGTCGTATTCGGAGGCCACTTGGACGTTCTTGAGGTATTCGATGAGGAAACGCGTGCCGAATGTGACGGTGAAGAAGACGCCCGTCAGGAGCCAGGGGCGTTCCTCGGCGTTTCGCTTCCAATACATCCACATCAGCAGGGCGAAGAGCAGGAAATAGCACCCCGCCTCGTAGAGCTGCGTGGGATGCGCGGGGAGCGTCTGCCCGTCGCGCACGAACACGAATCCCCAGGGAAGGTCGGTGTATCCGCCGTAGATCTCGGAGTTCATCAGGTTGCCCAGGCGGATGAGCCCTGCCACGAGGGCCACAGGGACGACGATCTTGTCGAAGACCCAGGAGGCAGGCTTGTGGCTGACGAGCCAGGAGAAGAGCAGCAGGGCGATGATGTTGCCTATGGTGCCACCGTGGCTTGCAAGGCCACCCTCCCACACCTTCAGGATTTCTCCCGGGTGCTGGGAATAATAGTCCCACTGGTAGAAGAACACGTGTCCGAGACGGGCCCCGACCACGGTGCCCACGACGAGATATATCAGCAGCACGCCGAGCCAGCTTTCGGGCGCGCCCTCGTGCTTGAACATCCGGGCCACGATCTGGTAGCCGATAAAGAACCCGATGGCAAACATCAGGCTGTACCATCTCACGGCCAGGGGCCCGAGAGAGAAGATGATGGGGTCTGCGTTCCAGACTATAGCGTCAATCATAGGCAAGAGTGTCTTGGTTGGGTTTTTAAGAAGGTCATCTTGAAGGGGCCGGCCTGAGGAGCGGCCCCTTCAAGATGACCTTAGGTATGCAGTCGCGGGCTTACTTCGCGCCCACGATGGCGGCGGTGTCCGTGGCGATCATCAGCTCCTCGTCAGTGGGGATGACCACGACGTGGATCTTGGAGTCGGGACCGGAGATCTCGACCTCCTTGCCGCGGCTCTTGTTGGCCTCGGCGTCGAAGGTGACGCCCATGAACTCGAGCTTCTTGCAGATCTTCTCGCGGGTGCCGATCTGGTTCTCGCCCACGCCTCCGGTGAAGACGATTACGTCGACGCCCCCGAGCACGGCGGCGTATGCGCCGATGTATTTCAGGATGCGGTATTCATACATGTCCATGACGAGGCGCGCGCGCTCGTCGCCGCGTGCGATGGCGTCCTCGATGTCGCGCATGTCGCTCGAGACGCCGCTTACGCCCAGGACGCCGCTCTTCTTGTTGATGTAGTTGAGCAGGCCGTCGGCGTCGAGGTTGAGCTCCTTCATCAGGTAGACGAGGGCTCCGGGATCGACGTCGCCGCAGCGGGTGCCCATCATCAGGCCCTCGGTCGGGGTCAGGCCCATGG
>CAZHCM010000144.1:0-5084 GCA_964531005.1 uncultured Sangeribacter sp. | reverse complement strand
TCTACTCCATGCTGGAGAACGAGATCGTGCCGCTCTACTTCAAGAAGAACTATCTGGGCTACAGCCCCGAGTGGATCGGCTCCATCAAGCGCTCCATCGGCCTGATCGCCCCCCACTTCACCATGAAGCGTCAGCTCGACGACTACATCGCCCGCTTCTACGAGCCCGAGGCAAAGCGTGCAGCCAAGCTGATGGCACACGACTTCGCCAAGGCCCGCGAGATCGTGGCATGGAAGGAGGAGGTCGCCTCCAAGTGGAACGACATCCGCATCCTTTCGGTCAACCATGACGAGCCGGCCAACAACGTCCTGCACACCGGCACCCGAGTGAAGGTGGAATGCTCCCTCGACACCGTAGGCCTGGGCGACGCCATCGGCGTCGAGCTGGTGATCCAGAAGGAGGAGGACGGCCAGGACAAGTTCCATGGCACGCGCGAGCTGCATGTGGTCAAGCGCGACGGCAACGTCTACACCTACGCCGCCGACGTAGAGGTAAAGGAGGCCGGCGTCTACCGCACCTCGCTGCGCATGTATCCCAAGAACGGCGACCTGCCTCACCGCATGGACTTCGCCTACGTCCGCTGGTTCTGATCACGTTATCGGCTCCTGACAGCCGAAAGTCAATAAGCAAAGAAAAGGCTCCGCAGATTCTGCGGGGCCTTTTTATTTGCCCTTAAGCGCTTCCGCCGCAAGCGGCGGTGCAGGGGACGGAGAGGGGACATAACTTCGCGGTTGTTACTATTTGCGCCGCACGCAGCAGTGCAGGGAACGGAGAGGGGAGGGGCGATGTTGCATTTTTATTTAATATGCCCTCTTTTATGAACAGATGCCACTAAGCGGCGGTTAGGGACATGTAAACATATCTTAATTAGACCTCTTTCCCCTTCACCGTGCTTATGAAAGTATTCTTGATGGTCATAATGATGGCGTGCGTGTCGCTTTTATCGACGAGCGATTTGATGGCGGAACCCAAGGCCGAGGCCAAGGTGGGGCCTGTCAGCAGCGAGCTGCTGCATCTGCGTCTGCACTTCGAGCGTCAGCATTATCAGATCCATCGCCAACTGGGGCGCACGCCTCAGGTGCAGGACGGGATGGTGCGCCCGACGATCCGTGACCAGTACATAATGCCTTTTGTCGACGACATGGTGGGGGAGTGCTTCTTCAATATGGAAAGCTACATCCTGCACAACGGCTATGAGCTGGCCGGCTCCCCTGTGCTCGGGCGCATCGTGGCCATGATATGCGATCCGGTCAACGAGATGATCAGCATCTGTGCCGGCACGGAGTGCCGCCACAAGATCGAGGGGCTCCACACCCGGGGCCTGAGCCTACGCAGCCGCCCCTGGGCGATGCACGACAGCTGGGGGATGGGAAGCGCCTACGGCGTGCAGGTCAGCCTCCTCTTCTGACCTCGCTCACTGCCGCAAGCAGATGGGGAAGGATGGGGGTCAGGAGGGGCGGGAGGTGAGCTCGAGTTGCTGGCGGACGGATTCTTCGTGGATGGCGGCGAGGACGGTGCGCATGAACTCGGGGCTGAGGCCTACCTGGACGGCCTGGTCTACGCGGCGCTGCATGAGGTCGTTGTAGCGGCCTGTCTGAACGACGGGCATCGAGTGCTCGGCCTTGAAATGGCCGACTTCGCGGCAGACTGTCATGCGCTTGGCCAGGAGCTCCACCAGCTCGTCGTCGAGGCTGTCGATCTGGCGGCGCAGCTGGGCGAGGCTCTCGGTGGTGTAGCTGCTGTCGCGCCGCACGAGTGTGCTCAGAATCACCCCGAGGACATCGGGTGTCACCTGCTGGTCCTTGTCGGAAAGGGCGCAGTCGGGATTGCAGTGCGATTCTACTATCAGCCCGTCGAAGCCCATGTCCATCGCCTGCTGACAGAGAGAAGATATCAGCTCCCTCTTGCCGCCGATGTGGCTGGGGTCGCAGATGATGGGGAGCTCCGGATAGCGACTGTGCAGCTCGATGGGGATGCGCCACTGCGGGACGTTGCGGTAGATATGCGTGCCGTAGGTGCTGAAGCCGCGATGGATGACGCCAAGCCTACGGATGCCGGCGCGATAGATGCGCTGTAGGGCCCCGATCCATAATTCCAGGTCCGGATTGACAGGATTCTTGACCAGCACAGACAGCGACTCGCGGCGCTCCTCAGGGAGAGCGGCCAGAGTGTCGGCGATCTCCTGCACCGCGAAGGGATTGGCCGAAGTACGCGCCCCCAGCCACACATAGTCCATCCCGGCGATGACGGCGTCCATCAGGTGCTGGCGGTTGGCTATTTCGCAGCCTACCAGCATCCCTGTCTCACGCTTGGCGTCGGCCAGCCATTGGAGGGCCGGGGTGCCGATACCCTCGAAGCCTCCCGGCTTGGTGCGGGGTTTCCATACTCCGGCGCGAAACACCCGGATACCCTCCGAGGCAAGCGCACGTGCAGTGTCAAGGACCTGATCGCGGCTCTCCGCGCTGCAAGGGCCCGCAAGCACCGGAAAACGGTCGGTGCCTGCAAATATATCGTCGAATAGTGGTTTAAGATCTTTCATAAGCAGTTTTTAATACGGTTAAGTGCCTCGGTCAGAGTCTCGGCCGGGGCGCAGAGAGAGATGCGGATATAGCGGTCGCCCGCGCTTCCGAAGATGAAGCCCGGGGTTATGAATACTTTCGCGCGGTCGAGGATGCGGTCGCAGAGAGCTTCTCCCGAAATTTCGCCGTCGGGTATGCGGCCCCACTGGAAGAGGCCCTGCTGTCGGAGGTCGTAGGTGCACCCAAGCGCATCGAGTATGGCCCGGGCTATCTCGCGGCGCTCGGCATAGACGGCGTTGAGCCTGTCATACCACTCGCGAGGCTGCCCGAGGGCGGCGATTGCGCCGCGCATGATGGCCTTGGGCTGCCCGGAGTCGATATTGCTCTTTATTTTCAGGATATATCCGATATACTCCGCTGCTCCGGCTACCATGCCGACACGCCAGCCTGGCATGTTGAGGCACTTGCTCAGGGAGTTCATCTCCAGCGCAACTTCGAAGGCACGCGGATGCGAAGAGAGGATGGAGAGGGGAGAGGAGTCGTTGAGGATGAAGCTGTAGGGATTGTCGTTGATGATAAGTATGCCGTGGCGCAGTCCGAACTCCACCAGGCGGTGGAAAAGCTCGCGCGAGGCGGGAGCCCCGGTCGGCATGTGCGGATACGTCACCCACATCACCTTGATGCGGTCGAGAGGGAGACGCTCCAGGGCCTCGAAATCGGGGTACCAGCCGTTTTCCGGCTTCAGATCATACTTGAAAATCTCCGCCTGAGCGATCTCCGAAGCCGAGGTGTAGGTGGGATAGCCGGGATTGGGCACAAGCACGCCGTCGCCAGGGTTGAGGAAGGCGAGGGAGACATTGAGTATGCCCTCCTTGGAGCCGATGAGGGGGAGTATCTGTGTGTCGGGGTCGAGGCCGGGCACGCCGTACCACCGAGCATACCATTGGGTAAAAGCGACGCGCAGCTCGCGCAGGCCGACGGTCATCTGGTAGCCGTGGCCGTCTTTGGAGCGCAGGGTCTCGACTGCCGCTTCGATGGCGCACTCGGGCGGGGGAAGGTCGGGGCCTCCGATGCCCAGACTTATGACAGGGACTCCGGCTGCGCGCAGGGCGGCTATTTCCTTGAGTTTTCGGGAGAAGTAATATTCCTTTACACCCTCGGCGCGGGCAGAGGGGATGATTGGCTTTGGCATAGGCAATTGTGGATTAGTCGCAGGATTTGTACAATCCTAAGAGATGAATCGACAAGACGAGGGGGCGCACGGCGTCGATGGCCTGGTGGAAGCGCACGGGGTCGTCGAACGTGAGGTCGACATAGAAACGGTACTCCCACTCGCGCCCGATTATTGGTGTGGACTGTATCTTGGAGAGGTTCATGTCATAAAACGACAGTATGGTAAGCACCTTCGACAGGGCGCCTTTGGAGTGGGAAAGCGTGAAGACGAGCGACGCCTTGTCGTAGTCATGCGCCGAGGTCGTCTCCCCGGTTGCCGAGGGGTCGCCGATGACGAGGAAGCGTGTGAAGTTGCGACGGTTGGTCTCTATCTCGCGGGCGAGGATTTCAAGTCCGTAGAGCTCTGCGGCGAAAGCGCCGCAGATGGCTGCCTGGCGGGGGAGGGCTTGGTCGGCAATCTCGGCCGCGCTTCCGGCCGTGTCGAACCGCTCCACCTTGCGGATATGCGGGTGCTGGTGCAGAAACTGCTCGCACTGCATCAGGGCCATGGGATGCGAATGCACCTCGGCGATGTCGGCGATTTCCTGGCCCGGCAAGGCGGCAAGGACGTGGGAAATGCGCATCTTGTGCTCGCCGAGGATGTTGACGTCGCTTTGGCGCAGTAGCTCGTGATTGGGGAGTATGCTCCCGGCGATGGTGTTTTCGATGGCCACGATGCCGAGGAGCGACGCGTCATATCGCACCGCCTCGAAGAGGGCCGGGAAGGACTCGAATTCCACCGGCACGACTTCGCGCCCCGCGAAGTATTCGCGGGCGGCGGCGTCGTGATAGCAGCCGGCTATTCCCTGTATCGCCACCCTCAAAGGGATGGCCTCTATGTCTTTGATACCTGTAGAAGAAGTCATGTATGATCTAACGATTCTGGCGTTCCTGCCTGTCCTGACGAGCGGCCGAAAATCGTGCGCAGTCAGGGTATATTGTCTTCAATATTGACGCAAATGTACAAAAAAACCTCCAAAGCGCCAAGAATCGCTGGCGTTTTGGAGGTTTTTAAGATTAAAAATATGATAAACAATACTTATTCGTAGCGTATGGCCTCGATCGGGTCGAGGTTGGATGCCTTGGCTGCGGGATAGAAGCCGAAGATGATGCCGATGACCGTGCACACCACGAAAGAGAGGATGACCGAAGTGCCGTCTATCTGCACCGGCCAGTGGGCCACGGCAGATATGAGCCAGGTGGCGGTGGCCCCGAGCAGGATTCCCAGGATGCCGCCGGTCACGGAGATTATGATGGCCTCGATCAGGAATTGCATCATGATGTCGCGCCCCGTGGCGCCGATGCTCATGCGCAGGCCGATCTCGCGGGTGCGCTCGGTGACGGAGACGATCA